>NZ_OX341517.1:0-310000 GCF_946995915.1 Aminobacter niigataensis
CATACCCTTGGGGCACCAAGTTCTTTGCCGGCATATGCGGCTATTCTCATAAGTACAACTGCAGCAAGCGGCCTCCCCCGCAGACTCACCCTGGCAGAAATTCTCCTGTAAATTCATAGAGTTGTGAACGGTCATCCACAGCTTGTTCACGTCACCCGCGGGGCTTGGGGGACAAGTTGGTGTCAAGCGGATTCTTTTATAATTTTTTCCAACAGGGCCCGGTTTTTTTCGATCCCCGGAAAAGGGTTTGAATCACAAAGGCTTTGGCCGCGCGAGGGACACAAACGGGCTTTGAATCCGGGCGGGGGCTAAGCAGATTCATTAAAAACGCGTTAGACTCGGCCTTGCCCTGTCCACAGCGATTTTTGTAAGGTCTTTTCATCGAAGGGACGGGCACCAAGCCCTCTGCCAAGCCTAAAAATCGGCGGCGTTCTCGGCGTGGATGGAATCCGCGATCGGGGGAGGCGTGCTCACTTCGAGCTATACTTGGGGCGTGTGGGGATACACGGCATGGTGACTTTGCAATGCACCGGCGATTTCGCCGGAGGGCTACGCATTTGCCTGGTGCTGCTGCCCCCGCAGCACCAGCCTTCCGAAAGCGCCTGACGGCGCCGAGGAAGGCGATACGGGGCCTCGCCGGAAACGGCAGCATCCCGAATGAACATACCGGTGGAGATGCGAGCGGCGCATCCCCATACGGCAACGAGGACCGAAGGTTAGGGATTGCGACATGCAAAGCGGCATCGAAAGGGAAGCAAATGCGGGCTTTCTTTTTACCGGCGAACTGATCGAGGGGAACGAAGTGGCAGCAACCAGCGCCGCAGAGAAGAATTTTGACCGGGTCAAGACGCAGCTGCAGGTTCGCCTGGGCAGCGAAGTATTCTCGAGCTGGTTCGGCCGCATGAAGCTTGCCGAGACTTCGAAGGGCGTGGTGCGCCTTTCGGTGCCGACGGCCTTCCTGCGTTCCTGGATCAACAGCCACTATCTGGATCTGATTTCCGAGCTTTGGCGGCAGGAAGAACCCGAGCTCCTGAAGCTCGAAATCATCATCCGCACGGCCACCCGCCAGATGCGTCCCGGCGTCGAAGCCGAGGCCGCAGCACTGCGCAAGCCGGTGCGCCAGGCTCAGACGGCCCTGGCCACCAGCACCGTGGCTGCCGGACGCACCGAACGCCCCGCCCCTGCCCGCAACGGCACGGCGGATGCGGAGTTCAAGCAGAGCGTTCTCGGCTCGCCGCTCGACCCGCGCTACACGTTCCAGTCCTTCGTCGAAGGCCCGTCCAATCGCGTGGCGCTGGCCGCCGCCCGTGCGGTGGCGGAATCGAACTCGCGCTTCAACCCGCTGTTCCTCCACGCCACCGTCGGTCTCGGCAAGACGCACCTGCTCCAGGCGATCGCCGCCGAGTCGCTGCGCCAGAACCCGAAGTCGCGTGTCGTCTACCTGACGGCCGAATACTTCATGTGGCGTTTTGCGACCGCGATCCGCGACAACAACGCGCTGACGCTCAAGGAACAGCTGCGCGACATCGACCTGCTGATCATCGACGACATGCAGTTCCTGCAGGGCAAGTCGATCCAGCACGAGTTCTGCCATCTCATCAACATGCTGCTCGACTCGGCCAAGCAGGTCGTGGTGGCAGCCGACCGCCCGCCGGCAGAACTGGAATCGCTCGAACCCCGCGTCCGCTCACGCCTCAATGGCGGCGTGGCGCTCGAAATGTCGGCGCCGGACTTCGGCATGCGCCTGGGCATGCTCAAGATGCGCTTTGCCGGCGCCAAGAACGAAGACCCGAACCTTGCCATCGACGAGGAGATCCTCGCCCATGTCGCCCGCACGGTCACCGGCAGCGGCCGCGAACTGGAAGGCGCCTTCAACCAGCTGATCTTCCGCCAGTCGTTCGAACCGCAGCTGTCGATCGAGCGGATCGACGAGATCCTCGGCCATATCTATCGCTCGGGCGAGCCCAAGCGCGTGCGTATCGAAGACATCCAGCGCGTCGTCGCGCGCCACTACAACGTGTCGAAGACGGAGCTCCTTTCGAACCGCCGCACCCGCACCATCGTCAAGCCGCGCCAGATCGCCATGTATCTGTCGAAGGTGATGACGCCGCGCTCGCTGCCCGAGATCGGCAGGCGCTTCGGCGGCCGCGACCACACAACCGTGCTGCACGCCGTGCGCAAGATCGAGGACCTCTCGGGCGGCGACAACACGCTGGCGCAGGAACTCGAGCTGCTGAGAAGGCTGATCAACGACCAGGCCTGACGGCTCGGTGGCGGCGGCGACCGATCGACGTCCGCCACTTATCCCCAGAACGCCCGCGCAACCGCCCTGGAATGGCTGCGCGGGCTTGCCTTTCCATAGCTTTTACTGTCAGACTCGGCGCAATTCCGATCGTGTTGCGGGCTTTCCCGGGCGCATTCGAGCCCGTGAGCCCGCACCTTCAAATAAGCGAGCCTGTTTCGTCATGCGTGTTATCCTGGAACGCTCCAACCTGTTGAAGTCGCTGAACCACGTGCACCGCGTGGTGGAGCGGCGAAACACGATCCCGATTCTTTCCAACGTGCTGCTGCAGGCCAACGGCGCAAGCCTCGAACTCAAGGCCACCGACCTCGACCTCGAGATCTCGGAAGCTACGCCGGCAAATGTCGAGCAAGGCGGTGCGACCACCGTACCCGCCCACCTGCTCTACGACATCGTGCGCAAGCTGCCCGACGGCGCCGAAGTGATGCTGAGGACCGACGAAGACGGCAACGCCATGTCGGTGGTGTCGGGCCGTTCGAGCTTCCGGCTGCAATGCCTGCCGCAGTCGGACTTCCCGGAGCTTTCGGCCGGCACCTTCTCGCATATCTTCCGGCTCGACGCCCAGGCGCTGAAGGGCCTGATCGACAAGACGCAGTTTGCCATCTCGACCGAAGAGACGCGCTACTACCTCAACGGCATTTACCTTCACACGCATGAGAGCGGCGGCAAGCTGATGCTGCGTGCGGTTGCCACCGACGGCCACCGCCTCGCCCGTGCCGAGGTCGAGGCTCCGGCCGGATCGGAAGGCATGCCGGGCATCATCATCCCGCGCAAGACGGTCAGCGAGTTGCAGAAGCTGATGGACACGCCCGACGTGGCGGTGACGACCGAGCTTTCCGATACCAAGATCCGCCTGACCATCGGCGGCGTGATCCTGACCTCGAAGCTGATCGACGGCACCTTCCCCGACTACCAGCGCGTCATTCCGAGCGGCAACGACAAGCAGCTGATCATCGACCGGCAGAGCTTTGCCGCGGCCGTCGACCGCGTCTCGACTATCTCGTCCGAGCGCGGCCGCGCGGTGAAGCTGACGATCGCCGACGGCCAGGTGACACTTGCCGTCAACAACCCCGATTCGGGCAGCGCGACCGAAGAACTCGCCGCCGACTACTCGTCGGACCCGATCGAGATCGGCTTCAACGCCAAGTACCTGCTCGACGTCGCCGCCCAGCTCTCGGGCAGCGAAGCGCGCTTCATGCTGGCCGATGCCGGCTCCCCCACGCTCATCCACGACACAGCCGACGAGAACGCTCTCTACGTGCTGATGCCGATGCGCGTGTAGCGCCCCGACGCCCGTGCCAGACCAGGAACCGGGGGGCGAGCGAAAACGCATCCCCTCGACGCATATCCGCAAGCTCACGCTTACGGACTTCCGCAACTATGCCTCGCTTGCGCTCGACCTCAGGCCTGGTGCCGTGGTGTTCACCGGCGACAACGGCGCCGGCAAGACCAACCTGCTCGAAGCGATTTCGTTTCTGACGCCTGGGCGCGGGCTGCGCCGCGCGCCCTATCCTGACGTGGCGCGCGAAGGCAGTGCCGGCGGCTTTGCCGTACATGCCGGCATCGAAGGATCGTTCGGCGATGTCGAAATCGGCACAGGCACCGCACCGGAAGCCGCCAACGAAGCCGGCCGGCGCGTGCGCATCAACGGCGCCAATGCAAAGTCGGCCGACGAGATGCTCGACTGGCTGCGCGTGGTCTGGCTGACGCCGTCGATGGACGCGCTGTTCACCGGGCCGACCGGCGACCGCAGGCGCTTCCTCGACCGGCTGGTGCTGGCCATCGACCCGGCACACGGCCAGCGCGCGCTCGACTACGAAAAGGCGATGCGCGGCCGCAACCGGCTGCTTTCAGAGGACCGCCGCGACAATGCCTGGTTCGATGCGATCGAGATCCAGATGGCCGAGACCGGTGCGGCTATCGCCGCCGCCCGCGTCGAGATGGTGCGGCTGCTCACCGCCATGATCGGCCGCATGCCCGAGACCGGCCCCTTCCCGCAGGCCGAGCTGGCGCTTTCCGGAACGCTGGAGGAAAGCATCGGCAACATGCCGGCGGTGGAACTGGAAGAGCGCTTCCGCCAGGCGCTCGCGAGCGACCGCGACCGCGACCGTGCGGCGGGCCGCACGCTGGAAGGCCCTCATCGCTCCGACCTGCTGGTGCGACATCGGCCGAAATCGATGCCGGCCGAACTGTGCTCGACCGGCGAGCAGAAGGCACTGCTGGTCGGCATCGTCATCTCGCATGCGCGCCTGACCGGCGAAATGGCGGGCGCAGCCCCCATCCTGCTGCTCGACGAGATCGCCGCCCATCTCGACGCCGGACGCCGCGCGGCGCTGTTCGAGATCCTCGAGGACCTCAACTGCCAGGCCTTCATGACCGGCACCGAAGCCAGCCTGTTTTCGAGCCTCGCTGGGCGGGCGCAGTTCCTGACCGTCGACCACGGCAGCGTTCGAGCGACGGCCGGTCCCGACGGCATGGCCCCATAGATCGCGCCGCTACCGGACTGACAAGCAGAACTCGCGGCGATATGGTTGCGTCATGAACCAGTCAGCCCCGCTCTCTTCAGAAGAACTCGAACGCTACGCCCGCCACATCGTGCTGCCGGAGATCGGCGGCCCGGGCCAGCAGAAGCTGAAGCGCGCCCGCGTGCTGGTGATCGGCGCCGGCGGGCTCGGCGCGCCGGTTCTTGAGTATCTGGCGGCGGCAGGCGTCGGCACGCTCGGCATCGTCGACGACGATCATGTCTCGTTGTCCAACCTGCAGCGCCAGGTGATCCACGACACCCAGTCGATCGGCATCTCCAAGGCCGAAAGCGCAAGGACCGCGATCCTGCGTATCAACCCGCATGTGAAGGTCGAACTGCACAAGCTCAGGCTGACGCCCGACAATGCGGCGGATCTGATCGCCGGTTATGACATGGTCATCGACGGTTCCGACAATTTCGAAACACGCTACGCCGTGGCCGACGCCAGCGCCGAGGTGAAGCGGCCGCTGGTGCATGCCGCGGTCGGTCGTTTCGACGGCTCGATCACCGTGCTGAAGCCTTTCGAGTCCGGTGCCGACGGACGCCGAAACCCCTCGTACCGCGACCTGTTTCCCGAACCGCCGCCGGCGGGACTTGTGCCCTCCTGCGCGGTGGCAGGCGTGCTCGGCGCGCTGACAGGCGTCATCGGCACGCTGCAGGCAATGGAGGCGATCAAGCTGATCACCGGCATCGGCGAACCGCTGGTCGGCCGCCTGCTGCTCTACGATGCGCTCGGCGCCCGGTTCGACACGGTCCGCTACAAGGCGCCCTGACGATGACCGGCGTGATCGGCACCCGCCTCCCCGAGGATTTTTCGGCCTGGGCCGAATTGCATGACCTGATCATGCGGTCCTTCGCCTACATGGACGGCGTCATCGACCCGCCGTCCTCGGCGCATCGGCTGACGCCGGCCAACCTTCGCGACAAGGCCAGCAACGAGATCTGTTTCATCGCCACGCTGGACGGCAGGCTCGCCGGCTGCATCTTCGCCGCCGAGCGCGCCGACGGCTTTTATGTCGGCAAGCTGGCGGTCGATGACAGTGCCCGCGGGATGGGCATCGGCCGGGCGCTGATGCAGGCGGCCGAACACCATGCCGTCGCGCAAGGCAAACCCACACTCGAACTGCAGACCCGAATCGAGCTCGAAGCCAATCACGCGACCTTCGAACGGATGGGTTTCGTCGAATTCGAGCGCACGGCACACGAGGGCTACGACCGCCCGACCTCGATCACCTACCGGAAGACGCTCAATTGAGCCTCGAACTCACAGCCGACGAGCGGCGGATCGCCAATGGCACCGATGGTGCGGCGATGGCGATGCGCATCGTCGCCGAAAGTGCCGCCCTGCTCGGCGCCCCCAGGCTGATCCCGATTGCCTCGGCGCATATCGACGGTGCGCTCTACCACGGCGATTCGGGCACGCTGTTCGCAGAAAGACTGGTCGAAGGCGGCGCGCGGGTAGGGGTGCGTTCGACGCTCAATGTCGGCGCGCTCGACCTCATGGGCTGCTCGCGCGTGCGCCTGGAAGAGCCGCAACGCTCGATGGCGCGGCGCATGATGGAGGCCTATCGCAAGCTCGGCTGCGAACAGAGCTGGACCTGCGCGCCCTATCAGGCCGGCCACCGGCCCGCTCTGGGCAGCGACGTCGCCTGGGGCGAATCGAACGCGGTGGTGTTCTGCAATTCGGTCCTCGGCGCGCGCACCAACCGCTACGGCGATTTCCTCGACATCGCCTGCGCCATATCAGGCCGGGCGCCCGACTATGGCCTGCACCGGCCAGAAAATCGCCTGGCCAGGCTGGTGTTCGACGTCTCCGCCCTGCCCCGGACCTTCATGGCTTCCGAGATCGCCTGGCCGGTGCTGGGCAGCCTTTATGGCCGCGAAGTCGGCGACGCGGTTGGTGTCGTCACGGGTGTGACCAAGAATCCCGGCGAGGACGCGCTCAAGGCATTCGGTGCCGCCGCGGCCTCGTCGGGCGCGGTCGGGCTGTCTCACATCGCAGGCGTGACGCCGGAAGCACCCGATGCCGAGACGGCGCTGGGCGGCGTGGATGCCGAAACTGTGATCCGCGTCACGCCGGACATGGTCGCCGAGGCGCAGGCGCGCCTGTCGACGGCTGAAAACGCCGACCGAATCGACGCCGTCGCCATCGGCAGCCCGCACTTGTCGCTGGCGGAATTCGACGCGCTGGAGCGGCTGATGTCAGGGCGGCGACTCACAGTGCCGATCCACGCCTGCACCGGCCGGCATGTTCTTGGCGAACTCGACCGCGACGGCAGGCGCAAGGTGCTGGAAGACCTGGGCGTGGTCATCGTCGCTGATACCTGCGTGGTCGTGACGCCGATCCTGCCCGACCGGTCGGGCGGCGTGCTGATGACCAACTCCGGCAAGTTCGCCCACTATGCGCCCGGCAATACCGGTTATGCCGTGCTTTATGGCTCGCTCGCCGATTGCGTCGAGAGCGCCGTCGCCGGCAGGCCGCTGTTTGCGGAGATCAAACGATGAGCCAGGCCGCAATCCTGGTACCAGGCCAGGCGGGCGAAGGCCCGGCACTGATCCTGTCGGCGCCGATCAGCTTCTGGGGTGGGGTCGATCCGAAATCCGGACGCATTGCCGACGTGCGCCATCCTGAATGCGGAGAGAGCATCGCCGGCAAAGTGCTGTTCCTGCCCGGCACCATCGGCTCGTCGTCGGCGTCGGCGGTGCTGATGGAATTGGTGCATGCCGGCCATGCGCCGGCGGCGCTGGTGCTGCACGAGCCCGACGCCATCCTGCTGCTCGGGCTGATCGTGGCGCGCGAGATGGGCTGGATGACCCCGGTGGCGGTGAAGTTGCCGCGCGACGCGTTCAGCGCCTTCGAAGGCCAGCAAGTGCGGGTCGGGGCTGACGGCGAGGTGACGATTCGGGGTTCGGACCTGACGGACTGAATTCATCAGTGCGTCCTTCGAGCCTCGAAGGACGCAGCGAACGTGCAGCGCCCTCGCTGATCAGGTCCTGAGCGGCAGCACCCTATCCGGCGGGCGATGCCCGTCGACATGGGCACGAATGTTGATGATGACCTTCTCGCCCATGTCGATACGGCCTTCGATGGTGGCCGAGCCCATATGCGGCATCAGCACCACCTTGCCCTTGGCGGCGAGCTTGAGCAGCTTGTGGTTGACCGCCGGCTCATGCTCGAAGACGTCGAGGGCAGCACCGGCAAGCTTGCCGTCCTGCAGCATCTTGACCAGTGCATCCTCGTCGATGATGTCGCCACGGGCGATGTTGACGAGGTAGGCGTGCGGCTGCATCAGCGCCAGCCGGCGCCCCGACAGCAAATGGAAGGTCGCCGGCGTCGACGGGCAGTTGATCGAGATGATGTCCATGCGGGCGAGCATCTGGTCGAGGCTTTCCCAGTAGGTCGCCTCCAGCTCGTCTTCGACCGATTGCAGCACGCGGTGGCGGTTGTGATAGTGGATCGACAGGCCGAAAGCCTTGGCGCGGCGGGCAACGGCGGTGCCGATGCGGCCCATGCCGACGATGCCGAGACGCTTGCCGCCGATGCGGCGGCCGAGCATCCAGGTCGGCGACCAGCCAGCCCATTTCTTGTCGCCGGTGAGAACGCTCGCGCCCTCGGTCAGGCGGCGCGGCACGGCGAGCATCAGCGCCATCGCCATGTCGGCCGTGTCTTCGGTCAAGACATTCGGCGTGTTGGTGACGGTGATGCCGCGTTTCGCGGCAGCGGTGACATCGATCTTGTCGACGCCATTGCCGAAATTGGCGATCAGCTTGAGATTAGGCCCGGCCTGCTCGATCAGGGCTGCGTCGATGGTGTCAGTGACCGTCGGCACCAGCACGTCGGCCTCCTTGACCGCCGCCACCAGCTCCGGCTGGGTCATCGGTCGGTCGTCGACATTGAGGCGCGCGTCGAACAATTCGCGCATGCGCGTCTCGACCTGGTCGGGCAGCTTGCGCGTAATGACGACGAGAGGCTTTTTTCGACCGGCCATTCTATCCTCGACGAAGATCTCGTTGAGACCTCTTTAACCAAGACCGGCGAAACTGGGAACCGATCACTGAGCGGTAATCTGTGTAACAAGCAGTGCCGCCGAAGACAAAGAAAAAGGGTGCCCGCCAAAAGGACACCAGGTTCAAACAGAGGTTACGGAAGTGTCTGGTTTCGCGTCGCTCCGCCTGGCCGTCAGCGCAGCACTGATCGGCATTGCTTTCGTTTCGCCGAATGCCGGTCTGGTCGGCCCCGCCGTGGCGGCCCAGGACGTCAGGCTCGGCCCGAGCGGGCTGCCGCTGCCGCGATTCGTCAGCCTGAAATCCGGCAAAGTCAATTCGCGCATCGGCCCCGGCGTCAACTATCCGGTCGACTGGCTTTATCTCAAGCCGGGCCTGCCGATGGAAATCATCCAGGAATATGACAACTGGCGCCGCGTGCGCGACTCGGAAGGTGCCGAGGGCTGGATCAACCAGTCGCTGCTGTCGGGCCACCGCACGGCGATGACGGCTCCCTGGCAGCGCGGCAAGCCGGCACAGCTCAACCTGCTGGCCAAACCCGAACAGGGCGCGCGCACCGTCGCCGTCATCGACCCAGGCGTGATCGGCTCGATCAAGCAGTGCAACGGCGAATGGTGCGAGATGACCTTTGCCGGCACGAGCGGCTGGCTCAGCCAGTCGCAGGTCTGGGGTGCATACCCCGGCGAAAGCATCGAGAACTGACGGCTGACCCTGCCGTGCCGCGCGTCCTCAAGGACGCGCAAAGGCGACGCCTGCGGCGAAAATTGGCGGTTGCAACGAAAAGCCCCTATCGCGGGGCCGGCCATCAGGCCGTGCGCTTGGGCCTGAGCCTTACCACGATATCGACATTGGCGATTTCCATGCCTTCCGGAGGTTCCGGCAGGTTGGTGACCGTGACCGGGCCCGATTCGATATCGAACACGCGGTTTTCGCCTTCGATGAAGAAGTGGTGGTGGTCGGAGGTGTTGGTGTCGAAATAGGTCTTCGAGCCTTCGACCGCGAGAATGCGCAAGAGCCCGGACTCGGTGAACTGGTGCAGCGCGTTGTAGACGGTCGCCAGCGACACCGGCACGCCGGCGCCCAGCGCCTCTTCGTGCAGCTCCTCCGCCGAGAGGTGGCGGTCGCCCTTTGCGAACAGGAGTTCGGCCAACGCGATGCGCTGCCGCGTGGGCCTCAGCCCCGCGTCACGGACACGCGCTTCCACAGCAATACTGGCCTTGCGGGAATCCACTCGGTTTGCCTCGTCGAAGTTGGCCTTCGCCTCAATAATATCCGCCAGGCGCCCTCAAATCCGAATGGAACGCCGGCAAGCTATGCCTGACATATATTCTGTCGTTCAAATGCGATCAATAGCGCGCATTGACCCAGGCGGACGGGCACGTTAATCGCAAACGCCGGTTTCCGGCTGCAAACAGTCTGTGCTAGTGAGAGCACACAAGAAGGGCGTGGCACCGCCCGAGAACTATTACGGGGAAGGTGTTCATGGCCGATCAGAAATCCAGCTACGGCTACGAAGAATTGCTGGCATGTGCCCGCGGCGAGCTGTTCGGACCCGGCAATGCCCAGCTGCCGGCCCCGCCGATGCTGATGTTCGATCGCATCACCGAGATCAGCGAGACCGGCGGCGAGTTCGACAAGGGCTTCGTCCGCGCCGAATTCGACATCAAGCCGGACCTTTGGTTCTTCCCCTGCCACTTCATCGGCAATCCCATCATGCCGGGCTGCCTCGGCCTCGACGCCATGTGGCAGCTGACTGGCTTCTTCCTCGGCTGGCTCGGCGAGTCCGGCAAGGGCATGGCGCTCTCCACCGGCGAGGTGAAGTTCAAGGGCATGGTCACGCCTTCGGTGAAAAAGGTCGAATACGGCATCGACTTCAAGCGCGTCATGCGCGGCCGCCTGGTGCTCGGCATTGCCGATGGCTGGCTGAAGGCTGACGGCGAACCTATCTACAAGGCTACCGACCTGAAGGTCGGGCTCTCGAAGCAGGAAGCCTCGGCCGTCTGATCGGCCCCATACACTGGACCGGAGATTCTCATGAGACGTGTCGTCGTAACTGGCCTTGGCATCGTATCGTCCATCGGCAACAACGCCTCCGAGGTTCAAGCTTCGCTGCGTGACGCCAAGTCCGGCATCAGCTTTTCCGAATCCTTTGCCGAACATGGCTTCAAGTGCCAGGTCTGGGGCGCGCCGAATCTCGACACGACCGAGCTTGTCGACCGTCGCGCAGCGCGCTTCCTGTCGCAGGGCGGCATGTGGAACCATGTCGCCATGAAGCAGGCGATCGCCGACAGCGGTCTCGAAGAGAACGTCATTTCCGGCAACGAACGCACCGGCATCATCATGGGTTCGGGCGGTCCTTCGACCCGCACCATCGTCGAAGCCGCAGAGATCACGCTCAAGAACAACAGCCCCAAGCGCATCGGGCCGTTCGCCGTGCCGAAGGCGATGTCTTCGACCGCATCGGCAACGCTCGCCACCTGGTTCAAGATCCACGGCGTCAACTATTCGATCTCGTCGGCCTGCTCGACCTCGGCGCATTGCATCGGCAACGCCGCCGAGATGATCCAGTGGGGCAAGCAGGACGTCATGTTCGCCGGCGGCCACGAGGACCTCGACTGGACCATGTCGAACCTGTTCGACGCCATGGGAGCCATGTCGTCCAAGTACAACGACCGCGCCTCGGTCGCCTCGCGCGCCTATGACGCCAACCGCGACGGCTTCGTCATCGCCGGCGGCGCGGGCGTGCTGGTGCTCGAGGAGCTCGAACACGCAAAGGCGCGCGGCGCCAGGATCTATTGCGAATTGGTCGGCTACGGCGCGACATCAGACGGCTACGACATGGTCGCGCCGTCGGGCGAAGGCGCCATGCGCTGCATGCGGCAGGCACTGTCGACGGTGAAGGGTCCGGTCGACTACATCAACACCCACGGCACCTCGACGCCGGTAGGCGACTCGAAGGAAATGGGCGCGATCCGCGAAGTCTTTGCAGACAAGCTCCCCAACATCACCTCGACCAAGTCGCTGACCGGCCACTCGCTGGGTGCGGCCGGCGTGCAGGAATCGATCTACTCGATCCTGATGATGCAGGGCGGCTTCATCGGCGAGAGCGCTCATATCGAGGAGCTCGACCCGGAATTCGAAGGCATGCCGATCGTACGCAAGCGCATCGACAACGCCAAGATCGACACGGTGCTGTCCAATTCCTTCGGCTTCGGCGGCACCAACGCCACGCTCGTTTTCCAGCGCCTCTCCGCATAGGGACACCGACATGGATGGATTGATGAAGGGCAAGCGCGGGCTCATCATGGGCGTCGCGAACGACCACTCCATTGCCTGGGGTATCGCGCAGAAGCTCGCCCAGCACGGCGCCGAGCTTGCCTTCACCTATCAGGGCGAGGCCTTTGGCCGCCGCGTCAAGCCGCTGGCCGAGAAGGTCGGCGCGGAGATCCTGGTGCCCTGCGACGTCGAGGACAGCGCCTCGGTGGCTGCCGCCTTCGACACGCTCAGGGAAAAGTGGGGCGGCATCGACTTCCTGGTTCACGCCATTGGCTTCTCCGACAAGAACGAGCTGAAGGGCCTCTACGCCGACACCACGCGCGAAAATTTCGTGCGCACCATGGTGATCTCGTGCTTTTCGTTCACCGAAGTCGCCAAGCACGCTGCGGCCCTGATGAACGACGGCGGCTCGATGATCACCCTGACCTATGCCGGGTCGGTGCGCGTCATGCCCAACTACAACGTCATGGGCGTCGCCAAGGCAGGCCTCGAGGCCAGTGTCCGGTATCTCGCCAACGACTACGGCCCGCGCGGCATCCGCATCAACGGCATCTCGGCCGGCCCGGTGCGCACGCTGGCAGGTGCTGGCATCTCGGATGCCCGCCACATGTTCTCCTACCAGCAGCGCAACTCGCCGCTGCGGCGCACCGTGACCCTCGACGAGGTTGGCGGTTCGGCGCTGTACCTGCTGTCGGACCTGTCGTCGGGTGTCACCGGCGAGATCCATTACGTTGATTCGGGCTATCACATCGTCTCGATGCCGACGCTGGACGAGCTCAAGCAGATGGACGGTGGCCGCGAGTAGTATCCCGAAATCGGATTCGATTTCCGGCAAGCCCCATGTACCTATTCATGCTTTTGCAGCGTCTTTTGCGCTTATGGGAAGACTTGCGGCGGGGTGAAAATTCTTGCCCAAATTAAAATTGTAGACAATCGCCGCAAGCGATCTTAACGAGCGAATCGGTAGTGATGCCACGCAAGTTAGGAAAGTCACGCATGCCTGCCGTCAGGAATCCCCGTCGAAGCCCGCTGTTTCGGCTCGTCACCATCGCCAGTTCGGGGTTGGGCAGTTTCACATTGGGCATGTGGGGGCTGAAGTTCGCCCTTGGCGACAACATCGGCGGCATGCCCACGGAAGTTGCCAGCGCGGTCATCGCCGCGCTTTGCGCGCTCGCTGCGTCGATTGCAGCCATGTCGTTCTTCGCCGGCATCGACGAATCGGCCGATTACGTCTTCAACGAGACCCATTTCGACAAGCTGACCGGGCTGCTGGCCCGTACCGCGATGGTCGGCAAGATCGCCGAGGCGGCGTCGGCCACGGCACGAACCGGCAAGCCGGTGTTCCTCATCGACATCGATATCGACCGCTTCAAGCAGATCAACGATGCCATCGGCTACAGCAATGGCGACGCGCTGATCCGTGCCTTCACCGCAAGGCTCAAGGCGGCGCTGCCGCGCGACGTGGTCGTCGGCCGCATCGGCGCCGGCGAATTCGCCATCCTCTATCCCGACCAGGCCTTGCACGGGTCGCTCGAAGCGCTCATCGACCGCGTCATCCACGATCTCATGCGGCCTTACCCGCTGGCATCGCATCTCCAGTCGGTCAACGTGTCCGTCGGCGTCGTCGCCATGCCCAAGGACGGCTACGATCCGGTGACGCTGCTACGCCGCTCCAACCTGGCACTGCAGAACGCGCGCGCCAGCGGCATCGGCGCCTGGGCCGTTTTCCAGCCCGAGATGGGCCGCGTCGCAGATCACCGCCAATGGGTCGAGTCGGAACTGCATGTCGCCTTCGAGCGCGGCGACTTCGACCTTCACTACCAGCCGCAGCTCGACCTGCCGACCGGCCGCGTCGTCGGCTACGAGGCGTTGATCCGCTGGAACCACCCCGAGCGCGGCATGATCGCGCCCAACGAGTTCATCTCGGTCGCCGAAGAAACCGGCATGATCGCCCCGATCGGCGAATGGGTGCTGCGCAAGGCCTGCACCGATGCGCGCCTGCTGCCGGAAGACTGCTTCGTGGCGGTCAACATTTCGCCGGTCCAGTTCATGACCCGCGACTTCGTCGGCATCGTCGAGAAGATCATCAAGGAAACCGGCATCGCGCCCAAGCGGCTCGAACTGGAGCTGACCGAATCGGCGATGATGCAGGACCGCGACCGCGCCGCCCTGATCTTGAAGCAGTTGACGGCGATGGGCATTTCGGTGGCCGTCGACGATTTCGGCACCGGCTACTCTAACCTCGCCTACCTGATCGACTTCTCGTTCCACAAGCTCAAGATCGACCGTTCCTTCGTCAGCCGCATGGAAACCGACAGCAATTCCGGCGCCGTGGTCTCGACCATCGTCGGCCTGTCCAGGGCGCTCGGCGTGCGCACCATTGCCGAGGGCGTCGAGACGGAAAACCAGGCCACCCTGCTCAGGGCGGCTGGCTGCCAGGTGGTGCAGGGCTATTTCTTCGGACGGCCGGCGCCGCTGGTCATTGGCGACGCAGGGCTTGTCGTTCCCGCTGACCGCCCCACCAGCCTGCACTGAAAACGTACGCTCAGCGCTTGGCGGAATAGACCCTGAAGGCGCTGTCGACGGCTATTTCCTGAACCGATGAGAATGTTGCCGCCAGCACCGGCTGGTAGGGCAGATGGCGGTTGGCCACCATGAACAGCCTGCCGCCCGGCTTGAGCGCGGCAGATGCCGCCTTGATCATGCGCTGGCCGATCTCCGGATCGGCATCGCGATCCTGATGGAACGGCGGGTTCATCACCACCAAATCGTAGCGCCGCTCGACCGGTTCCTTGGCGAGATCCTGCCAGTGGAACGCAGGCTGGACAGGTGTGTTGGGCACGTTGGCCTTGGCCGCCTCCAGCGCGTCGAAGTCGGCCTCGAACAGGTCGAGCGCCTTGAGTTCCTTGGCGCGCGCGGCCACCTCGGCGGCGACATAGCCCCAGCCGGCGCAGAAATCGGCGACCTTGCCCTTGATGTCGGACGGCAGATTGTCGGCTAGCAGGCGCGAACCGGCATCGACGCGTTCGAACGAGAACATGCCGGGCGCGGTGCGGAAACGGTCCTCGACCAGTTGCTCGGGATTGTCAGCGCGCAAGGCGGCAGCGGCAGCGTCCGCCTGCGCGGTGCGCCGGAACCATAGTGCGGTGCCGTGATACTTGGGCAGATGGTCCTCGATCTCGAGCAGGCCGCCAAGCCGCTTGCGCAGGCTGGCAATGCCGTCGTCCTTGCCGCCGGCAACAACGATCAGGCCGCCGGCCGCCACGCGCTCGATCGCCTCGGCAATTCGCAGTTCGTTGAGGCCGCGATGCCTGCCGGCGAGCACGAGAGCCGTGTCGAAGCCGTCTTCCTCGGCGCGTGCAGTCACATCATGTCCCGCGGCCGCCAGGGCCAGCACGTGGGGTCGAAAGCCCTGAACCAGGGAAAGCTTTGCGTCGAAGCCCTGCGGCGTCCTGAAGCCCGGCTCGGCGCCGATGAACAACACGCGCGCGCCCTGCCTCGGCATCGCCAGGACGTCGGCCTCGAAGGGATAGAACAGGGTTTTCAGGGCATCGCGCATTCTGGCATCCTAGTCGTGCGTCCTGCGAGGCTCGCCCTCGGCAAGCACCTCAGGATGAGGGTTGGTGGCGCCACCAACCGGAGATGTTGTGGCTTGATGGAACCTGTCATGCTGCCACCGAGCCGCTACCTACCTCATCCTGAGGTGTGAGCGAAGCGAGCCTCGAAAGACGCACAACAAACGAAAACGGGCGCGACCTTACGGCGCGCCCGCTTCTTATCAACTTATCAGGCTATCAGGCGGCGGATTCTTCGCCTTCAGCCTTCTTGTCGCGAGCAATTTCCTTGCCCGTTTCCTGGTCGACGACCTTCATCGACAGGCGGACCTTGCCGCGCTCGTCGAAGCCCATCAGCTTGACCCAGACCTTGTCGCCTTCCTTGACCACATCCGAGGTCTTGGCAACGCGGTCGTTGGCAAGCTGCGAGATGTGGACGAGGCCGTCGCGCGGGCCGAAGAAGTTGACGAAGGCGCCGAAGTCGGCGGTCTTGACGACCGTGCCTTCGTAGATCTCGCCGACTTCCGGCTCAGCCACGATGGTGTGGATCCACTTCTTGGCCGCCTCGATTTCCTTGGCGTTCGACGAAGCGATCTTGACCGTGCCGTCGTCCTCGATGTTGATCTTGGCGCCGGTCTTTTCGACGATCTCGCGGATGACCTTGCCGCCCGAGCCGATGACTTCACGGATCTTGTCGGTCGGGATGTGCATGACCTCGATGCGCGGAGCGAATTCGCCCAGTTCCGAGCGGCCTTCCGACAGGGCCGTGGCCATTTCGCCGAGGATGTGCAGGCGGCCGTCCTTGGCCTGGCCGAGCGCGATGTTCATGATCTCTTCGGTGATACCGTCGATCTTGATGTCCATCTGCAGCGCGGTGATGCCGTTGGTCGTGCCGGCAACCTTGAAGTCCATGTCGCCGAGGTGATCCTCGTCGCCGAGGATGTCCGACAGGACGGCGAAGCGCTCGCCTTCCTTGATCAGGCCCATGGCGATGCCGGCAACCGGCTTCTGCAGCGGAACGCCCGCATCCATCAGCGCCAGCGAGGTGCCGCAGACGGTGGCCATCGA
Organism: Aminobacter niigataensis; assembly: GCF_946995915.1. Taxonomy (GTDB): domain Bacteria; phylum Pseudomonadota; class Alphaproteobacteria; order Rhizobiales; family Rhizobiaceae; genus Aminobacter; species Aminobacter niigataensis. The sequence continues at coordinate 16,730 of NZ_OX341517.1, forward strand.
CGACGAGCCGTTGGACTCGGTGATCTCGGAGACGACGCGCAGCGTGTAGGGGAACTGCTCGGCGGCCGGCAGCATCGGGCGGACAGCGCGCCAGGCGAGCTTGCCGTGGCCGATTTCGCGGCGGCCGGGCGAGCCCATGCGGCCGGTTTCGCCAACCGAATAGGGCGGGAAGTTGTAGTGAAGGAGGAACTTCTCCTTGTACATGCCGGTCAGCGCGTCGACATACTGCTCGTCTTCGCCGGTGCCGAGCGTGGCAACGACAAGCGCCTGGGTCTCGCCGCGGGTGAACAGCGACGAACCGTGGGTGCGCGGCAGGACGCCGACTTCGGAAACGATCTGGCGGACCGTCTTGAGGTCGCGGCCATCGATGCGCGAACCGGTGTCGAGGATGTTCCAGCGCACGATCTTGGCCTGGAGTTCCTTGAACACGGTTGCGACCTTGTCGGCCGACCACTTCGGAGCTTCTTCGCCTTCAGCGGCGAAGGCTGCCTTGACCTTGGTCTTGACCGCGTCGACGGCGGTGTAGCGGGCCTGCTTGTCGGTGATCTTGTAGGCGTCGCGCAGTTCGCCTTCGACGATCTTCAGCATCTCGGCTTCAAGCTCGGAATAGTCCGGCGCGGTGAAGTCGCGCGGATCCTTGGCAGCCACTTCGGCCAGCTTGATGATGGCGTCGATGACCGGCTGGAAGCCACGGTGACCGAACATGACGGCGCCGAGCATGATGTCTTCGGCCAGTTCCTTGGCTTCCGACTCGACCATCAGCACGGCGGCATCGGTGCCGGCGACAACGAGGTCGAGCTTGGATTCCTGCATCTCGTCGATGTGCGGGTTGAGCACGTATTCGCCGTTGATATAGCCGACGCGCGCGCCACCGATCGGGCCCATGAAAGGCACGCCCGAGAGCGTCAAGGCAGCCGAGGTGGCAACGATCGACAGGATATCGGGATCGTTTTCGAGGTCGTGCTGGACAACCGTTATGACGACCTGGGTGTCGTTCTTGTAGCCGGCGGCGAAGAGCGGACGGATCGGGCGGTCGATCAGGCGGGAGACCAGCGTCTCCTTTTCGCTCGGACGGCCTTCACGCTTGAAATAGCCGCCGGGGATCTTGCCGGCTGCGTAGGTCTTTTCCTGGTAGTTGACGGTCAGCGGGAAGAAGTCGAAGCCCGGCTTCGGCTCCTTGGCCGAAACGACCGTCGCGAGAACGACGGTCTCGCCGTAGGTGGCGAGAACGGCGGCGTCAGCCTGACGCGCGATCTTGCCGGTCTCGAGGATGAGCGGACGGCCGGCCCACTCGATTTCGACTTTGTGGTGTTTGAACATATCTTGTCCTTCGTAGCGGGAGTGGCGACGCCGCTCGGCGGCGCGCCCATTCCCTGGCTTGTTAGGCACGGGATCCGGGAAAACCACAGGGCCTTCCTGATGGATCATGTGCCTGGCTTCAGTTTGGCCAGCCACGGGCAAGACAACAAGAAGCTCGGTGGTGGATGTTGGCCGCGAAGGCGGCCGACCGAACGTCCTGCAATCCTGCCCCATGACCGTCCATGGGCGGTTCGGGCGCTTCCCTTTGGCGCTCCGGAACCTTTTCGACGCGACCGCACCCTGTGGCAGGATCGGGCCGAGGGACCATCCGGTTGATGGCCCTGAATGCGCGACCGGCGGGCTCCCACAAGGAGAGCCCGCCGGTCAATTCGTCAGCGGCGCAGACCGAGCTTCTCGATCAGCGTCTGATAGCGTGCGTCGTCCTTGCGCTTGAGGTAATCAAGCAGGCTGCGACGCTGGGAGACGAGCGCCAGAAGACCACGACGGGAGTGGTTGTCCTTCTTGTGGTCCTTGAAGTGCTCGGTCAGGTTCTTGATGCGCTCGGAGAGGATGGCAACCTGGACTTCCGGAGAACCGGTGTCGCCCTTGACGGTTGCGAATTCGCTCATGAGTTCCGACTTGCGCTCGGCAGTGATCGACATCGTGTTTTTCCTTTCGATCTGGAGGAAACGGGACGCCCACGGCCGGGATGTCGTCCAGCTGGGGCCGATGAACAAAGCGGCAAAAGACGCGATGTTGCGGCGCATATAGTGGAATTTGGCGGCAAATGCCAGCTATTTCGCAAGCCGGCTCCGGGCCGGGGTTCAGAGCCATTTCCGCCAGCGGAAAAACAACACCAGCGAGATCGCGACCAGGGCCATGAAGCCGAGGGCCACGGGATAGCCATAAGGCCACAACAGCTCGGGCATGTTCCAGGGCGATATGGTGGGGTCGAAATTCATTCCCCAGATGCCGGCGAGAAAGGTCAGCGGGATGAAGATCGCCGAGACGATCGTCAGCACGCCGATAATCTCGTTGGTGCGCGATTGCGACAGCGACAACTGCATTTCGATAAGGCCGATCATCGTTTCGCGCTGGGATTCGACTGTCTCGGCCAACCTGATCGAGTGATCGAGCGTGTCGTTGAAATAGACCTTTGTCTCGGCCGAGATGAAGGCGGCGTCGGAGCGGATGAGGGTCGTCAGGGCATCGCGCAGCGGCCAAAGCGTGCGCTTGAGCAGATTGGTCGCCCGACGCAGGCCGTGCAACTGGCTGATGTGCTGCTTCCTGGGGGCGGCCAGCAGCTCATCCTCGATCGCATCCACCTTGTCGCCGGTGGCATCGACGATCGGGAAGTAGCTGTCGACGACGGCGTCGATCAGGGCATAGGCGAGATAGTCGGCCTTGCGATGGCGCAGCCGGCTCGGGTTCGAGATACGGATGCGCTGGCGCACCGGTTCGAACGGATCGCCCTCGCGCTCCTGGAAGGTGACGACGAAGTTCTCGCCGAAGAAGAATGAAATCTGCTCGTAGCGGCCGCTCTTGGCATCGTCGATCATGCTGAGCACGAAGAAGGCATGGTCGTCGAAGAAGTCGGCCTTCGGGCGCTGGCCGGTGTTGACCACATCCTCGAGCGCCAGCGTGTGCAGGCTGAAGATGTTTCCGATTTCCTCGATCAGCGCGATGTCGGCGAGACCGACGCAGTCGAGCCAGATCAGCGGCCATTTCTCGCAAGCGGCCGCGACATCGTCGAGACTGGCGTTGTTGATGAATTCGCACGCGTCGGGCGATATCAGCGTCAGGTTGAGCGCCGATTGCCGTGCGGACGGATCGGCAATCAACGTGCCAGGCGAGGCCCCTACAGGGGCCCGCCGCACGTGTCGTGATGGACGTACTGCTATCGTCTCAGCCCCTGCCATTCGCGTTCCGCCCGCGGAATCATCTGGGACGATCCAAGCGGAAACGGCAGCCGCGTACAAGTGTCAGGCGGTGAAGACGCGCTTGGGCTTGAACATGCCCTGCTCGATGGCGCCGATGGCGACCAGCTTGCCACGCGCGGTGGCGCAGGCCTCCTCGGCCTCCACGGGCGCGTCGCGGCCGCGCACGATGACCGGGTTGCCGAGCCTGATCTTGTTGGCTGCCTCGTCGGTCACGGCGACCTGCGGCAGGCAATCGAGTGCGGCGGCGGTGTCGACGACGAACTCGTCAATAGCGGTGAAATCCCAGCTGCCCTCTTCGCCGTCCGGCTGGCCGGCGGCGCGAGCAGCTTCGAGCTCAGCGATGGTGACGAAGTCTTCGGCAGTGAACGGATCGACCTCGGTGCGGCGAAGCTCGGAGATATGGCCGAAGCAGCCGAGATCGCGGCCCATGTCGCGCGCGAGCGACCGGACATAGGTGCCCTTGCCGCAATCGATCTCGAAAACGGTGCGATCAGCACTGTTTTCGATGATCTCGAGGCGGCCGATCTCTACCTCGCGGGCCGGAATGTCGACCGTCTCGCCCTCGCGGGCAAGGTCATAGGCGCGCTCGCCGGCAATCTTGATCGCCGAAAACTGCGGCGGCGTCTGCATGATGACGCCGGTGTAGTTCGGCATGATGGCACGGATTTCGTCCTCGGAAGGACGCTTGTCGGAGCTCTTGGTCACCGGGCCTTCGAGGTCGTCCGTGGAACGCTCCTCGCCCCAGGAGACGGTAAAGCGGTAAACCTTGGCGCCGTCCATGACGTAAGGCACCGTCTTGGTCGCCTCGCCAAGCGCGATCGGCAGCATGCCGGAGGCGAGCGGGTCGAGGGTTCCGGCGTGGCCGGCCTTTTCGGCATTGAACAGCCACTTGATCTTGGAGACGGCCTCGGTCGAGCCCATGCCCACAGGTTTGTCCAGCACCAGCCAGCCGGAGACGGGCCGGCCTTTCTTCTTGCCGCGACGCGACATGTCAGTCTTCCTTGTCTTCTTCGCCGTCGAGGTCACGCGCCACTTCGGGCGAGCGCAGCAGATCGTTGATCTTGGCGAAATTGTCGTAACTGGTGTCCAGCCGGAAACGGAATTCCGGCATGTATTTCATCTGCCGCAAGGCAAAGGAAACGCGGCCACGGATGAACTTGGCGTATTTGTTGAGCGCCTCGATGACCGTATCGGGATCCTTGGCGCCAATCGGCGACACGAAGGCGGTGGCGATCTTGAGGTCTGGCGACATGCGCACCTCGGTGATCGAAATGACAGTCGTTTCAATCACCGGATCGATGATCTCTCCGCGCGGGAGCATTTCGGAAAGCGCATGGCGCACCTGTTCGCCGACGCGAAGCTGGCGCTGTGACGGGCCTGAACTCTGAAAACGCGACATGGTCCTGAAAATCCATATGTCGCAGGAGGCGGAATGGGACCGCGCTTCCTGCTGCACGAAAACGGACGGCGGCCGACCGGCCACCGTCCAAACGATGAGACAAATGCCAGAGGCTTAGAGCCTCCGGGTCACCATCTCCACGCGGAAGCACTCGATGACATCGCCCTGGCGCATGTCTTCGTAGTTCTGGAAGGCCATACCGCATTCCTGGCCGACCGGCACTTCGGAGACTTCGTCCTTGAAGCGCTTGAGCGTCTTGAGCGTGCCTTCGTGGATGACAACGTTTTCGCGGATCAGGCGGACGCCTGCGCCACGCTCGACCTTGCCTTCGGTGACGCGGCAACCCGCAACCTTGCCGGTCTTCGTGATGTTGAAGACTTCGAGGATTTCGGCGTTGCCGATGAAGGTCTCGCGGCGTTCCGGCGACAGCAGGCCCGACATCGCATCCTTAACGTCATCCACGAGGCTGTAGATGATGTTGTAGTAGCGGATCTCGATCCCGGACTGTTCAGCGGCGTGGCGCGCCTGCGCGTTGGCGCGGACGTTGAAGCCGATAATCGCCGCACCCGAGGTTTCGGCGAGCGTGACGTCGCTCTCGGTGATGGCGCCGGCGCCCGAATGGACGATGCGCGCACGCACCTCGTCGGTGCCGAGCTTGTCGAGGGCAGCCACGATCGCTTCGACCGAACCCTGCACGTCACCCTTGATGATGAGCGGGAACTCCTTGAGGCCGGACGACTGCAGCTGCGACATCATCTGCTCAAGCGAGCCGCGCTGGGTGGCGTGCTTGGCGACAGCCTTGTCGCGCGCCAGGCGCTGGCGGTACTCGGTGATCTCGCGAGCGCGGGCCTCGTTGTTGACCACCGCAAAGCGGTCGCCAGCCTGAGGCGTGCCCTGGAGGCCGAGAATCTCGACCGGCATGGACGGCGGTGCCTCTTCGAGGTGTTCGCCACGGTCATTGACCAGCGCGCGGACACGGCCCCACTGGTTGCCGGCGACGAGAATGTCGCCGGGCATCAGCGTACCGGTCTGGACCAGGACGGTCGCGACCGGGCCGCGGCCCTTGTCGAGCTTGGCTTCGATGACGACACCCTCGGCCGTACGGTCGGGGTTGGCCTTGAGGTCGAGCACTTCGGCCTGCAGCAGGATCGCCTCGAGCAGCTTGTCGAGATTGGTGCCGTTCTTGGCCGAAACCTCGACGTCGAGCACTTCACCGCCCATCGATTCCACGAAGACTTCGTGGCGCAGCAGCTCGGTGCGGACCTTCTGGGCATCAGCCGTCGGCTTGTCGATCTTGTTGATCGCCACGATGATCGGCACGCCGGCAGCCTTGGCATGGCTGATCGACTCGATCGTCTGCGGCATGACGCTGTCGTCGGCCGCAACCACGAGGATCGCAATGTCGGTCGCCTGGGCACCACGAGCACGCATCGCCGTGAAGGCGGCGTGGCCGGGGGTGTCGATGAAGGTGATCTTCTGACCGTTCTTCTCGACCTGGTAGGCGCCGATGTGCTGGGTGATGCCGCCGGCTTCACCCGACTGCACATTCGCATTGCGGATGGCGTCGAGCAGCGAGGTCTTGCCGTGGTCGACGTGGCCCATGATGGTGACGACAGGCGGACGCGAAACCAGGGTCGCGCTGTGATCGGCGATGTCGAACAGGCCTTCTTCGATGTCGGACTCGGCAACGCGGCGAACCGTGTGGCCGAATTCGGAAGCGACCAGTTCAGCCGTATCGGCGTCGATGACGTCGCCCGGCTTCAACATCTGGCCTTGCTTCATGAAGAACTTGACGACCTCGACGGCGCGTTCGGACATGCGCTGGGCCAGTTCCTGAATGGTAATGGTCTCAGGAAGAATAACCTCACGCACGATCTTTTCGCGCGTTTCCTGGTGCATCGCACGCTTGAACTTCTCCTGACGACGACGCATCGCCGACAGCGAACGCGAACGGGCGTCGCCATCCCCGGAAGTCAGCGCCGTATTGAGCGTCAGCTTGCCGCGACGGCGGTCGTCTTCGGTCTTGGTCTTGGCCGGACGGGCAACCTCGGGGGTCGCAATGCGGCGGATCGGCGCTGCAGCAGCGACGCCGGGACCGACGCGGCCCTTCGGCTTGGCGTCCACCTCGTCGGGTACATTGGCCTCGAGCGCTGCAGCGGGGGCGCGGCGACGGGCTTCGTCCTCGGCGCGACGGCGCGATTCCGACTCCGCCTTGAGACGGGCTTCCTCTTCCGCCTGGCGGCGAGCCGATTCCTCGCGCTCGCGTCCGCGGCGCTCATCTTCCTCGGCGCGGCGGCGTGCGTCGTCGGCAGCGCGCTGGCGCTCCTCGTGCTCGCGAGCGACAGAACCTTCGAGCGCGCGGCGACGCGCATCCATCTCGCTGCGCGACAATTCATTCAGGACCATGCCCGAACGCTCGGGCTGGGGCCGCGGCGTCTCGCGCACGACGACCGGCGCGGGCGCTGGCGCAGGTGCTGCGACCACCGGAGCTGCGGCTACCGGAGCTGCGGGCTGAGGCTTGGGTGCAAAGACGGCTGCAGCCGGTGTCGGCTCGTGCTTGTCGCCGGGCATGGAGAACTTACGCTTCTTGGTCTCCACGACGACCTGCTTTGTGCGGCCGTGCGAGAAGTTCTGGCGTACGGTTCCCTGCTCCGATCCCGGGCGCTTCAGCGTCAAGGTCTTCTTCGGAGTGACGCTCAACGTGTTGTCATCGCCCGATTTAGTGTCGCTCATTCCATATCCTCTGCGGCATCATCGTCGTAGGCAATCGCCGCAATCATTGCCAGATCATCCGGGGATCCGCCCCGATATCGGTCAAGCGCAACCATGCGCTTCGCGACCGCCTTGCCCGCTTCTCCCGCGAGGACGGCAGCATGTATCACATTTGTTGCACCCAATGCCAAACCCAATTCGGCTTCCGAAAAAAGTTTATAGGCAGGCGTTGCAGGCCCGCCGATATGCACTGTGGCCTTGCGGGCCTGGGTGATCTTGCGGACGCCGTCTTCAGCACCCTCGTAAGCATGGAGTACAAGAAGCGCCTTGCCGGCGCGGACCGTGGAGTCGACCTTGGCGGCACCTAGTGCCACCAGACCGGCCTTTCGGGCAAGCCCAAGCGCGCCAAGCGCCGATCTGGCGAGCAGATTATCGACCATGGCGCCCAATTCAGGCGGCACGACGACCTGCGCCTTGAAAGCGCGGGCGAACATGCCCTTGGCCTCCGCCTTGTCGATATGTAGGCGGTCGGCCGTCACCCAGCAACCGCGGCCGGGCAGATTTCTCTTGAGGTCCGGAAAAACGGTCGAATCCGGGCCGACGACGAAACGGATCAGATCATCCGGTTCGGCGCTCTTGCGCGTGACGATGCAGGTGCGATCGTTCATCTCGTCCAACAGATTCTCCGGCCGGCCTCACGTCACTCACCGGCGACGTCGGCTGGCTCTTCCTCGGACACGACTTCGTCCTCGGCGATCCAACCAACCATGCGGCGGGCAGCAACGACCATCTGTTCCGCATCGGTGCGCGACACGCCGTAGTCGGCGAGCACGCCCGGGAAGAACTTGGTCTCGCCGTCCTTGCGTTCCTTCCAACCGACGAGGTCGTCGGCGGCATAGCCGGCGAAGTCCTCGATCGTCTTCACGCCGTCATCGCCGAGCGCCACCAGCATCGCGGTGGTAATGCCGGGGATTTCGCGCAGTTCGTCCTGCACGCCGAGCGTCTTGCGCTTCTCGTCGTGCTCGGCCTCGATCTTTTCGAGATACTCGCGGGCACGGGTCTGGATCTCGGAAGCGGTGTCTTCGTCGAAACCGTCGATCGAGGCAATTTCGTCGGCATCGACGTAAGCCACTTCCTCAACCGAGGTGAAGCCTTCGGAAGCCAGCACCTGACCGACCATCTCGTCGACGTCGAGCGATTCCATGAACAGGGTCGAACGCTCGACGAATTCCTTCTGGCGGCGCTCCGATTCTTCCTGCTCGGTCAGGATGTCGATATCCCAGCCGGTCAGCTGCGAAGCCAGGCGTACGTTCTGGCCGCGACGGCCGATGGCCAGCGACAGCTGGTCGTCGGGAACCACCACTTCGATGCGCTCGGCGTCCTCGTCGAGGACGACCTTGGCGACTTCAGCCGGCTGCAAGGCGTTGACGATGAAGGAAGCGGCCGAAGGCGACCACGGAATGATGTCGATCTTTTCGCCCTGGAGCTCGCCGACAACGGCCTGGACGCGCGAACCGCGCATACCGACGCAGGCGCCGACCGGGTCGATCGAGCTGTCACGCGAGATGACGGCGATCTTGGCGCGCGAACCGGGATCGCGGGCAACCGACTTGATCTCGATGATGCCGTCGTAGATTTCCGGCACTTCCATGGTGAACAGCTTCGCCATGAACTGCGGATGGGTACGCGACAGGAAGATCTGCGGGCCACGCTGCTCGCGGCGCACGTCATAGACATAGGCGCGAACGCGGTCGCCGTACTTGTAGTTTTCGCGGGGGATCAGCTCGTCGCGGCGGATGATCGCCTCGCCGCGGCCGAGATCGACGATGACGTTGCCATACTCGACGCGCTTGACCGTGCCGTTGACGATCTCGCCGATGCGATCCTTGTATTCGTCGTACTGGCGGTCGCGCTCGGCTTCACGCACCTTCTGGACGATGACCTGCTTGGCCGACTGGGCGGCGATGCGGCCGAAATCCATCGGCGGCAGCTGTTCGGCGATGAAATCGCCTAGCTGGGCGTCGGGGTTGCGTTCGCGAGCCGAGCTCAGCGCGATCTGGATGGCGTAGTCGTCGACCTTTTCGACAACTTCCATCAGGCGCTGCAGCTTCATCTCGCCCGTGTTGGGGTTGATGTCGGCGCGGATGTTGGTCTCTTGACCATAGCGCGAGCGCGCTGCCTTCTGGATCGCGTCGGCCATCGCGGCGATGACGATCGACTTGTCGATCGACTTCTCGCGGGCGACCGCATCGGCGATCTGCAGCAGTTCGAGCCTGTTGGCGCTTACAACCATTGTCTTTCTCCCGGAGCGTTCGGCCGAACCTGGTCCAGCCGCGCGGCTCTATCAATCTTCCGTTTCGGTTTCTTCGTCTTCCGGCGCATCTTCGTCTTCGCCGCGACGTTTCCGTGCTTCCTTGCGCGCCTGATTGTCCTTGCTCAGGGCATCGCGAATGAGATCGTCGGTAAGGATCAGCCGCGCCTCGGAAATCGCCTCGAAAGGCACGCGCACGGTCGGCTCCTCGCCGTAGGCAGCCTGGTCACGCTGGATCAGGATGCCTTCTTCGTCGACCTCGGCGATCTTGCCGCGGAACCGCTTGCGGTCGGCAACCATAACCGAGGTCTCCATCTTGACGATGTGACCGATCCAGTTGCCGAAATCCGACTTACGGACCAGCGGCCGGTCGATGCCCGGTGACGACACTTCGAGATGATACGCTTTTTCGATCGGATCATCGACATCGAGAGCAGGCGAAACCGCGCGGCTCACTTCTTCGCAATCCTGGACGGTCATGGTGCCGTCTTCGCGCTCGGCCATGATCTGCAGCGTCAGCCCGCTCTGCCCCGAAAGGCGGATGCGAACGAGGCGGAAGCCGATCGCACGAAGGACGGGCTGGACGATCAGGGCGATGCGGGCGTCGATGCCGGTCTCGCGGATGATGCGGTCGTCGCCTGTCTGTTCGACTGCGTTTTCGGTCATAGAATCTCCAGACGGTCGGCAGGTAACAAAAAAGAGCGGGACCGGGTGGACCCACTCTTCGTCATACCGACCAAGAATTTGAGGCTGATATAGCCGAAGGCGGCGGCGCTTTCAAGTCCCGTGGCCGGCGGCGTCCACTGGCACCTATTTAGCCAACCAATGCAGCGGATGCATGGCAAGCATGCGCAGATGCCCCTACCGCTTCCCTTTGCGTCACCTATATTTGTTGCGCTGCACAAGAAATGATGATGCGGCGCAAAAGAGGATAAAGAGATGAACACCCGCAAGCCCCTTGGCCGCATTGGCGAACTGGTCCGCACCTTTGGTAGCGCCGTCGCTGCCGCAGCAGCCGTCGAGCGCGGTCATCGCCCAACCAACCAGGACCTGGTGATGCTCGGCATCGACCCGCTCCACTTCGACCGCATTCGCAAATACTGATTACAGGCATTCAGGGTAGAGAGCGCACCGCTGGCCGCGCCATTGGCGATTGCCAAGGCGTTGCCAGCCGGGCAGTGCTCCGGAGCGGCCGGTCAATCTGACCGTCGCTCTGTCCCTGGGTATCCCGCCTCGCTGTCGAGGCAAAGAAAAAGCCGAGGCCGGAATTCCGGGCCTCGGCTTTTTTTGTTTCGCAACCGAGAGGCCTCAGTCCTCGTTGGCGCCCAGCTGGGCCAGCACCTTGCCGCGGCCACGGGCGCGCAGGTAGAGCGGCAGCAGCACCGCCGTTGCCGCCAAGAGCAGCAGCACGATCGCAATCGGCGAATGCACCAGGATCATCGGGTCGCCCTGGCTGATGGCCAGCGCCCGACGCAGTTGCTGCTCGGCCATCGGCCCCAGGATCAATCCCACCACCACTGGCGCAATCGGATAGCCGAAGCGGCGCAGGCCGTAGCCGAGCAGGCCAAATGCCAGCAGCATGCCGAGCTCGAAAGTCGACGGATTGGCGCCGATGGTGCCAAGCGTCGCAAACAGCAGGATGCCCGAATAGAGCCAGGGCAGCGGGATGGTCAGCAACCTGACCCAGACGCCGATCAGCGGCAGGTTGAGCACCAAAAGCATCAGGTTTGCCACCAGCAGCGAGGCGATCAGGCCCCAGACGAGCTGCGGGTTGGTCGCAAACAACAGCGGCCCAGGCTGCAGGCCGAACTGCTGGAAGCCGGCGAGCATGATCGCGGCGGTCGCCGTGGTCGGCAGGCCGAGCGTCAGCAGCGGCACCAGCGTGCCGGCCGCCGATGCATTGTTGGCCGCTTCCGGGCCGGCGACACCTTCGATGGCACCATGGCCGAACTCTTCGGGCTTTTGCGCCAGGTTCTTTTCCACAGAATAGGACAGGAAGGTGCCGATTTCGGCGCCGCCGGCCGGCATCGCACCGATCGGGAAGCCGATTGCGGTGCCGCGCAGCCATGGCTTCCATGAACGGCGCCAGTCCTCGCGAGTCATCCACACCGAACCCTTGATCGCCTGGATCGTCGAATCGCCGCCCTTGCTGGCGGCGACGCTGAGCGCCTCGCCAACGGCGAAGAGCGCAACCGCAAGCGTCGTCACCTCGATGCCGTCGAGCAGGTCGGGAATGCCGAAGGCAAGGCGCGCCTGGCCGGTCTGCAGGTCGATGCCGATCAGACCGAGCCCAAGGCCGATGAACAACGCCGTCAGTCCGCGCAACGTCGAGTCGCCGAAGGCGGCAGACACGGTCATGAAGGCCAGGATCATCAGCGCGAAATATTCGGCCGGACCGAAGGACAGCGCCATCTTGACGACCGTCGGCGCAACGAAGGCAAGACCTATGGTGGCGATCAGGCCGGCGACGAACGAGCCGATGGCGGCGGTTGCCAGTGCCGGACCGCCACGCCCGGCGCGCGCCATCTTGTTGCCTTCGAGCGCCGTGACGATCGAGGCACTTTCGCCAGGCGTGTTGAGCAGGATCGACGTCGTCGAGCCGCCATACATGCCGCCGTAATAGATGCCGGCGAACATGATCAGCGAACCGGCGGGATCAAGCTTGTAGGTGACGGGCAAAAGCAGGGCGACGGTAAGTGCCGGGCCGATGCCGGGAAGAACGCCGACAGCCGTGCCGAGCGTCACGCCGATCAGCGCATAGAGCATGTTCATCGGCTCGAGTGCCGTGAGCAGCCCCTGCGCGAGCAGACCAAAGGTATCCATTTAGAGCCGAGCTCCCTTGATGATCGCTCAGAACAGCAGGTGTTCGAGCGGGCCGGCGGGCAGCGAGAGCTGCAATCCCTTGGCGAAAATGACCCAGACGACGAACGAAAGCACGATGCCGATCGGGATCGTCTTCCACAGCGGCCCGCGTCCGAACGCGCGTGCTGTCGCGGCGAAGAGCAATCCGGTGGCGATCGAGAAGCCGGCTGCCTTGAGCAGCAGCATCTGGGCGGCAAGACCGCCAACGATCCACAGGATCGGGCTGATCTCTTGTTTCTCGCGCTCGGGGAAATCACCGCGGAAAGCTTCGAAAACCGTCCAGATCGACAGGCCGAAGAACGCCACGGCGATCACGTAGGGAAAGGTTGTCGGGCCGACGCGGGCATAGCTGGCGCCGGCGCCATGGCTGGCGGTGCTCCAGGCGATGACGACAGACACCGCCATAAGCAGAGCGGCGATGACAAGCGCCGCCCAATCGGGGCGGCGCTTTTCTTGTTGCTGGTTGTCCAGGCTCATTTCACCAGGCCGATGTCTTTCAGGATCGCTGCGGTGGACTCGGTGTCCTTCTTCAGCTGCGCTGCGAAGTCATCGCCGGCGAGGTAGGTGTTGGCCCAGCCCTTGTCGGCGAGGATCTTCGTCCACGAAGCCGAGGTGACCATCTTTTCGACGTCGGCGAGCACTGCCGCCTTCTGCTCGGCCGAGATGCCGGGAGCGGCAGCGACCATGCGCCAGTTCTGGATCGAGACGTCAACGCCGCCTTCCTTGAAGGTCGGGGCGTCGATGCCTTCGACCTTGGCGTCGGACGAAATGCCGATGATGCGGAGCGTGCCGGCCTTGATCTGCTCGGCGAATTCGCCGTAACCGGAAATGCCGACCGTCACCTGGCCGCCGAGGATGGCGGCAAGAGCCTCGCCACCGCCGGAATAGGCGATGTAGTTGACCTTGGTCGGGTCAACGCCGACGGCCTTGGCAATCAGGCCTGCCGTGATGTGGTCGGTGCCGCCGGCAGAGCCGCCGCCCCAGGAAACCGCGCCCGGATCGGCCTTGAGCTTGGCAACAAGGCCAGCCATGTCCTTGATGTCGGAAGCGGCCGGAACGACAAGCGCCTCAAACTCGCCGGTCAGGCGGGCAATCGGGGTGACCTGGTCGAGCGTCACCGGCGAGGCGTTGGTCAGGATCGCGCCGACCATGACGTAGCCGCCGACGATGAGCTGGGCCGGGTCGCCATTGGCCTGGTTGACGAACTGGGCGAGGCCGATGGTGCCGCCGGCGCCCGGAACGTTGTTGACCTGGACCGAGGCGGAAATCTTCTCGTCCTGGAGCGCGGTCTGCATCGAGCGCGCGGTCTGGTCCCAGCCGCCGCCAGGGGCCGCAGGTGCCATGATCTTGTAGTCGGCGGCCGCAGCCGGCAAGGCGAGCGCGCCTGCGACGATGGTGGCCAATACGAACTGCTTCATTGCTGTTCCTCCCTTGCCCGCATGCGCGGGGCAGATGCTTTTCAGTTTCGAGGCCCGCGCCAGGGCAGCGTCTCGGCATTTCGGGGGAAGGAACTGGCCGGCCAAGGGGCCTGCCATCAGAGCAGCGTTTCCCGGCCCCTCTGCCCGGCGATAGGATCGCCGTCGGGTAGCCGTTGCGGAAACGTGTTCGAAATCCTCCCGAACTTTCCGAGCCTCGCCGCCTCCAACGGATGGGCCAAAACTTCCCTATCGCAGCAACCTGACATCAGACTGACACCGATGCAACAGCTTGGGAACATCGCCGGAATCACGGGCTGCGCAGCGCCTCGTTCCAGCGCTCGATGACCCGGGAACGCTTGACCTGGTCGAGATAGACCATCAGCCCCGGGCTGACCGGCACCGGGCGCAACTGCCCGCCAAGAACCTCCTGCATGCGGTTGGCGGTATTCTCGCCCGAGACCTCCGGATTGACGGCTGCGATATGCAATTGCCGCGCCATCACCGTCTGGCCCTCGGCCGACATGAAATATTCGAGATAGCGGCGGCCGAGATCCGACGACTTGGCGGCAGCCGGCACCAGGCCGATGCGCGACATGACGACGGTGTAGTCCTTGGGCAGGACGATGCCGACGTCGGGGTTCCGCGCCGCCCAGTCGGCGGCATAGGAGCCCAAGATGTTGTAGCCGAGCACGAAACGGCCGTCGGCGATGCGCTCGAGGATGGCGCCACTGGTCGAATAGAGCTTCACGCCCGCCGCCCCCATGGCGCGGATCACCGACCAGATGTCGGGGTACTGCTCCTGGTCGCGCGCCATGAACATGAACCCGACGCCGGAACGCTCGATGTCGTAGGTGGCGATGCGGCCGTAGAACCTGTCACCCTGCGTCTTGAGGAATTCGACGAACTGGCCGCGCGTCGCCGGCGGCGGCGCATCCTTGAAGCTCGGCTTGTGGTAGACGAACACCGCCGGCTCGAAGGTCAGCGCATAGGCGGTGTCACGCCAGTTGGCCCAGCGCGGCCAGCGATCCGACAGCGGCAGCCGGCTTTCCTGGGCATAGCCGTCATTGGCGAGCTTGACCTGCAGGTCCATGGCCGAGGAAAAGGCGATGTCGGCGGTGCCCTTGCCGGCATCCGTCTCGGCGACGACGCGGTCATAGATGTCGACCGTCTGCAGATCCTCGTAGCGTACCGCCACGCCGGGGTTTGCCTTCTGGAAGCCTTCGATCATCGGCTTGGCCAACGGCGCGTCGAGCGACGAGTAGACGACCAGCGTGCGGGCGTTGGCGGCGCCGTTCAGCGCCGGAAAGACGGTGACTTCGGCCCAGGCGGGCGATGAAAGGCAGGCAAGAACGGTGAAAATGGCCAGGCGCATGATCGCCAGACCATGCAACAGCCGGGCGAGCCACACAACGGCGAAGCGCTATCGACGCGCATGACGGGCACTGGACCTTTGCCTAGCGAATAGGCATCGTTCGAACGGGCGGGCAAGGAGAATTCGGGTGCGCATTCTGGTGGTCGAGGACAATGCGACGCTGGCCGGGGGGCTGGCGGCGGTGCTCAAGGGCAGCGGCTATGCCGTCGACGTCGTCGGCGACGGCGCCTCTGCCGTGGCCGTGCTTGCCACCGAGCGCTTCGACCTCGTCATCCTCGACCTCAACCTGCCGGAAATGGACGGGCTCGACGTGCTGCGCGCCATGCGCGGGCGCCAGCACGACGCCGCAGTGCTGATCCTGTCGGCGCGTCATTCGCTCGACGAGCGGGTCAAGGGTCTCGACCTCGGCGCCGACGACTACATGGTCAAGCCGTTCGACGTCGGCGAGTTGGAGGCGCGTGTGCGCACGCTGTTGCGCCGCCGCGCCGGGCTCAAGGCTTCGACCGTGTCGTTCGGCGAAGTGACGCTCGACCTCACCACGCGCAGCTTCTCGTCGCACGGGGCAGCCATCGACATCCCGGCGCGCGAACTGGCGCTGCTCGAGACCCTGTTCATGCGCGCCGGCAAGGTGGTCGCCAAGCAGGCGATCATCGAATCGCTCGCCGGCTTCGACGAGGATTTGAGCGCCAACGCTATCGAGCAATATGTCAGCCGGCTGCGCAAGCGGCTGGCGCCCTATGGGCTGACCGTCCGCACCGCCCGCGGCATCGGCTACTACCTCGAAAAGCTGCCCAGCGCCTGATGGCCCGAGCCAAGCCATATTCACTGCGCAGGCGGCTGCTGCTCTGGCTGCTGGTTCCGTTGGTCGCCCTGGGCCTGGTCGCGCTCGCCGACACCTACAACGAGGCGGTCGACACCGCCAACGCCGTCTCCGACCGCGTGCTGGCCGGCTCGGCCCTGGCGATCGCCGAGCGGGTGGTGGTGGCAGAAGATGGCGCGCTGGAGGTCGACATCCCCTATGTCGCGCTGGAAATGCTGACCTCGGCGGCGCAGGACCGCGTTTTCTACCGTGTCGACGGCCCCGGCGGCTTCATCACCGGCTACCAGACCCTGCCCGTCATCGAAGGGCTGGAGCAGGAGGAAAGCGGCTATACCGATGCCAGTTTCCGCGGCGAGCCGATCCGGCTGACCTCGCTGTCCCGTGCCGCCTCGACGGGCGCGAGTTCGATCCCCTTCGTGGTCACCGTGGCGGAGACGACGATTGCCCGCACCCAGTTGGCACAGACGATCCTGCTGCGCTCGGCGCTCCGGCTTGCCATCCTGATCGGCAGTGCGGCAGCCATCGTCTGGCTTGCCGTCACCTTCTCGCTGCGCCCGCTCTACCGGCTGCGCGACGCGATTGCCGAGCGCAACCCCGACGACCTTCACCCGATCGAGCAGTCGGTGCCCAAGGAGGTGCGCGGCCTCGTCGACACCGTCAATTCCTTCATGGGCCGGCTCGGATCGGCGCTCGGCGCGATGCGCCACTTCACCGGCAATGCCAGCCATCAGTTGCGCACGCCGCTGACCATCATCCGTACCCAGCTTGCGCTCGCCTCACGCGCACATTCGCTGGAGGAAGCCCGGCAGGCGGCGCGCATCGGCGACGAGGCGGTGGCCCATGCCGAACGCGTCATCGCCCAGCTCCTGCTGCTCGCCAAGGTCGACGAAGCCGCGTCCGACCGGCTGAAAAGCCTCGACGCGGTCGATCTCACCGCGCTTGCACGTCAACTGACCGCCGACCGCGTGACCCAGGCCCATGCGGCAGGGATCGATCTGGGTTTCGAAGGCGAGCAGGCTCTGTTCGTGCGCGGCGAGCCGATGCTGCTCAGCGAAATGATCCGCAATCTGATCGAAAACGTGCTTGCCTATGCGGGCCAAGGCACGGAGGCGACAGTCAAGGTGCTCGACCAGGGTGCCGACGTTGTGCTGGAGTTAGAAGACACCGGGCCGGGTATTCCGGCTGCCGAAATGGAGAATGTGCGCCAGCGCTTCGTGCGTGGGCGGGAGGGCGACAAACCTGGCGCCGGCCTCGGCCTGCCCATCGTCGAAGAGATAGCCTCGCTGTTCGGCGGCCGGCTAGAGCTTCTGGCGGGTGCGGATGGGCGCGGGCTCAGGGTTCGGGTGTCGTTTGGGAAAGCCGAGGCGTGACGGTTAGCCCCTTCTCCCCTTGTGGGAGAAGGGAAGTGCCGCCTACACCCTGACGAAGGTCAAATATGCAGGCGTCCGGTTTTCGCGGATCGCCTTGGCCTCGTAGCGGGTGCGCGTCCAGCCTTCGTAAGGCGTGTGCCAGTCGGCGGCGTCGGCCGCCTGCCACTCGAAGGCAGCGTGGGCTCGGCAATGCAGCAGCGTCCAGTTGACGTAGGTGTCGATGTCGGAGGCGAAACGGAACTTCGCGCCGCTCTTCAGCACGCGGGCGAAGCGGTCGAGATTGACCGGGCTGACGAACCGGCGCTTCCAGTGCTTCTTCTTCCGCCACGGATCGGGATAGAGCAGGTCGATGCCGGCGAGCGACGCCTGCGGCAGCCAGTCGAGCAGCTGGGTCGCATCCTCGTCGTACAGGCGGATATTGGCGAGCGGCTGGCCGTCAAGAGCCGTCGTCATCTTGGCCATGCCGTTGACGAAGGGTTCGACGCCGATGAAGCCGTCGTCGGGATTGTTCGCGGCGATATGGCGAAGATGCTCACCGCCGCCGAAGCCTATTTCCAGCCTGACCCTGGAAACCGGGGCCGCAAACAGCGTGCGCAGGTCGTCAGGTGCCAGGGTCTTGATGTCTATGCCCATGCGGGCGAGCCCATTTTCAAGGGCGATCGCCTGATGCGGGCGGACAGGCTTGCCGCGCCGCCGCCCGAAAAAGGCTTCCGTCGTGCGACTGCGGCGCGGTTCCTGTTCCATGTAACCTACAGTCGCCTCAGGCGGCGACCGCTTCCTTGCTGGCTACGGCGTCCTTGAGCGCCTTGACCAGGTCGGTCTTCTCCCAGGAGAAGGAACCGTCGCGACCAGCCTTGCGGCCGAAGTGGCCGTAGGACGAGGTCTTGGCATAGATCGGCTTGTTGAGGTCGAGGTGGCGGCGGATGCCAGACGGCGACAGGTCCATGACCTGGCGCAGCGCGTCTTCGAGCACCGCTTCGTCAACCTTGCCGGTGCCGTGCAGGTCGACATAGACCGACAGCGGCTGGGCAACACCGATGGCATAGGCCAGTTGGATGGTGCAGCGGTCGGCAAGCCGGGCGGCAACCACGTTCTTGGCCAGGTAGCGCGCGGCATAGGCTGCCGAACGGTCGACCTTGGTGGTGTCCTTGCCGGAGAACGCACCGCCGCCATGCGGGGCAGCGCCGCCATAGGTGTCGACGATGATCTTGCGGCCGGTGAGACCGGCGTCGCCGTCTGGACCGCCGATGACGAACTTACCGGTCGGGTTGATGTACCAGTTGCAGTCATTGGCGATCTCGAGATCGCCAAGGGCTTCGCGGATGTAGGGCTCGACCACCTTGCGGACCTTGCCCGAATCCCAGCTGCCGTCGAGGTGCTGGGTCGAAAGCACGATCTGCGTGACTTCGCGGGCCTTGCCGTCCTGGTAGCGGACGGTGACCTGGCTCTTGGCATCCGGGCCGAGCATGCCGGCATCGCCCTTGTTCTCGTGCCGGGCGGTGGCCAGCAGTTCGAGAATCTTGTGGCTGTAGTAGATCGGAGCCGGCATCAGGTCCGGCGTCTCGCGGCAGGCATAACCGAACATGATGCCCTGGTCACCGGCACCTTCTTCGCCCTGGCGGTCGGCGGCGTTGTCGACGCCCTGGCCGATGTCGGGCGACTGGCCGTGCAGCAGCACGTCGATCTTGGCGGTCTTCCAGTGGAAGCCGGCCTGCTCGTAGCCGATGGCGCGGATGGCCTTGCGGGCCACCGACTTGAACTTCGACGGATTGACGACCGGATGGCCAGCGGCGTCCTTCACGATCTGGCCGTTCTTGTCTTTCTTCAGCAGCGTGTCGGGCACGCGAACTTCGCCGGCGATCACGACGCGGTTGGTGGTTGCCAGGGTCTCACAGGCAACCCGGACCTTCCACGGATCCATGCCGGTCTTCTTGGCTTCACGGTAGACGAGATCGACGATCTCGTCGGAAATGCGGTCGCACACCTTGTCGGGGTGACCTTCGGATACGGATTCGGAAGTGAAAAGATAATTCTGCCGCGACACGGGATGTCCCCTCTTGGAAAGGATCGGCGCTATGCCGATCGGTTTGGCGCGTCACGTGTTAGCGAAGCCTGCCGGAACTCGTCAAGCAGGCTTTCGTCGCGGAAGGCCGGTTATTGCGAGGGCGTGGCGACGGCGCACCGCCGCCGCTCTCGCGCATCGGCCGGAAATCGGAACCGATTTCCGGAGAGCACGATGCACAGTTCAGGCACTTGGAGCGCCCGTTGTGCGCCCTTTCGGACGCACGGCGCTCGCTGGCATTATTGCTCTTCGTCGTCGGCGAGGACCTTGGCCAGTTCGATGACCTTGCGCCGGACCTTGGGGTTCGAGATCCGGGCAAAGGCGCGGTTGAGCTGCAGGCCTTCGGCGCTCGAAAGAAAATCGACCACGAAGCTGGTGGAAGAGTCCTCGGCAAGCCCCTTGTGCTCACCGCCATCGGCCCCTGGAGCGTCTTCGAAGAAGAATGCGACCGGCACACTGAGGATCGAGGCGATGGCCTGGAGACGACTCGCTCCAACGCGATTGGTCCCCTTTTCGTACTTCTGAATCTGTTGGAATGTAATACCGAGGCTTTCTCCGAGCTTCTCTTGGCTCATTCCCAGCATGTTGCGTCGCAGGCGAATTCTCCCGCCGACGTATACGTCGGTCGGGTTTGGTTTTTTCTTGTTCTCTTTTTCCACTGTCTTTCCTCGCCGGATTTTTCCAGCTTATTATTGGGCAGGTAGCCCCGTTCAGGGCAATTTATAGCGTCCGGGCATGAACGCCGATTGGCACAGCCTGAAGCCGCGCGGTGGCATATGAGTTTCTAACAATAGCAGTGTCAATTCGCCCTGAGCCTCTGTCTGAGCTTCAAGCCACTTGCCGCTACGGCAATAAGGAACATGATCAGGAAACCGTTAACGCGCGAAAACGGCGGCGAGGCAGCGCCGGAGGCGGCCACCGGAAGCGAGACATCGATGGTGCCGCGAACATTCATCGCAAGTGCATCCACAACTCGCCCGCTCGGGTCGACAATGCCGGAAATTCCTGTGTTGGCCGCGCGCAGGACCGGCAACCCGTTTTCGACCGCGCGGATCTGCGATTGCCGGAAATGCTGATAGGGACCCGGAGTATCGCCAAACCACGCGTCGTTGGTGACATTCACCATAATCTGAGTTGACGCCGCGTCAACTGCAACGAGAGCGGGAAAGATTATTTCATAGCAGATGAAGGCAGAGGCCTTGATGCCGCCCGGCAGGGCGAACGGCCGCCGGTCCGTACCGGCGACAAAATTCATCGGGCCGGCCACCAGTTGCGTCAGGCCGACACGCTCCATCAGGCCTGCGAAGGGGATGTATTCGCCAAAAGGCACCAGATGGACTTTGTCGATCGAACCGACGATCTCGCCCTTGTCGTTGATGCTGACGACGGAATTGTAATAGCGCGTTTCCGTGCCGGCTACCGATTCGCCCTCGTCGCGGACGATGCCGGCCATCAGCATCTGTCCTGCGGACAGCATCTCCCCGATCGCCACAAGCGCATCCGGCCGCTCGGTGAACAGGAACGGCACCGACGTTTCGGGCCAGATGATGAGGTCCGGCTTCGGGGCGCCAGCCTTCGGCGCCTCGGCCGACTGCTGCAGCATGCCGGCGAAGATGCGGTCGCGGACGCTGCCATCCCATTTTTCGCTGAGGTCGATGTTCGGCTGGACAATGCGGACGTTGATCGTTTGCGCCGGCGCCGCGGCGGGCGCTGCCAGCTTGAAATAGCCGTAGGCTGCGTGAGCGGCGACGAGCAGCACGGCCAGCGCGGCACCGAGCTTGAGATTGCGCCGGTCGGCTAGTAGCGCCGGCACGGCGAAGACGAAGACGGCCAGCACGTTCATGCCGACGACGCCGATTGCAGCCACGCTCTGCATCAGCAGAGGCACCGGCATCGCGGCAAAACCGAGCGGGTTCCAGGGAAATCCGGTGAACAGGAAGGTGCGCAGCCATTCGGCCAGGCCGAATGCAAAGGCCAGCGCGAAAATGCGGCCGATGCCGTCGCTCCACAACAGTCGTGCCAAGGCCGCTGCGAAACCATGGAAGAAGGCCAGGATCAACGGAATGCCGACAACCGCCAGGGGCAGTGCCCAGGCAAAACTGTCGGCCTCGACCAGAAGCGCGCCGCCGACCCACCACAGCCCGGCAAGGAAATAGCCGAAGCCGAACCACCAGCCGACGGCAAAGGCCGGCCTTAGCTGCCGCACGAAGCCTGCCGGCCTGTCGGCGACGGCGCCGTCGATGAGCCAGACCAGGATAGGGAACGAAACAAAGCAGGCGGCGAAGAAATCGTAGGGCGCCTGGCCCAGGACTGCCAGGGCGCCGGCCAGAAAGGCCACCAGTGCCCGCTTCCATCCCCACAGCAGAATTATCCGCCCAGCAAGGCGCGCCATCCTGTCCCCTCGTCCAAGAATCACGGATCGAAGGTGTAGCAGCACCGCGAGGCGGCACCAAATGGCGGACCGCCCCGGCCGGCCAGGCTCACGCCTGTTCAGCCTTGGCGCGGCGGCGGCGCTCGCTCTTGACGGAGTGGACGATGCGGACACGCTTGACCCGGCGCGGGTCGGCGTCGAGCACGTGGAACTCGAAGCCCGGTATCGCCTGCACCACCTCGCCGCGCGCCGGCACGCGGCCGAGCGCGTTGAAGATCATGCCGCCGATGGTATCGACATATTCGCTATGCTCGCCGGCAGAGAATTCCTCGCCGAGAACCTTTGCGACCTCCTCGATCTCAGCCTTGCCGTCGACGACATAGACACCATCGCCGGCCTGGGTGATCATCGGCTCGTCGTCGTCGTGCTCGTCCTCGATGTCGCCGACGACCATCTCGACGATGTCCTCGAGCGAGACCAGCCCGTCGGTGCCGCCATATTCGTCGATGACCAGCGCCATCTGGGTACGCGTCGCCTGCATGCGGGTCATCAGGTCGGATGCGAGCATGGAAGGCGGCACGAACAGCACGGTCCGGACGAGGTTGAGATCGCCGATGCTGCGCTGGAGATCGACCTGCGACAGGTCGAGCTGGGCGTCGGCGGCCTGCGCCTTGCGTGAGCGGCCCTTCTTGACGCGGGCACCACGGGTGATGTGGGCAAGCACGTCGCGGATGTGGACCATGCCGCGCGGATCGTCGAGGGTCTCGACATAGACGGGCATGCGCGAGTGGCCGGACTGCTCGAAAACAGACAACAACTCGCCGAGCGTGGTGGAAAGCTCGATCGCCTCGATGTCGGCGCGGGGCACCATGACGTCCTCGACGCGCACTTCGCGCAGCCGCAGGATGTTGTTGAGCATGGCGCGCTCGCCCGGAGAGAACGAGTCGGCGTCGCTGCCGGTCTCGGCCAGCGCGTCGACGATTTCCTCACGGATATTGGTGCCGTTGCTGCGGTGCCGGAAAAGCCTGGTCAGCCGCTCGATGAAGGATGGCCGCTCGGCCTGCGTGTCGTGCGTCGCGGTTAACGGCGCACTGGTACTAGGTCCGTCCTCGGTCTGGTCGGAGGCCCTTGCCGCGGTTCCCGGTTCGGGCGTGGCGGCAGTCTCTGTTTTGTCGTTCATCTTCTTCCGGTCGATTGCTCGTCCCTGTTACGCGTAGGGATCGGGAATGGCAAGCCTCGCCAGCGCCCGGCGTTCCAGCGCTTCCATCTCCTCGGCCTCCTCGTCGGTCTCGTGATCATACCCCAAAAGATGCAGGAGTCCGTGGATTATGAGGTGGGTGATGTGGTTTTCCAGCGTCTTGCCTTCAAGCTCGGCCTCCCGGGCCACCGTCTCGTAGGCGAGCACGATGTCGCCGAGCATCGGCGGCAGCGGATCGCCGGGCGCCACCGGAAAGGCCGGAAACGACAGCACGTTGGTCGGCTTGTCCTTTTGGCGCCATTCGGCGTTGAGCTTGCGGATCGCCGCGTCGTCGGTGAAGACAAGGCTCAGTTCGACGCCGTAGGCAGCTTCGACCTCGGCTTCCGCGAAAGCCGCAGGCACGGCGCGGTCGACCAGCGCCCTGAGCGCGTCCTCGCCCGGCCAGGCGCCCTCCTCGACCATCAGGTCGATGTCGAGGCCGCCCTCCGCGCCGGAAGACGACTGTAAATCCTTGTCAGGCATTGCCAAATTCGTTCCCGGTCAACCCTCGGTGCCAAGGCCGCGGGCGACCTTGCCGTCGCGGTCATAGGCCCTGACGATCTCGGCGACGAGCGGATGGCGAACCACGTCGGTGTCGTTGAAGCGCACCGTCACCGCGCCCGGCACGCCGTCCAGGATCCGCAATGCCTCGACCAGGCCCGACTTGGTGTTGGGCGGCAGGTCGATCTGGGTCGGATCGCCGGTGATGATCATGCGCGAGTTCTCGCCGAGACGCGTCAGGAACATCTTCATCTGCATCGAGGTGGTATTCTGCGCCTCGTCGAGGATGACGGCCGAGTGCGCCAGCGTGCGGCCGCGCATGAAGGCGAGCGGCGCGATCTCGATGACCTCGGCGGCAATGGCACGCTCGACCTTGTCGGCCGGCATCATGTCGTAGAGCGCGTCATAGAGCGGGCGGAGATACGGATCGACCTTTTCCTTCATGTCGCCGGGCAGGAAGCCGAGGCGCTCGCCCGCCTCGACCGCCGGTCGCGACAGGATGATGCGCTCGACCATGCCGCGTTCGAGCAGCATGGCGGCGTGGGCGACCGCGAGATAGGTCTTGCCGGTACCGGCGGGGCCGATGCCGAACACCAGTTCGGAGCGCTCCAGCGCCCGCATGTAGGCGTCCTGGTTGAGCGAGCGGGCATAGATCGTGCGCTTGCGCGTCGAAATCTGGGCGGCGGCCATCTTGCCCTTGCGCTCGAGCGTCGGCAGCGTCAGCTGATCGTCGGGGGCAACTGCCATGCGGACGGCGCCGTCTACGTCGGACTGGGCCAATTCGCCGCCTTTCTGCAGGATGGCATAGAGATGGTCGAGGGCGCGGCGTGCCTGCTCGGCTGCGGTGGCGCTGCCCTTGATGGTCAGCTGGTTGCCGCGCGAGCGAATGTCGACGCCGAGCTTCTGTTCGAGACGGGCCAGGTTTTCGTCGAACTGGCCGTAAAGCGCACTGGCTAGCTTGTTGTTGTCGAAGGTCAGTACGATGTGCGCCATGTCAGACGCCCCGGAGGGCAGGTTCTTGAGTTCAGCAGCGCTCAACCGTCTCTCCTCATCTGCCGTACGGCCGATCAGACCGCTTCGGCGAACAGGCTGTTGGTACCTGTCTTCGTGATTCGCACATCAACAATGTCACCGATTTCGCCGGCCTTTTCATCAACAATAACCGGTTGTAACCAAGGCGATCGTCCGACGATCTGTCCGGGCTCGCGGCCGGGCTTTTCGATCAGCGTCGAAATCGTCATGCCGACCAGTCCATCGGCGAAGGCGTGCTGCTGCTTGGTGATCAGCTGCTGCAGCCGCTGCAGGCGCTCGTCCTTGACCTTTTCCTCGACATGGCCGTCCATTTCGGCGCCGGGCGTGCCGGGGCGTGGCGAATATTTGAACGTATAGGCCGAGGCGTAGTTGGTGGCGCGCACGATCTCCATCGTAGCCTCGAAATCGGCATCCGTCTCGCCCGGAAAACCGACGATGAAATCGCCCGACATGGCGATGTCGGGGCGTGCCGCGCGGATGCGCTCGATCAGCCGGAGATAGTCCGATGCCGTATGCCGGCGGTTCATCGCCTTGAGAATACGGTCGGAGCCCGACTGCACCGGCAGGTGCAGGTAGGGCATCAGTGCCGCGAGGTCGCGATGGGCCGAGATCAACTCGTCGTCCATGTCGCGCGGATGGCTGGTGGTGTAGCGCAGCCGGGCAATGCCGGGGATTTCGGCGAGACGGTAAAGCAGGCGGCCCAGCCCCCATTCCTTGCCGTCGGCGCCCTCGCCGTGCCAAGCGTTGACGTTCTGGCCCAGCAGGGTCACCTCGCGCACGCCAGCCTCGGCCAGCCTTTCGGCCTCGGTGACGATCTGGGCGACGGAGCGCGAAACTTCCGAACCCCTGGTATAAGGCACGACGCAGAAGGTGCAGAACTTGTCGCAACCCTCCTGCACGGTCAGGAAGGCGGTGACGCCGCGCCTGGCGACTTCGGACTTCCTTGGCTGCGGCAGGTGCTCGAACTTGTCTTCAAGCGAATACTCGGTCTCGACGACCTTCTGGCCACCGCGCGCCTTCTTCACCACTTCCGGCAGGCGATGATAGGTTTGCGGGCCGACGACGAGATCGACCGCCGAAGCGCGGCGCAGGATTTCGCGGCCTTCGGCCTGGGCGACGCAGCCGGTGACGCCAACGATCAGTTCGCGGCCGCTTTCCGCCCGCTCGGCCTTGAGCTTGCCGAGGCGGCCCAACTGTGAATAGACCTTTTCGGCAGCCTTTTCGCGGATATGGCAGGTGTTGAGCAAGATGAGGTCGGCGTCCTCGATGGCCTCGGTCGCCGCATAGCCGTCAGCCGCGAGCGCATCGCTCATGCGCTGCGAGTCGTAGACATTCATCTGGCAGCCATAGGTCTTGATGAAGACCTTCTTGGCAGCGCTGGTGCTTGCCGCGGCGACCTCACCAGAGGCTGCCGGCATGATTTCAAACATATCGTCGAGTTCCATGCCGCGCCTATTACCGCCTTTCGGCGGCAAAAAACAGACGCTTTACGCCTTTGGTGCCGCCAGCCTTGGCTGGAAGACGTGGGAGCCGTTTGGACGGCAGGGCCACCACATCGCATCCTGGCCCCCGGCTCAAGTCGGGGTTTTTGTTTGTGCCTGGAACGCAAAAAGCCCCACCGCCTTTCGGCAGCGGGGCGATCCTTTCAAGGATTAATGCTTACTTCTTTGAGAAGGGCTGGGTAGCCGACCCACTGGCCAAGGCCTTGCCACTCGCGTCAAGCGCCTTCACCGTGATCTTGTAGTGATGCGTGCCTGCAGGCGGGCAAGGCCCTTTGTATTTGAAGGCACCATAGGGGAGCTGGGACTGTCCCTTGAACGCCACCTTGCCGCCCCCGTGGTTGAAGCTTGCATTCTGATCGATCATCTTGATCTCAAGATTTACCGTTCCCTGCGGCACGTTCGACAGTGCAATCGGCGGAGACTTCGGGTCCAGGCACTTTTTCGTCGGACCCCAATCAAATGAAACGCCCATACCGGCAGCAAAGGCATTCGAGCCTGCGAGCATCAACGCTCCGGCAAGCATAAGTCTAACCATCTCTTCCCCATTCGGCATGGCTGAAGGACCCCCCTCCATAAAACCCGGCCACGACAACCTTTAGTATACCTACGATCCCTCGTCATTTGCCAGGTGAACATATTCGTTGGCGGTGTTACACGCAGCCGATCGCTACGGGAGGATCGATGGAAACGCTAAAACTCGTCGCTTGGTATGCATCACTAGCCAGCGTGCCTGTGATCATGGTCATTGCAGGGTCATTCGCCAGAGATAAGAGATGGCAACAGGCAATCACCGCAGCCGCGTCGGCCATTGCCCTAGCCGTGATCTTGATAACCGATCGCATGTGATCTCCCTACTCCGGCATGACCACTTACCCGATCTTCGGCGTTGGCGCCTTGTCGGCGCTGCTCTATCTCGGTGAAAAAACCAAAGTTCGTCAATCGTGAGCACAAAGGACCTCGCCACGAACCTCCAAATTGGAAGCGTACTGAAGATGCTCTGATGACTCAGCGTCGCGTACAGGTTCTAAGACAGTCAGACCTTGGGGATCCCGGCTCTCGCCGGGGTTTTTTGCTCTTTCTAAACTGGTGCTATCCAGGCCCCACAGGCGAAGCTGCGGCGCCGTCGGCCATTCGATGGAACGTTCAGGCGGTTTCCCTCGGCGAATGCTCAGCGCGCCGGATGCGGCTCGGCGAGCGATTGCAGCATCATCGTTCGCACCCGCTCCTCCATCAGCCGCGTCGCCTCCTTGCGGCTCGACTTGGCCGAGAAATCGATCGGCTCGCCGAAGCGTATCTCGACGTCGAGCCCGCCCTCGGCGAGCAGCTGGCCGACATGCGGCACCAGGTCCATGTCGCCGATCCAGCTGGCGATCGGCCGGTGCTGGCGGCCCATCGGCAGGCCGTGGATGCGGGTATAGGCGATCGACACCGGCTGGATGACGACGTGAGCGGCAGCCCCCTCGGCAATCGCCATTGAGGCGGCGCCGAACAGCGTGCTCTTGAACGGCAGAAGCAGGTTGCCGTCGCCGGTGCTGCCTTCGGCGAACAGCACCATGGCGTTTCCGGCGGCAAGGCGCTGGGCGATCTCGCTCGCCTGGTCGCCCGACTTGCGCTTGCGCTCACGCTCGACGAACACGGTGCGCTGCAGCCGCGACAGGAAGCCGAAAACCGGCCAGCCGTTCAGTTCCGACTTGGCGATGAAGGTGACGTCGACCAGCGAGCCGAGCGCCATGATGTCGGTCCACGAGACATGGTTGGCGGCGATCATCAACGGCCGGGTTTCGACCATCTTGCCGACGATGCGGACGCGCATGCCGAGCCCCCAAAGCATGGCGCGATGCCAGATCTTGAGGATGAACGTTTCCGGCCATAGGCCGGTCTTCATCGAGATGACCTGCAGCGGCACCAGCACCAGCGAGGCCGCAACCATCCAGAAGAGCGCGAGCCCCGTGCGGATCTTTCCGATCATGTAGCCCTCAAAGCCCCCGAACGGGCCTCTGGCTAGCGAAGATCGAGCCGCATGACAAGCGCGCCCGTCGCCCCTTGCGCCGACTGGTAGTAATTCGGGCGCTTGCCGACCTCGTGGAAGCCGAACTTGCGGTAGAGGCCGATCGCCGCCACATTGGTCTCGTCGACCTCGAGGAACAGTGCTTCGGCGCGCTGGGCGTGCAGTTCGCGCAGCACCGCATCCATCAGCCGCCAGCCGAGGCCATGGCGGCGATGCGACCGCGACACCGCGATGGTCAGGATTTCGGCTTCGCCCGCCGCCAGCCGTGCCAGCACGAAACCTGCCGGCGCTTCCGCGCCGTGGCCGACCTCACGTACGGCAAAACCGAAAACCGTGTCTTGTGCGAGCAGCGACGAAAACTCCTCGCCTGACCATGGGCGCACGAAATCTTCGCGGTGCAGGGGTGCGATGGCCGCGCTGTCGTCGACCGAGAGCGGCAGGAGCGCAAAGTCGCGGCGCAGCGGCCAGAACGGCAATTTCATTTCTGCTCCCTCGCCAGCACGAAGCCGGCTTGCGGCTTGGCGTCCGGTGCTCTCAGGTAAAGGGGCTTGGGCCGGTCACCGGGCTGCTTGGCGGCGGCCAACCGGGCATAGGTGCCGATATCTGCAGTCGCCGCGAGCGGGCCGATTTGCAATGCCTTGTCCACTCCGACCGCATTGGCGATAGACTGGGCTGCGGTTCCTGCTAGCGCCATCGGCGCGGAAGAGGCGATCTCGACAGCCTCGGCCAGCGACAAGACGGCAGGTTCGCGAAGAGCCTTTCCGTTCGCATCATACAATGCCGCATGAAGCTCCTCGCGCCCCGCATCGAGGGCTGCCTGCACCTTCATCGGTCCGAGCGCCTGGCGTGTTTCATAAGCAAGCGCTTCAAGCGTGGTGACCCCAACTGCCGGGATCTTCAGCGCCAGCGAAAAGCCGCGCGCGGCTGAGACGCCGACACGCACGCCGGTGAAGGAGCCGGGACCGGTGGACACGGCAATCCGTCCGAGATCGGCATAGGCCTTGCCGGCCTGCGCCAGCGCCTCTTCAATGACGGCCATCAGGTGCTCAGCATGGCCCTTGCCGAGATCGCGTACGCAGCGGCCGAGTTCGCGACCAGCGTCGGCATCGTGGATACTGGCGGCACAGAGGCTTGCGGCACAGTCTATGGCGAGCAGGATCATGCTGCGCTCCAGGCAGAATGGCGCAAGGCAGGGCGTTGCACGCCCACCTCTGGCCTGCCGGCCATCTCCCCCACAAGGGGGGAGATCAGCCGCGTTGAACGCGCCGCCCGCTGGACAGCATGGGCAAGGGGTTGCGCCGTCGCGATTGGTCGATCTCCCCCCTTGTGGGGGAGATGGCCGGCAGGCCAGAGGGGGGCAACGTAGAGCGCTGTCATAACTATCAGGCTGTCAAAATCACATCGGGCATCATACCCGAGAATTCTAAACTCTTTCCCTGGCCTTGAGCTCCAACCTGCGCTTGTGGAGGACCGGCTCGGTGTAGCCGTTGGGCTGGGCGCGGCCTTCGAAGACGAGGTCGCAGGCGGCGCGGAAGGCGGTCGACTGGTCGAACTCGGGCGCCATCGGCTTGTAGAGCGGATCGCCGACATTCTGCCGGTCGACGATCGCCGCCATGCGCTGGAGAGAGTCCATCACCTGGATATGCGAGCAGACGTCGTGGCGCAGCCAGTTGGCGATGTGCTGGGAGGAGATGCGCAGCGTCGCGCGGTCCTCCATCAGGCCGACATCGTTGATGTCGGGCACCTTCGAGCAGCCGACGCCCTGGTCGATCCAGCGCACGACGTAGCCCAGGATGCCCTGGGCGTTGTTGTCGAGCTCGCGCTGGATCTCGTCGGGCGTCCAGTTGGGACGGACCACCACCGGCACCGACAGGATGTCGTCGAGCCGCGCCTTGGGGCGGCTCTTCAGCTGGTCCTGAACCTGGTGCACGTCGACCTTGTGGTAGTGGGTGGCATGGAGGGTGGCTGCCGTCGGCGACGGCACCCAGGCGGTGTTGGCGCCGGCTTTCGGATGCGCGATCTTCTGCTCCAGCATCGCCGCCATCAGATCGGGCATCGCCCACATGCCCTTGCCGATCTGGGCATGGCCGGACAGGCCGCATTCCAACCCGGTGTCGACGTTCCAGGCCTCGTAGGCATTGATCCACGGCGCCTGCTTCATGTCGCCCTTGCGCACCATGGGGCCGGCTTCCATCGACGAGTGGATCTCGTCGCCGGTGCGGTCGAGGAAGCCGGTGTTGATGAACACCACGCGTTCCTTGGCGGCGCGGATGCACTCCTTGAGGTTGATGGTGGTGCGCCGCTCCTCGTCCATGATGCCCATCTTGATGGTCTTGCGGGGCATGCCGACGAGGCGCTCGACGCGGTCGAAGATCTCGACGGCAAAGGCGACTTCGTCGGGGCCGTGCATCTTCGGCTTGACGACATACATCGAACCGGCGCGGCTGTTCATGCGGCGGCCATTGGCGCCGACGTCGTGCAGGGCGATCAAGGCCGTGATCGCCGCATCCATGATGCCTTCGGGCACCTCGTGGCCGTCGCGGTCGCGGATTGCGGGGTTGGTCATCAGGTGCCCGACATTGCGCACCAGCATCAGCGAGCGGCCGGGCAGCGAGACCGAAGCGCCGTCCGGGCCGTTATACTCACGGTCGCCATTGAGCTTGCGGGTGACAGGCTTGCCGCCCTTGTCGAAGGTCTCCGACAGGTCGCCCCGCATCAGGCCGAGCCAGTTGCGGTAGACGACAACCTTGTCTTCGGCGTCGACGGCTGCGACCGAATCCTCGCAGTCCTGGATGGTGGTCAAAGCCGATTCCAGCACCATGTCCGAAATACCAGCCGGATCGGTCTTGCCGATCGCACTCTCCCGATTGACCACGACCTCGACATGCAGGCCGTTCTTCACAAGAACCACCGCGTCTGGATTGGTCGCAGCGCCACGATAGCCAGCGAACTGCTTTGGCTCGCGAAGCGAAACCGAGCCATCAGCTGTCGCCAGCTTCAACGCTTCGCCTTCGACCGAGAGCCCCGTCACGTCGCTCCAGCTGCCCGTCGCCAGCGGCGCCGACTGATCCAAAAACGCCTTGGCCCAGGCGATGACCTTTTGGCCGCGCTTCGGATTGTAGCCCTTGGTCTTCTCGGCGCCGTCGGCATCGGAAATCGCATCGGTGCCGTAGAGCGAATCGTAGAGCGAGCCCCAGCGCGCGTTCGCCGCGTTCAGCGCATAACGCGCGTTCATCACCGGCACCACCAGCTGCGGGCCGGCGACGGTGGCGATCTCGGGGTCGACATTTTCCGTCGTCACCGCAAAGGCCGGGCCCTCCGGCACGAGATAGCCGATCTCGGACAAGAACGCCTTGTAGGCCGCCATGTCGTGCGGCGCACCATGCTTGCGGTACCAGGCGTCCAACTTGAGCTGGAAGTCGTCGCGCTTTTCCAAAAGCGCCCGGTTCTTCGGCCCGAGATCGTGCACGATCGCGGCAAACCCCTCCCAGAACGCATCCGCCTCGACACCCGTCCCGACCATCGCTTCCGACACCACGAAGTCGTGCAACTCACGCGATATCGAAAGGCCAAAGAGTTCGACGGTGTCGGTCATATCATGCGCTCCAAAATTCCGGCGCCGCAGGGGCGTTCAAAACAAGGTTTTCGGGCGTTTGGCACGCAAAGCCCGCAGGGTCAATTCGTCCAATGTTGCAAAGCAGCATTGATTTGCCGCCCGGCGCCGCCGCAAATCGATTTAGCCGTCAAACCGCTATCCGGGGCCTGCCCGCGGCAATCGCCAGGACATGCGCTTCGATGAACATGCGCTGGCCCTCGACCGTCGAGACCTTGAAATCGACCGTCACATCGATCTCGGCCGCGTCGGTCCCGGCATCGCGCGCCTTGGCGGCGACGATGGCGCGCGCTTCCACCTCGGCCAGCGCCATCGCCGAGTCCTCGTCGATGAAGTCGCGCACAAGCTCGCCGACCGCCACCCGGAACAGCCCCTCCTTGGGCTGGCTGACGCGCGCCTCGGCCGTGACCCTGACCTGGCCGACCACGGCGCCCAGCGCGTTGGCGACGTCGGTGTCCTCCGGCACCACGCATTCGTTGCCGACAAGCTGTGGCAGGCCGGCATAATGCAGCGGGGCCGAGGCGCCGAGGCCGATGACCGGCCGGTCGAGCGCCACCGTGAAACGGGCGATGCCGGGATGGGAGTCGACCGCGCGCTGCACCAGCGCATGCGCGACGGTGGCGGCACCGTCGAGCCCGTCTTCGGCGAAGGCCGTTTCGAGGATCACTTCGGCCGACAGACGGGTCAGCGTCGCCAGCACGCGCTCGGACAACACCTCCGGGCTCGCCGCGATCGGCTGGCCGCGGCCGTCGCGCTTGCGGGCGAACAGCTCGGCGCCAAGACGTGCGGCCGCCTCATCCCAGTTGGCCTGGCGGCCGAGCACATGGGCGGCATCCGAGGGGGTGAAGCCGCAGACATGGACCAGCCCGCGCGACACCAGCCGATTGAGCGTGGCGTTCTGGGCGTTGGAGGTGAGCAGGCGGTCGATGGGTTGCGGCACGGCCGTGATCTGGTCGTAGAGCTTGGCTTCCGGTGCCGTCAGGCCGGCGGCGAGATGTTCCGGCACGCCGGTACGGACGGCAAAGCGGCCGTCCATGCGGCCGGGATTGGGCGCACGCAGCTGGCGCTCCAGCTCGCTCGTCACCGCTTCGCCATGCATCATGCCGGCGAGCGCCAGCGGCACGACGCGCCGCGGCCCGAGCGACATTTTGGGCTGCAGCCCGCCCTCTTGCAGCAAAACTTCCGAATCCCCGCCGAGGCCGAAGGTGCGCATGGCGACCGCCTCGACCATGGTGCGGAAACCGCCGACCGTGGCGCCCTCCGGGTCGAGCCGCGGGCGGCCATGGTCGAGCACGGCGACGTCGGTGGTGGTGCCGCCGATGTCGGAGACCACGGCGTTGTCAAGGCCGGTCATGTGGCGGGCGCCGACGAGGCTGGCGGCGGGGCCGGACAGGATGGTCTCGATCGGCCGCTGGCGGGCGAATTCGGCCGATACCAGCGCGCCATCGCCGCGCACCACCATCAAGGGCGCCTTGATGCTGCGCTTTTCGAGGAAACCTTCGGTGGCAGCGACCAGACGATCGATCATCGAGATCAGGCGGGCGTTGAGCAGCGTGGTCAGCGCCCGGCGCGGGCCGCCGAGCTTTGCCGACAGCTCGTGGCTGGCCGTGACCGGCAGGCCCGTCTTCTGCCGGATCAAATCCCGCGCGGCGATCTCGTGGGCCGGGTTGCGGGTGGCGAAATAGGCGCAGACGGCAAAGCCCGAGACGGATTTCGCCAGTTCGGGCAAGGCCGCTTCGAGCGCCGCAAGATCGAGGGTCCGGGCGTTGCCGTGGACGTCGTGGCCGCCTTCGCACAACACCAGCGGGTCGGTGCCGAGCGCGGTCTTCAGCCCGTCGCGGGCGAGGTCGGCCTCGGAGAAGCCGATCATCACCAGTGCGACGCGCCCGCCCTGGCCCTCGACCAGCGCGTTGGTGGCGAGCGTGGTCGACATCGACACCAGCTTGATGGCGGCGGGGTTGACGCCCGTCCTGTCCAGCACCGCGCCGACCGCACCCGAAATGCCCTCAGCCAGGTCGTGGCGGGTGGTCAGCGACTTGGCCTTGGCCAGCACCCTGCCCTGCGTGCCGTGCGCCTCGGACCACAGCACCGCGTCGGTGTAGGTGCCGCCGGTGTCGATGCCGAGGAAAAGCGGGGCGTTGTGGCTGGGGTTCATGCGCTGGTGTTCCGGAGTTCTTGATCTCCGTCCCGCTTAGCCGATATGCCGGCCAAAGGAAAATTGGCCAGCCGCCTGAAACAAGGGGGTCAGCCATCGCCGCGCGCCTCGTGGAGGGCGAGGATGCGGTCGGTCTCGGCGCGGATCCCGGCCCGCATCTTCTCGACGATCTCGACATCGAGCGGCACGCAGGGCGGGATGAACGGCTTGAACGGAAACGACCAGTCGTCCTCGGCGCGGCGGCCGGTGCATTTCCTGAGGCGCCGGCAGGCACGCAGCGGGCATTTGCACACGAAACCAAGATGGGCGGCGAGCAGCTGGAACAGGCCGAGATAGATGCCCTTGGCCTCGGCGTGCTCCTGCTGGTCGCGCAGCACGCAGGCCCATTGCGCGTCGGTGCACCAGGGTTCGCGCGGGAAACTGTTGATCCTGAAGCTGGGATACCAGCGCTCTTCGGCAGATTCTTCGCTCATGTCGGGCTCCTTGGGGTTGGCGGGCTTACCTTCTCCCCTTGTGGGAGAAGGTGGATTGGCGCGCAGCGCCAAGTCGGATGAGGGGTGGTTGACGGAGTGCGGGGGTGTTGCGTTGACGCCATCGGCAGTGCCCTTTGCAGCGTCCCGTTTCTTCCAACACCCCTCATCCGCCCCTTCGGGGCACCTTCTGCCGCATGGGGAGAAGGCAAAGACGCGCTTCCCCGCTGCCACGCCCCGTTGCCGGTCTGGCCATTGAATGGGTTGGGAAGACGGGCGGTCGCGAGATCGCTCGGCTATGTGTAAGTGCGATCTCGCGACCGCCCGTCCGGCGATTTATGTTCCCGTCCGTTCCGCTTCCGGGCCCGGGCATTAACGCCCCGGCCCCACTAGCGCATCGACCAGCGCACCCGGGCCGTAGTGCCCGAGGGGGAACCCTTGGACGGAACCTCCCCGGGCGGCGGGCTACGCTGGCCCGTCGCCGGAGGCGCCGGCCCCTGCCCACGCAATCACCGTCATGACCGGTGTTCCCGCGGCAGGGACGGGATGGATTGTACGGGAGGTCTTTGGGGGGTGGAGAAAGGGCGGCAGGTATCAACGGGGTTTGGTGACATGGGGTGACGTCGTGCACCGCTGGAGTGTCCTGCACGGCTGCGGCAGTTTCGATGTCACGGCATGGATCCCCGGGTCTCCGCGCGTCGCTTCGCTCCTGCTCCGCCCGAGGATGACGAAGGCATGTTGCTCGCGGCTAATCGCCAACGCCGGAGTTGGCAGATTGCCCGGAACCAGCGGGCCGGAACCGGTAAAACTGCTCATTTTCACGAGCGCGAATGCCTGGATTTTGCGCCGGCGTTGGCGATTGGCGAGAGCAGCCAAACGCGCTCGTCATCCTCGGGCGGAGCAGGAGCGAAGCGACGTGCGGAGACCCGGGGATCCATGCCGTGACGCTGGAAAGCCGCAGCGGTGCAGAACTCAAATCGAAAAAAAGATTCAAAACCGTGGAGAAGTTTTCCCCGCTCAGCCCTGCGAAATCTGCTCGTCCTGCTCGACCGTGAGCGGCTTGACGCCATCCGGCAGCGGGTCGATGGCCGGCTGCACGGCGGCGGGCGGTGCGGTCACGGGCGCCGGCGGCACCGGCGCGCGGGCAGCGCAGGCGGAGAGGGTTGCCAGGGCAAGGAGGGCGGCGAGCAATTTCATGGTGCGGGCGTTAGGCGGTAGGTGTGGCGGGATCGCGGCGGCAGATGAGCCCGGGGTGCCGCCTAGGTCAAGCCACCCCTGACATCTCCTGACAGCAGCCTGTCAGGAGGCATCGGCTACTCTCCTGCAAACCCTGAGGAGGATGGCATGAGCGGCTTTGGCGATTTCGATTTCCTGATCGGCGACTGGACGGTGACCAACGAACGCCTGCGCGAGCGGCTGGTGGGCTCGGACGCGTGGGAAACGTTTACGGCGTTCTCGCACATCGAAAAGGTGATGCAGGCGCCCGACGGAACCTTTGGCGGCAATCTCGACCAGATGGCGGTGCCCGAGCGCGGTTTCACCGGCATGACGCTCAGGCTCTACAACCCCGAGACCGGACTGTGGTCGATCTACTGGAACGACACCAGGAGTTTTCGGCTGTTTCCGCCGATGGTGGGGCGGTTCGCGGACGGGCGTGGCGCGTTCTTTGGCGACGATGTCGAGGGCGGCGTGCCGGTGCGCGTGCGGTTTCTCTGGACGCCGGGGGAGAGCCCGCACTGGGAACAGGCGATGTCGGTCGATGGCGGCGAAACGTGGGAGGTGAACTGGGTGATGCGGTTTGGGAGGTGAGTATTTCATACCGCTTTGAGTAAATAGCCAATGGCTACCCGCAGTCATCGGTTATTAACCCTTTTATTCTTTTAATACTCCTCAAGATCGGGGACCGGTTCATGGACGCTACGTATCACCTAAACGGCGGCTTCAAGCCAACGATGAAACGGTTTGCCGATTTAGCTGGCCCCGATTACTTTCCGACACCCGCATGGGCGACACATGCGTTGATGGATAATGAGACTTTTAAGGGCGATATATGGGAGTGCGCGTGCGGCGACGGTGCCATGTCCCGCATTCTCGAAAGCCGCGGCAACTCTGTGCGAAGTTCAGACCTATATGATCGCGGGTATGGGCAGTCTGGCGTAGACTTCACGCGAGCCACCGATCCGGTAGACAATATCGTGACAAACCCGCCTTACAACAGTGCGGAAGAATTCGTCCGCACTGGCGTTACTATTGCGCGCAACAAGTTTGCATTGCTTTTGCGACTGGCCTTCTTGGAAGGCGCAAACCGCGCTCGTACAATTTTCAGCGACTGCCCACCGGCACGGGTTTGGGTTTTCAGCGAAAGAATAACGTTCTACCCAGCAGGAGCAGTTCAGTCCGGCTCGGGCACAACAGCATATGCTTGGTTCGTTTGGGACAAGTCCGTTTCCGATGGTACCGAGCTAAGATGGCTGCAACCCGGCTACAAAGCGCGTTTCGCCTAAACCTACCTATTTTCGATGCGCAATCGCCCCATCGCTGTAATTTCGTAGCCGCCATCGACGGCAGCCAGAAGCCCTTCGGCTATGTAATTTCCGGCAGTGCTGTGGTGCGATCGTATATTACGAACACGCTGCTCCCACACTTCTTCATTCGGACGAGTATCCGATTGTGCCTGATCCTCGGGTGTAAGCACCAATCGACGCGGAATTTCAGCTATCAGCTGTTGCACAGTAGCGCGGCCGTTGGGTCTCTCATATAAAATTTCCAGAACCACTGCCGACAACTCGGCTTCGGTCGTTCGATTCTGTCCGTCCGGCATTTCCCCCTCCCCTAGCTTTCTATTTTCAATTCTTACACTTGGAAAAAGTGCCGTCAACGTCGATAAACTTTATACCTTTTTCCTGTATTCTACGTAATGACTATGATGGTCAGATTATATAGAAATAACACAACTTGGAAATCTACCCTACCGTAGCGAGGGCAGCGTCTAGACTGTCGATGATTGTGGGCGAAGAGAAATACGGCCTAGATATCCGATGGTTCGACAGGCTCACCATGAGGATTTTGGGTGGGCGGCGCTAAGCCAGCACCAATGTGTGCAAGCGTTTGGTAGGGAGACTTGGCAAAGATGGCCATAGGTAAGGCGCTTCAGTAGCCCTCATGGTGAGCCTGTCGAACCACGAGGGCGCCGGGCGCAGATCTCCACTTGTCCCAAAACCCTTCCACCGTTCGACAAGCTCACGGCTCACCATGAGGTTTTTGGCGACAGGCGCACTCAGATCATCCTTCGACAGGCTCAGGATGAGGGTCTGCGCTGTATTTTGGGGGAGACTGTTGGCATGGAAGTCATCATCTACATCCTGCGATGCTCGGATGGGTCATGTTACACCGGCCTGACCAAGCAGGAGATCGAGGCGCGGGTTTGGGAGCACAACGAGGGCATCTAGGACGGCTATACGCGCAAGCGGCGGCCGGTGGAGTTGGTGTTCACCGAGACATACGACCGGATCGTCGAGGCGATCGAGCGAGAGCGGCAGATCAAGGGCTGGACCCGCGCCAAAAAGGAAGCGGTGATTGCGCTGGCGTATGAGAGGTTGCCGGAACTGTCCAAGAACCGGCAGGGAACCGCGTTCACGCCGTGGTGGAAGCGCGTGGACGAAGACGACGGCCCAAAATCCGATGGTTCGACAGGCTCACCATGAGGGTTTTGGGCGAGCCCCGTCCTTTCGACAAGCTCAGGAGGGAGAAGGAAAAAAGAGTGCCTCAGTTGTCGCCCATCTTGAGCGCCTGGATGAAGGCTTCTTGCGGGATGTCGACCTTGCCGAACTGGCGCATGCGCTTCTTGCCCTCTTTCTGCTTTTCGAGCAGCTTGCGCTTGCGGGTGACGTCGCCGCCGTAGCACTTGGCGGTGACGTCCTTGCGCAGCGCCGAGATGGTCTCGCGGGCAATGACCTTGCCGCCGATGGCGGCCTGGACCGGGATCTTGAACATGTGCTGCGGGATCAGCTCCTTCAGCTTCTCGACCATGACACGGCCGCGCTTTTCGGCCGCCGTGCGGTGGACGAGCATGGAGAGCGCGTCGACCGGCTCCTCGTTGACCAGGATCGACATCTTGACGAGGTCGCCTTCCTTGTAGTCGGTGAGGTGGTAGTCGAAGGAGGCGTAGCCCTTGGAGATCGACTTCAGCCGGTCGTAGAAGTCGAACACGACCTCGTTGAGCGGCAGGTCGTAGACCAGCATGGCGCGCTTGCCGACATAGCTAAGGTCGGCCTGGATGCCGCGGCGCTCCTGGCAGAGTTTCAGGATCGAGCCGAGATAGTCGTCGGGGGTGAGGATGGTGGCGCGGATCCACGGCTCCTCGATCGCGGCGATCTTGACCACGTCGGGCATGTCGGCGGGGTTGTGCAGTTCCTTGGTCGAACCGTCGTTGAGGTTCATGCGGTAGACAACGCTAGGGGCCGTGGCGATGAGGTCGAGGTTGAACTCGCGCTCGAGCCGCTCCTGGATGATCTCGAGGTGCAACAGGCCGAGGAAGCCGCAGCGGAAGCCGAAGCCGAGTGCGGCCGAGGTTTCCATTTCAAAGGAGAAGGACGCGTCGTTGAGGCGCAGCTTGCCCATGGCCGCGCGCAGGTCTTCAAAGTCGGCGGCGTCGACCGGGAACAGGCCGCAGAACACCACCGGCTGCGCCGGCTTGAAGCCCGGCAGGGCCTTGGCGGTGGGGCGCTTGTCCTCGGTGATGGTGTCGCCGACGCGGGTGTCGGCCACTTCCTTGATCGAGCCGGTGAAGAAGCCGAACTCGCCGGGGCCGAGCTCGTCGACCTGGATCATCTTGGGCGTGAAGACGCCGGTGCGCTCGACCAGGTATTTGGCGTTGGTCTCCATCATGCGGATGGTCTGGCCCTTCTTGAGCTTGCCATCGATGATGCGGACGAGAACGATGACGCCGAGATAGGTGTCGTACCAGCTGTCGACCAGCATGGCTTTCAACGGCGCGTCGATGTCGCCCTCGCGCGGCGGCGGCAGCTGGGTGACGATCGCCTCCAGCACGCCCTCGATGCCGAGGCCGGTCTTGGCCGAGATGTAGACGGCCTGCGAGGCGTCGATGCCGATGACTTCCTCGACCTGCTCCTTGATGCGCTCGGGCTCGGCGGCGGGCAGGTCAATCTTGTTGAGGACCACGACGATCTCGTGGTTGTTGTCGATCGCCTGGTAGACGTTGGCGAGCGTCTGGGCCTCGACGCCCTGCGACGCATCGACGACGAGCAGCGAGCCCTCGCAGGCCGACAGCGAGCGCGACACCTCATAGGCGAAATCGACGTGGCCGGGCGTGTCGATCAGGTTGAGGATGTAGTCCTCGCCATTGTTGGCGCGGTAGTTGAGGCGGACGGTCTGGGCCTTGATGGTGATGCCGCGCTCGCGCTCGATGTCCATGTTGTCGAGGACCTGCTCGGTCATCTCGCGCAGCTCCAGCCCGCCGGTGAGCTGGATCAGGCGGTCGGCAAGCGTCGACTTGCCGTGGTCGATGTGGGCAACGATGGAGAAATTGCGGATGTGGTCGAGCGGTGTGGTCATGCGCCGCGCTTTAGCAGGGGCGGCAAGGCTTAACAAGCACGGCTTTGCGCGCTGCGGGGCGGGCAATGCGCCTGCTGCTGCGCGCAGAGGCCCAGGCTGATTTCATCTTTTGGTTGTATTTGTTTTATAGTACAATTTTAGATTGACTTTCGGGCAGGCAAACACCAGCATGAGGCGAGGTCGAAGCGCCAACGTGAATCGGGGGATTTCATGGTCAGGCCGGCACTTTCCCGCATGCTGCTTACACTGTCCGTCGTCCTGGCCGCCGGACTCACGGGCTGCGCCTATGTCACCGCGGTGCCGGTCAAGCCGGGCTCGAAGGTCAGCGGCATCCGCATCTACGACGTCAAGCCGATCCTGATCGTCAACGGCGCCGCGGCGGCGATTCACATCGTGCCGAACTACAACCGCGCCTATGCGCTGCAGTTCGGCGCCTTCCTGGCCAAGAACGACTTCACGGCGACGATGACCAACGGCGTGCTCAGCGAGGTCCACGCCAACATGGATTCGACCGAGTTCATCAGCTTCCTGAAAGAATTGCTCAAGACGGTGGAGGCGAAGGGGCTTTCCGGCGAGGTCCAGCGTGCGCCAAATGGCGGGATCCAGGACCGCTTCCAGGTGTTCGACTTCGTGTTCGACCATGACGGCAACCTGGTGGCGCTCAGGCCGCTGATCAGCCAGCCCGACCTTTTGCACGTCAAGACGACGCAGGTGGTGCGCAACGTCGTGGAGGCACCTGTAACTGCCGAGCAGCCGGACGCGGGCGGGATCACGCCGGGACCGCTCGGGGCGAGGTGAGCGGGCGATGACCGCAGAAATCGTCGAGCATCCCGAATATGCGACGGTTTGCCGGACCATCGAGGCGGACCACGACCACCTCGTCGCGCACCACCAGGCGCATCACCTCGGCGTGTCCAAAAAATACCGCGGCGGCGAGAAGCTGGCTGCGACCTGCGTGACGTTCTACGTGATGAGGAAGGGCGCGCAACATGCCCGGCACCTGGTGCCGCCTTTTCTCGACCTCGCCTACAAGGAGGGGTCGCACCCGCGCCGGATCGCCACCGATGTCTGCGAGATCCTGGAGCAGCCGGTCGCCCTGTCGATCCGCGGCGGCAACGCTGTCTTCGGCGCGGACGGCGAACCCGGCACGGTGGGGCTGGTGTTCAGGCAGGGCGACAGGGATTTCCTCGTCACCAATGCCCATGTCGTCACCGATCCCGGCGTGCTGCCCGGCCCAGTGACGGTACGCGTGCCGCATTCGGCCGTCGAGATCGAGGGCATCGTGCGGCGCATGGACGACCTCGGCGCCGCCGAGATCCGCAGCGACGCAGCCCTTGTCGAGGTGGCGCTGAACGCCGTGGCGCCGGGACGATTCCGCGGCACCGACCTCATTCTCGTCGGCTATGGCGAGATCGCCAACAACGACCCGCGGCGCTTCTTCTTCGTCTCCAAGGAATTCGTGCACGAGGCCCGATGGGCGGCATGGGTACCGGGCGGAGCGCAGATCACCGTCGACGGTCACGACAAGATCTATGCCAGCTTCCACAAGCTCAGCGTGATCGTCGGCCAGGCGAGCCCGGGCAATTCGGGCGCGGTGGTTTTCTGCCTGTCCAAATCGGGGCTGGTCGCGGTCGGCCTGCTGTTCGGCGGCGCGCTGGCGATCAACGAAATCTGGGTCTTCCCGATCAGGCGCTGCCTAAAGCAGATGGGGGTCGACGTGTGATGAGGCGCTGTGGGAGGCTGGGGCAGCGCCCTGCCCAGCACGCGCGGCGGGTTCGGCTGAGAACAGCATCTTGACGAAGCTGCGGAAGGCCAGCACCTGGTGCTCGAGCCGGCGCGGGTCGGCCATCAGCTTGGACATGATGATGCCGCCGTCGACGATGCAGGACATCATGTCGGCGACGGTGTCGAGATCGACAGCCTCGCGCGGCGGATGCTGGGCGGCGATCTCGTCGAGCGTGGCGCGGAAACGCACGTTCCAGCCCTGCACCGAATTGACCGCGATGGCGCGGACCTCGCGGTCGAACATGCGCTCCTGGTAGCAGACCGAGGCGATGAGGCAGCCGGGGTGGCCGTGGGGCAGATCGGCCATGACCTCGGCGAGCAGCTTGAGGCCGATGAGGAAGGCCTGGAGCGGGTCGTCGGAAAGCTGGCGACCGCGGCCGAAAACGTCGTCGAAGACCCGGTTGTTGGCCTCGACGTAGCGCAGCAGCATGGCGCGGGCGAGCTCGTTCTTGTCCTTGAAGTGGTAGAAGAAGCCGCTCTTGGTGATGCCGGCCTCGGCGATGACCTCGTCGATCGAGGTGGCGCCAAAACCCTTGGCGAGCACCGACATCTCGGCGATCGCGAGTATCCGCTCACGGGTTTCCAGGCCCTTGCCCATATCCGATCCGAGAAAACGCTGTACCTGCGGTACGGTTTTTGACTCCGCGACAATATCACCGATGACGCATATGCCGCCACATGGTTGGCCAAGCCATTGAGGTGCCGACGTAATTCGCGTTTCCGCGACCACCGCACCGCAAGGTTTCTAGTTCCGAACCGACAGTTGAGGCAAAAACGGCATTCCCGATGCCGGGCCGTGCGGCAGGACGGGAACCGTTGATATCGGAGACCCACATGGCCAAGTACCGCAACGACCTGCCGCAGATGAAGGGCGGCCTGTTCCTCAGCGACGGCGGCATGGAAACGACGCTGATCTTCCATGACGGCGTCGAACTGCCGCATTTCGCCTCCTTCGTGCTGCTCGACACCGCCGAGGGCCGGCAGCGCCTGAAGGGCTACTACGAGCGATATCTCGACATCGCCCGCCGGCGCGGCACCGGCTTCGTGCTCGACAGCGCGACGTGGCGCGCCAACCCCGACTGGGGCGAGAAGCTGGGCTATGGGGCCGAGGCGCTGAAGGCCATCAATGTCGGCTCGATCCGCCTGCTCGAGGAATTGCGCGACAAATGGGAAGCGCCGGAGACGCCGCTGGTGGTGAGCGGCGCCATCGGCCCGCGCGGCGACGGCTACAGGGCCGGCAACATGGATGCGCAAGAGGCCGAAGCCTATCACGCGACCCAGATCGCCAGCTTTGCCGAGGCGGGCGCCGACATGGTGGCGGCCTATACGCTGACCAACATCGACGAGGCGATCGGCATCGCCCGCGCCGCGAAGCGGCTCGGCATGCCGTGCATGATCTCGTTCACGGTGGAGACCGACGGCAGGCTGGTGACGGGAAAGACGCTGAAGGACGCCATCGAGACGACCGACCGCGAGACCGGCGCCTATCCGCTCTACTACATGATCAACTGCGCCCACCCGAGCCATTTTGCCCAGGCACTTGCCGCCGGCGAAGCATGGCTGGAACGGGTAGCCGGCGTGAAGGCCAACGCCTCGACCAAGAGCCATGCAGAGCTGGATGAATCCGAGACGCTGGATGCCGGCGATCCTGCCGATCTCGGCCGCCGCTACGGCGCGCTGACGCGGTCGTTCCCGACGATGCGCATCCTTGGCGGCTGCTGCGGCACCGACCATCGCCACGTCGCGGCGATCTGCGAGGCATGCCTGCCGGCCTGAAGATGGCGGCCGCGGTCAGGCCGTTCCGGCAATCGCCATCGAGCGGAGATCGCGGCCCTTGCGGCGGGTGCAAGCCGCCAGCAGCGCCGAGCAGAGGACGTCGACATCGGTGCCCTCACGCGGGCACCAGCCACAGGGGCAGGCCGCCGGACCGGAATGGGCGTCGGCGGTCTCGCGGTAGATCGAGCCCACCGCCTGGGCGGCGAGCCGCATGACGACCATCGGCGGCAGGCCGGTCTTGCGCATCACTTCGCAGAACTCGTTCATGATGGTGGCGCGGATATGCGCCTGCGCTTCCTCGTGCCGACGCTCGTTCTCGCTCAGATGTGCCAACAAGAAATTCTCCAGATCAAAACTCGTGCGCCCGCATCGGGGCGCCTTGTGGGTTCATCGGCCGGGGACGACCATCGACGCCGCAAGCCGCAGGGCCTCGCGCGCCGTTTCGAGCTGACGCATCGCCTCGAAGAGCGCTTCCCTGTCGCGCCGATGGATATCGAGGGCGGCGACGAACAAGGTGCTTTCGCCGACCTCGGGTTGCGGCAGCGCATTGAGCCGGCCAAGGCTGTCGTTGGCAGCGCGTCGCGCGCTGTCGACCTGCAATTTCAAAGCCTCGACACGACCGAAATGCGAGAGGTAGCGGCCAATGTCTGCGTCACGGCTGCTCGCCTCGGAAAATCCAGTGCTCGGAGCGACATGCATCATCGGTCTGCCTCCTTCGTTCGTTCGCGACCATGACCGCGCGTCGAATGATGCGCGGTCATGGTAAGCCTAACCCGCCACCTGGAATGAGCCAATACAAAACTGGACTAAAAATATCAAGTTTAAAAACACGGCGTTCCAGCATCCGCTGCAGGGGCAGAGCTGACGTTCCCGCCCTGCCCCGGGCAGCAGCCGACAGCGGCGGTTGACTGGGGCGGCGACGCGCGCTCCTATATGGACCGCAGCCTGGGGCGGCTGCAGAGTGGAGGAGCGGTCATGGCCGAGAAGGCTGCTTACAGTGACGAAGGCTTGACCGCCGAGGCCCGCCCCGCCACCAAGGAAGACGCGGGCATCCTGGCGCAACTCGTCAATATGGCCGGCGACGGCCTGCCGCTGTATCTCTGGACGAAGATGGCGGAAGGCGGCGATCCCTGGGAAGTGGGGCGCCAGCGGGCGCAGCGCGAAGAGGGCAGCTTCTCCTACCGCAACGCCGTCGTCCTGGAGCACGGCAAGGTGCTGGCCTGCCTGATCGGCTATCCGATCGTACCCTCGCTGCCGGATCCCGACA
This sequence comes from Aminobacter niigataensis, assembly GCF_946995915.1. GTDB lineage: Bacteria > Pseudomonadota > Alphaproteobacteria > Rhizobiales > Rhizobiaceae > Aminobacter > Aminobacter niigataensis. The sequence goes on from NZ_OX341517.1 coordinate 61,586, forward strand.
CGCCGGCCATGTTCGTGCCATTCAACATGCTCGAGGCCCTGGCCGCCGGCAGCTGGTACGTCAACGTCATGGCGACGTTGCCCGAGGCGCGCGGGCGCGGCTTCGGCTCGCGGCTGCTGGCGATGGCCGACGCGATTGCCGAGGCCACCGGCTGCACGGGCACCAGCCTCATCGTTTCGGACGCCAACGCCACCGCCCGGCATCTCTATGAGAGCTCCGGATACCGCGAGATCGCTTCCGAGCCGATGATCAAGGAGGGCTGGACCGGCGCGGGCGAGAACTGGGTGCTGATGGTGAAGCCGTGAGGCGCGCGACCGCACCCGAGGTTTCCGAAGTGACATTCTGCGACGATGCCGCGATGGCCTATGACGCGGCGCGCCGGAGCTTCGTTTCAGGCGAGGCCCTGAACTTCGACGAGGCCTATCGTCTCGCCCATCTGCCGCTGGTGGCGCCGGGCCATCCCGAGATCATCGCCGGCAAGGACGGGACCGACTATCTCAACGGAAGATACGAGATGCCACGGCACTCGCTGGTCGTGCCAATCGATGCCGGGGAACTGGGCAGATCCGAAGCTTTCCAGCTGTTCGAGGCAGAGCTTCGTTCGTTTTCGTTGAGCGACAAGATCGCCTGGCAGGTCGGCCGCCAGCGTGCCGGCAAGCTGCATGCGACCATCGTTGGCGGCCTTTCCGAGCCGGATATCGCGCGCTATGCCGACGCCGCCGCCAGCGCACTCGAACGGTTGGGCGCAGTCTCCCTGCGCATCGGCGGACCGTTCCTGGGCAGGATCAACACCGGCCGGATCTATCTACCGGTCTATCCGGAATGCCGCGACGGCAGCGACGTGTTCGCGCTGATCCAGAACGCATGTGGCGCACCGCAGACCCGGTTCTATGTGATCGGCTACTATCATTTTTCGGCAGCGCTGGACGCCGCCGAGACAGCTGATCTGGCCAGGCTGGCGGAGCGGTGGCGCCAGCGCACGCTGGCCGAGTTACTTGTGAGGTCACTCGCCATCCAGGCGACCAATGACGACCTGGGGCTTTCCGCGCGGATCATCGAGACGATCCCGGTGGGTGGGGGCTAGGCGGCCGACGCCTGGTTTGATCTCGTAGTCTCAGCTCATATCGCGCAGCACGAGGTCCGGACAGCTTGGGGGGTATCGTGCGAAGGTACTGCCAGGCAATGCGGCCGTACGTTCTGGGCCACCGTGCCCGTCACTAATGTCACGGCATGGATTCCCGACACTCTCCGCTCGTTTCACTCGCTCACGAGGTCGGGAACGACGGAGGCGGGGGTGCTTCCGCAAATTTCCAACCCGATTGGCTGGCAGACTCGGTGTTTAGCCACGTCCCAACATTGACGATTGGCCGAGACGACACCTGAATCCGTCATTCCCGACCTCGTGAGCGAGTGAAACGAGCGGAGAGTGTCGGGAATCCATGCCGTGACATTAGTGACGGGCACGGTGGCCCAGAACGTACGGCCGCATTGCCTGGCAGTACCTTCGCACGATACCCCCCAAGCTGTCCGGACCTCGTGCTGCGCGATATGAGCTGAGACTACGAGATCAAACCAGGCGTCGGCCGCCTAGCCCCCACCCACCGGGATCGTCTCGATGATCCCGGTGGGTGGGGGCTAGGCGGCCGACGCCTGGTTTGATCTCGTAGTCTCAGCTCATATCGCGCAGCACGAGGTCCGGACAGCTTGGGGGGTATCGTGCGAAGGTACTGCCAGGCAATGCGGCCGTACGTTCTGGGCCACCGTGCCCGTCACTAATGTCACGGCATGCTCCCGGGTGCCGCCTCGCATCAGCTGCCAGGAGATGTCCCGCCACTCTGGATTACGCTCTTCGATCAGTTTGACCTTCCACGCTCGCGGCCATTTCTTCATCGCTTTCTCGCGGGCAATCGCATCGACAACCAGATCGTATTCGTCGAACCAGACAAGCCGTATCGCGCCATAGCGGGCAGCAAACCTGGAGCCGGTTCCGGTCTGGTGCTGGAGCAGGCGAGCGGCAAGATCGGATGTCACGCCGATGTACAGCGTGCCGTTCTTCTGCGCGGCGAGGATGTAGACGTACCCCTTCCGTCCCATGATGGGAGCTTAGCGGGAGGCCGATAAGAAGCCAAACCTTACGCCGCCTTTGATCTCGCCCGATGTCACGGCATGGATTCCCGACACTCTCCGCTCGTTTCACTCGCTCACGAGGTCGGGAACGACGGAGGCGGGGGGGCTTCCGCAAATTTCCAACCCGATTGGCTGGCAGACTCGGTGTTTAGCCACGTCCCAACGTTGACGATTGGCCGAGACGACACCTGAAATCCGTCATTCCCGACCTCGTGAGCGAGTGAAACGAGCGGAGAGTGTCGGGAATCCATGCCGTGACCGTGACGAGATCAAAGGCGGTGCAGGATTTGGTCTGCCGACATCGGCGTCTGACGCTCCGCCCCGAAACACAAGCCAACGCCTGACACCGGAATCCGCTCGATCATTTTTTCCATCTGCGCGTGAACCTTCCTCTCCCGCCGGGACACACATGATCGTGGCGGCCAGCGAGCCGCAAGTGTCCCAGAGGAGAACCTGACATGAGCATGACCAACACCATCATCCGCTCGTCGATGATCGCGACGCTGGCCCTTTCGATGTCGGCCTTTGCCGGTGCGGCCTCGGCCGCACAGCTCAAGGCACGCGTGCCGGCCCCGCCGCCGCACCAACTCGGGCTCAAGGCGCCGGACGGCGGCGGACAGGCCGAGGGCCATGTCGAGACGTGCAACAACAAGGCGTCGTGCAACCTGATGATCGCCTATTGCGCCGGCCACGGCGGCGACTGGGAGGAAACCGGCACGCCGGGCCCGCAGGGTGAACCGCAGAAGGGCAAGTGTACCTATCCCTGATGGAATCAGGGGCTCCCAAGACTTTTGGCCAAGCGCCCTCCCGTCTCTGGACGGGAGGGTTTTTGTGCGCGATGGCGCGATAGCGTTGGAGCGTGTCGCCCCCCTGCTTGACGCCGGTGCGGCATTCGGAGCAAATCGCGGACATTCGTGGGAGCTTGCCTGAAAATGTCCGCCATCGGCCTTTCGTTGCTCGGTTTTTCGACCGTCATCTTCCTGATTGCCGCGATGGTGGCCAAGACCTGGGGCATCGAGCCGACCATCGGCAAGCTGGTGGTGACGCTGATCCTCTATTCGCTCGGCAACCTGATCATGCTGCGGCTGGTGCGCGACTTCGGCATGTCGGTGTCGTTCTCGCTGTCGGCGGTGATCCAGCTGATCGCCGTCAACCTGGTCGCCATCGTCTTTTTCGGCGAGAAGCTGAGCGGCATCCAAGGCATCGGCGTCGGGCTCGCGGTCGTGGCGGTGGCACTGATCACGCTTGGGCCGGCACTGGCCGGGAAATGATCGCGCGGCCGGAACGGCAATCCCTTCCGATCATGATGCCGCCCGCAGCAGGCCGTTGCGGGCAGCGCATTCTTTTACATGCCTGAGGCCTAGAAGGTGTCGCGACCGCCGCTTCGCGGATCGTCGTCGACCAGATGCGGCTGGTAGATGCCCGACCGGGCCGTTCGCCTCCAGAGGCGGGCAAGATTTCCCCTGTTGTCGTCGATGTCGGCGACGGCGATCAAGGCTGTTCCATCCGCCGGACACTGCGCGACCCATCGTCCGCCGGGTGCCACGATGCCCGAGGGAGCGCTGTTTTGGGCATGGACGGCGAAACCAGCCCAGTAGCTGTTGGCTGCCGCATGTCCCTGCATCTCGGCGGCAAAGTCCGGGCCATCGATCGCAAATCCGCCGGTGGTCGAGAACAGCACGCAATCGACGCCGAGCCGCTCGTATTCGGCGAAGATTTCCGGGAAGTGCGACTCCATGCCCAGCGTGCAACCGAAGCCGATGCCGTCGACTTCGAATGTGACAGGGATCGAGCCCGGCGCATACATGAACGAGATCTTGGTGTTGGACAGCATGCGCTCGTCGTAGCGCGTCACCAGCTCGCCGCGGTCGGAGACGACATAGAGGCTGTTGTGCGGCCGGTTGGGCGGGGTGAGTGGATGTACCGAGCCGAAGACCGTCCATAAGCGGAGCTCGCGCGCGAGCTGCCTCGTCGCGGCGAGTTCCTCGCGAAGGACGGACCATTCGAAGCGGCTCCAATCGGCAGGGCCGATCTGGTCGCGGCCAGTGCTGGACATGATGCGCTTGTTGGGGGAGCAAGTCGCGCCCTCGGGAAAGTGCACGAGCCTTGCACCCGCCCGGTGCGCCTCACGCATCAGGCGCCGCATGTCCTGCCCGCAGCCGCGCAGGCCAGCGATGTCGCGGGGATCGTCGCAGGCGGTGGTTTGGGCCACAGCCAAACGCAGCGACTTGGGTTTAGGTGCGAGGTCGTTTGGCGCAGTGCCGCGGATATGCCTGAGCGCTGCCGTGTAGGACTCGCCGGTCTTGGCGGCACGTGCACGCACACGCCGCTTGAAGTTGCCGTTTTCCGTCATTGTCGGGCCTTTCACGTCTCGGAAGGCGTTCCCCAGCAAGCACATCCGAAACATCAGGACCAAGGACAGCGACCCGAGACTGAAGTCCCTTTGCCTCCTGGGGGGACCATGCTGGGGAAGGTCCGAGGAGGTTCGGCGTAGGCCACGCGCAGGAAAAGGATGCCGAGACGGCTGCGATTCGTCAACCAAAGCAAATGGGGGCCATCAGGCCCCCATTCTCGTTACATCGGTTCGGTCCGGATCAGACGGCGATCTTGCCGCCGCCCTGCCTGGTGATGGCGACGACGGCCGGACGCACCGGCATGTCCGGCTTGAAGTCGGGCCAGCGGGTCGACAGGTCCTCGTAGTAGGACGGACGGCCAAAGCCTTCCCAGTCCTCGCCGCCGTCGCCCGGATGCTGGACGGCGACGAAGGCGGTCTGGTCGTCGGGCGCAAACAGCGGGCCGCACATCTCGGCCCCGACCGGCACGCGGAAGAACAGCTTGGAGGTCGCGCGCGCCTCGCCCTCGGTGTCGACCGCCCACAGGCCGTCGGTGCGCCCGGTGGCCTTGGGCGAGTTGCCGTCGGTCGAAACCCAGAGGCGGCCGGCGGAATCCACTGCACAGTTGTCGGGCATGCCGAACCAGCCATTCTCGGTGGTCGAGGTCGAGAACGAGGCGCCGACCTCGGCAATCGCGGGATCGCCGCACTTGAGCAGCACTTCCCACTTGCCCTTGGTGGCGGTGAAGTCGCCGGCGTCCTCGATCAGCTCGATGATGTGGCCGAAGGCGTTTTCGGCGCGCGGGTTGGCGGCGTCGACCTGGTCGGCCTTGCGCTTGGTGTTATTGGTCAGCATGACATAGACCTTGCCGTTGACGCCGTTGGGCTGGATGTCCTCGGGACGGTCCATCTTGGTGGCGCCGAGCAGGTCGGCGGCGCGGCGCGTCTCGATGACCACGTCGGCCTGGCTGACGAAGCCGTTGTCGGCAGTGAGCGGGCCTTCGCCCTGGACCAGCGGCAGCCATTCGAAGGCGCCGTCCTCGGCGAATTTGGCGACGTAGAGCGTGCCGTCGTCGAGCAGGTCGAGATTGGCGGCGCGGTTGTCGGGGTTGAACTTGCCGGCGGTCACGAACTTGTAGACGTAGTCGAAGCGCTCGTCGTCGCCGAGGTAGAAGACGACGCGGCCGTCGCTGGCGACGATGGATTCGGCGCCCTCGTGCTTGAAGCGGCCGAGCGCGGTGCGCTTCTTCGGCAGCGAGTTCGGATCGTTGACGTCGACCTCGACGATCCAGCCGAAGCGGTTGGGCTCGTTCGGCTCCTTGGAGACGTCGAAGCGGTCGTAGAACTTGAACCACTCATAGGTGCCTTCCGGCACGCCGAGGCGCTTGTAGTTGGCGGCTTCGGGGTGGTCGGCCGGCAGCTCGCCGCCGAAATAGCCGTGGAAGTTTTCCTCGGCCATGATGTAGGTGCCCCAGGGCGTGACGCCGCCGGCGCAATTGTTCAGCGTGCCGAAGACCTTGGTGCCCGATGCGTCAGTATTGGTCTTGAGACGATCGTGGCCGGCAGCCGGGCCGGTCAGCTGCATCTCGGTGGTGGCGGTGATGCGGCGGTTGAGCTTGCCGTCGCGGACGACCTGCCACTTGCCTGAAACCTTGCGGATCTCGACGATCGAACCGCCATGGGCGGCGAGTTCGATGTCGACGCGCTTCTGGTCGGCGGGGGCGACCTCGATCTTGCCCTCGACGATCTTGACGATGCCGGGGAACATCAGGTGCTCGTTGGTGTATTCGTGGTTGACGACCAGAAGGCCGTGCTCGGACGAGCCTTCGAGCTCGATGTAGCCGACATAGTCGTTGTTGTAGCCGAACTGCCTGGTCTGCGCTTCCGCCGACTGGTTGAGCGGATCGAATTCGGGCGCGTCGGCGAAGATCGGGTCGCCCCAGCGCAGCAGCACGTCGGCATCGTAGCCGGCGGCAACATGATGCTTGTCGTCGATGCCGGCCGCGACCTCGTCGAAGTTGAAGGCCGAGCCGCCGGCGGCGCGGGCATCGTCGGCGAGGATGATGGCTATGGGGCTGACGGTGGCGGCGATGGCCGAAACGGCGAGGGAGCCCTTGAGGAAGCCGCGGCGCGAGAAACGCTTGGCGATGATGTCGCCCATGGTGCGGTTGTCGGTCGGGTTGTGGCCGGGACCGTCATTGTCCTCGAGCAGGCTGGTGCGGAATTTCTGATCGTAGGGCTGGTTCATGATGTCGACCTCTGGCTGGTGTACGGCTTGGGGTTCGCCGGCACCGCTAATCGGGCGAGATAACAGTAGCATGACAGTTTCGCCGAAAGTCGGCCTTGGCTATAGAGCCTGACGGAACAGCGCCTTGTTCAGGCGCGAAGCACCGCGGCATTTTCGTTTCAACGTCTTTTCCCGACGAGGACGGTTTCCCATCTTTCGACGCGCGGAGCCTCACTCCGCAACCAAACGCAGCAGGCAGACGGCAGGACGATGCATCAGAAACTGTGGAACAGGATCGAATTCTCGCTTTTGGCAGCCGGTATCGTCATCGCCGGCGGGCTGTGGGGCTTCGTCGAATTGTCCGAGGTCGCACGCGATGCCGCGCCGCACGCCTTCGACACCGACATCCTGCTGTTCTTCCGCGAGGCCGGCAACACGGCCGATCCGATCGGCCCGTCCTGGCTGGAAGAGGCGATGCGCGACATCACCGCCCTCGGCAGCGCGTCGGTGCTGATCTACATCACCGCCATCGTCGTCATCTATCTCGGCATGACCAGGCGCTGGGGCCCGGCGCTGTTCGTCTTCGCCTCGGTGGCCGGCGGCCAGGTGCTGTCGAGCCTGCTCAAGCTCGGCATCGACCGCCCCAGGCCCGACCTCGTGCCGCATCTGGCGCAGGTCTACACCATGAGCTTTCCCAGCGGTCACGCGATGCTGTCGGCGGTGACCTACCTGACGCTCGGCGCGCTTTTGGCGCGCTTCCTGCCCGGACGGGCGACGACGATCTTCGTCTTCGCCGTGGCCGTGCTGACGACCCTGATGGTCGGTATCAGCCGCGTCTATCTCGGCGTCCACTGGCCGTCGGACGTCCTGGCCGGCTGGTGCGCCGGCTTTGCCTGGGCGACGCTATGCTGGCTGGTCAGCCGCACTCTGATGCGCCCGCAAGCCGGCGACGAATGATATACCCTACATCAATAATGATGCTTGAAACATCAACATGAATGTATGATACATTGATGTTGCGGATCGAGACGGGAACATCTCAGTGATCACAGCCGCACAGATGCGCGCCGCACGAGCGCTGGCAGGCATCGACCAGAAGACGCTCGCCGAACTGGCCGGCGTCTCGGTGCCGACGATACAGCGCATGGAAGCGAGCGAGGGCGTGGTGCGTGGCGTGGTCGACACACTGACCAAGGTCATCGAGGCGCTCGACGCCGCCGGCGTGGAGCTGATCGGCGAGAACGAGACCGGCGGCCGGGGCGTGCGCCTGAAGAAAAGGGCCTGAGGTTCCCGGCGATCCGCATGATGTAGTCGCGACGGCGACCGCCGACAGTCTTGCCGACGATCCCGCCGCGTTTCCAGTGGTGCGGATGATGGACGCAGGCAGCAATTCAAGACAGCACAGGCAACCGACCTTCGCGGAACTGTTCACGCCCAAGCTGGTGACGGTTCTGCGCGAGGGCTATGGCGCGAGGCAGTTCAAGGCCGATGCGATTGCCGGGCTGACGGTGGCGATCGTGGCGCTGCCATTGTCGATGGCCATCGCCATCGCATCTGGCGTGTCGCCGGACAAAGGCCTGTTCACGGCGATCATCGGCGGCTTCATCGTCTCGACGCTCGGCGGCAGCCGCTTCCAGATCGGCGGACCGGCTGGCGCCTTCATCGTGCTGGTGTCGGCGACAGTGGCGCGCGAAGGCATAGACGGGCTGATCCTCGCCACTGCCATGGCCGGCGTGTTCCTGACGGCGATCGGCTACCTCAGGCTCGGGACCTACATCAAGTTCATCCCCTATCCGGTGACGGTCGGCTTCACCGCCGGCATTGCCGTCATCATCTTCGCCAGCCAGCTCAGCGAGATGTTCGGATTGACGCTCGGCGGCAAGGAACCCGGTGCGCTGGTGCCGAAGCTGAGGGCGCTGGCCGAGGCGGCGGCCACGGTGAACCCATCAGCCGTGGCGGTGGCGGTGCTGACCATCGGCACCATCCTGCTGCTCAAGCGCTGGCGCCCGGGCTGGCCGGGCATGCTGATTGCGGTGGGCGTGGCTTCTCTGGCCGTTACGCTGCTGACCCTGCCGTTGGAGACCATCGGCACGCGCTTCGGCGGCATTCCGCGCAGCCTGCCCTGGCCTGCCCTGCCCGCCTTCAGCATGGACAAGGCGCTGGCGGTGCTGCCGGATGCGGTGGCCTTTGCGCTTCTCGGCGCCATCGAGTCGCTGCTGTCGGCGGTCGTCGCCGACGGCATGACCGGGCGGCGGCATCGCTCGAACTGCGAACTGGTGGCACAGGGCTTCGCCAACATCGGTGCCGCACTGTTCGGCGGCATCTGCGTGACCGGTACCATTGCCCGCACGGCGACCAACGTGCGGGCCGGCGCGCACGGTCCGGTATCAGGCATGCTGCACGCGCTTTTCCTGCTCGCCTTCATGCTGGTGGCCGCACCGCTTGCCTCCTACATCCCGCTCGCGGCGCTGGCCGGCGTGCTCGCCGTGGTGGCCTGGAACATGGTCGAGAAACAGGCCTTCGCCACACTGATCCGCTCGTCATGGGGCGACGCGCTGGTGCTGATGGTGACGTTCCTGCTGGTAGTGTTCCGCGACCTGACCGAAGGCATCGTCGTTGGCTTTGCGCTTGGCTCGATCCTGTTCATCGACCGCATGGCCAAAAGCATCGCGGTGGAAAGCGATCAGCCGCTGGTGCAGGAGGATGTCGCCGACGCCACCAATGGCAGCCGCCACGCATACGAGGCGAGCGACGCCGGCGATGCCGACACCGTCATCTACCGCATTTCGGGAGCGTTCTTCTTCGGCGCGGCCTCGACCGTGGGGGCCGTGCTCGACCGCATCGCCGACCAGCGCAAGAACTTCATCCTTGACTGCTCGGGCGTGCCGTTTCTCGACTCAACAGCAGCGAACGTGCTCGAAGGCGCCGCCCGCAAGGCGCGGCAGGCAGGCGTCCGCTTCTTCATCACCGGGGCATCGCCGCAGACGCGGCGGATGCTGATCAACCACGGCGTCAAGCATCCCGCCGTCAGCTATGCCGCCTCGGTAAAGGACGCGCAGGAGCTGCTCAAGGCAGAGAAGGCAGTCGGGTAGCCTGACCGCAGTCTCCGGCCGTGGCTTTCTGAACTGTGGACGACGTCATCATCGTCACGGCATGGATTCCCGACACTCTCCGCTCGCTCACGAGGCCGGGAATGACGGCCTTCTGGGCCGCCTCCGCCGACAGGCAAGATCGTAGCCTGCGTCAGCCGAACTTGCGCTGCGCATCGAGAGCCAGGCCAAGGCCGACGGAACCGAAGGCATCGCCCTGGACGATCCTGGCTTCCGGCACCAGCGCCAGGATGCTCTGGCGTGCCAGAGGAATGGCGGTCGAGCCGCCGGTGAGGAAGACGGCGGTGATGTCGCTGGCCTGCACCTGCGCTTCTTCAAGCGTATCGGCGACGGTCGCCGTGACGCGGCCGACCGCGGCGCGGATGGTGTCCTCCAGCCCCTGCCTGGTCAGCGACGCGGTGAACTTCGCCGCTGGCAGCGAAACGTCGATGGAGGCTGCGTCGGCGTCGGTCAGCTCGATCTTGGCCTTCTCGACCCTGGTCGCCAGAGCGTGGCCGAAACGCTGGTCGACGACCTCGATCAGCCGGTCGATGAGTTCGGGACGTTGTGCCTCGAAACGGATCTGGCGCAGGTCGAGCCTGGCCTTGGGCGTGTAGAGCAGGTTGATGCGCTGCCAGGTGGCGAGGTCGATGAAATAGCCGGCCGGCAGGTTGCGCTTGCCGTCCTTGGTCGGCGTGAGATAGCCGAGCTCGGGCATGACGTGGGCGATGCTGAGCAGGCGGTCGAAGTCGGTGCCGCCAATGTGGACGCCTCGGTTGGCGAGGATGTCGGCCTTGCGGTCGGGTGCCGCGGCCCGTTCGGGCGAGACGCGGACGATGGAGAAGTCGGAGGTGCCGCCGCCCATGTCGACGATCAGCGCCAGCTCTTCGCGCGTCACGGTGCGCTCGTAGTCGAGGGCTGCGGCGATCGGCTCGAACTGAAAGTCGATGTGCTTGAAGCCCTGCGCGCGGGCAGCCTTTTCCAGCTCGCCCTGGGCTGCGGCGTCGGCTTCGGGATTGTCGTCGACGAACTGGACCGGGCGGCCGAGCACGACATTTTCGACCGACTCGCCGACATGGCCTTCGAGGCGATCCTTGAGATGGCCGACGAACATGCCGATGATGTCGGTGAAGGCGATCTGGCGCGCCTTGATGCGGGTCTTCTCATGCACCAGCGAACTACCGAGCACACTTTTCAGCGCGCGCATCAGGCGGCCTTCGGCGCCGTCGGTGTATTCGCCGATGGCACGGCGGCCAAGTGCCGTCTGGTTGTCTTCGAAGTTGAAGAAGATGGCCGAAGGCAGCGTGACGTTCTCGCCCTCGAGCGCAACGAGGCGCGGGCGGCCGTTCTCGATGACGCCAACGGTTGAATTGGAAGTGCCAAAGTCTATGCCGCCGAAAGCCGGTCGCATCGTCTCGTCCTGAATTTTTCTGCGTGATCGGGCGGCCGATCCTCGAGAAAGGCCGCAGCGGGACCGTGCGCATACACGAGGCGGGGACCAATGTCGATGTCTGAAGCGTCTTCCGGGAAAATGTGATCGCTGGCCCAACCGTCGCGACATTCACAGGAAACCGCTTTCGTGCGATATCGTCGCCTCCCGATCGACGCGCGAGCCTTCCGATGACCCTTGCAGGATTTCTTGCCTATAGCGGCGCGCTGGCCGTTGCCGCCGCCATCCCCGGCCCGGGCGTGACCGCACTGGTGGCGCGCGCGCTCGGCTCCGGCTTCCGCTCATCGCTGGCGATGTCGCTGGGACTGGTTGTCGGCGACCTGACCTACCTCACCGCCGTGGTGCTGGGCCTGGCCTTCGTCGCCCAGTCCTTCGGCATGGTGTTCCTGGCCATCAAGTGGCTGGGCGTCGCCTATCTTGCCTACCTCGCCTGGAATTTCTGGACCAGCGGCATCACGCCCGAGACGATCGAGGCGAGAAAGGGTAAGGGCGGGCTGCTGTCGAGCTTCCTCGCCGGGCTGACGGTGACGCTGGGCAATCCCAAGACGATGATCTTCTACCTGGCGATCACGCCGACGGTCGTCGACCTGCATTCGCTGACGCTCGGCGACTACGGCATCCTGGTTGCCATCACGGTGGCGGTGCTGATGGTCGTGCTGGTGCCGTATCTGCTCTTGGCGTCGAAGGCGCGCTGGTTCCTCAAGACACCACGAGCGCTGAAGCTGCTCAACCGCACCGCCGCAACCTTCATGGTCGGTGCCGCGGCAGCGATTGCCGTCCGCCAGTAGGAACGAGCAGGAATATCATTCCTAGAATTTGGCTTTCCCGGAAACGTGTTTCCGGGAAATGCGCCTAATCAGCACGACGCCCACTCGGAATTTGCCCTGCGACACCCTATCTTCGTCGCTCAAATCTCAGGCCTATTTCGGGAGCGAAATCGATGAACAAGCCCGTCACCTCCACGCGTGCGCCCGGTCGCGGCCGCATCTATGGCTCGATCACCGAAACCATCGGCGATACGCCTCTGGTGCGGCTCGACAAGTTTGCCAAGGAAAAGGGCGTGGTGGCGAACCTGATCGCCAAGCTCGAATTCTTCAACCCGATCGCATCCGTCAAGGACCGCATCGGCGTTGCCATGATCGAGGCGCTCGAGGCCGACGGCCGCATCGAGCCGGGCAAGAGCACGCTGATCGAGCCGACTTCGGGCAACACCGGCATCGCACTTGCCTTTGCCGCCGCCGCCAAGGGCTACAAGCTGATCCTGACCATGCCCGAGACGATGTCGATCGAGCGCCGCAAGATGCTGGCGCTGCTCGGCGCCGAACTGGTGCTGACCGAAGGCGCCAAGGGCATGAAGGGCTCCATCGCCAAGGCCGAGGAGCTGGTGCAGACCATCCCGAACGCGGTCATTCCGCAGCAGTTCGAGAACCCGGCCAATCCCGAGATCCACCGCGCGACGACGGCGGAAGAAATCTGGAACGACACGCAAGGGTCGATCGACATCTTCGTGGCCGGTATCGGCACCGGCGGCACCATCACCGGCGTCGGCCAGGTGATCAAGGCCCGCAAGCCGTCGCTGCACGTGGTTGCCGTCGAACCCGAGGGGTCGCCGATCCTGTCCGGCGGCCAGCCGGGCCCGCACAAGATCCAGGGCATCGGCGCCGGCTTCGCGCCGAAGGTGCTGGACACCACCATCTATGACGAGATCGTCAAGGTCTCCAACGAGGATGCGGTGGCCAACGCCCGCCTGGTCGCGCGCCTCGAAGGCGTGCCTGTCGGCATCTCCTCCGGTGCGGCTTTGCAAGCTGCCGTGATCGTCGGATCGCGACCGGAAAACGCCGGCAAGAACATCGTCGTCATCATCCCGTCCTTCGCCGAGCGCTATTTGTCGACGGTGCTGTTCGAGGGACTTGGCAACTAAGGGGCGACTTTCCCCTCTCCTCTTGCGGGAGAAGCTTTACCGGGCGGCGAGAGCCGCCCGTTTTCGTTGCAGGAAGCGGCGGACGGCGGCATCGGTTTCGAGGCCGGTCGCAATCTCGTAGGCCTTGCCGGCTTCCAGGAAATCGCCGCCAAGCGACAGCAGTTCGGCGCGGGCCGCCCAGTAGGGCTGGTATTGGTCGAGGCGAGCGTCATCGATGGCGTCGAGCAGGGCGAGCCCCCTCGCCGGCTCGACGGCATAGGCTACCGCCACCGCATGATTGACGGCGATGACGGGCGAGGCGGTGAGTGTCATCAGGCCGGCATAAAGGGTGGCGATCGCAGCCCAGTCGGTGCGGCCGGTGAAGCGGCGCGCCGCATGGGCCGACTGGATCGCCGCCTCGATCCGGTAGCGGCCGATGCCGTCGAAAAGCCCGGCACGCTGAAGCAGCGCGTCGGCCTCGACGATCATGTCGGCATCCCACCGAAGCGTGTCCTGCTCGCTGAGCGGAACGAACTCGCCGGCGGCATCGCGGCGAGCCGCGCGGCGGGATTCGGCATGCAGCATGAGCGACAGGAGCCCGGCCGCCTCGCCCTCGCCAGGCATCAGCTCGACCAGCAGCCGGCCGAGCCCGATGGCCTCCGAGGCCAGGTTGCGGCGGCGGGACTCGGCCCCGGCCGGATCGCTCCAGCCTTCGGCGAAGGCGGCGTAGATGGCCTCCAGCACAGCCGAGAGCCTTTCGCCCAGTTCCGCCGCTTCGGGAATGCGGAAGGGGATGCCGGCCTGCCTGATGCGCGCCTTGGCCCGCACCAGGCGCTGGCCCATGGTCGCCGGCGAAACCAGGAAGGCCGAGGCGATGGCGGCGGCATCGAAGCCGAGGATGGCCTGCAGGATCAACGGCGCACGCACGCCGGGATCGATCGCCGGATGGGCGCAGGCGAAGATCAGGCCGAGCCGGTCGTCGGGAAACTTTTCGCGCGCCATTTCCTGCTCCAGCTCCTCGCCGATCAGGCGCAGGTGTTCCTGGCCGGCCTCCCCGGCGGCACGCCGCCGCTGCTGGTCGATGGAGCGGCGGCGCGCCACCGTCAGCAGCCAGGCTTCAGGATGCAGCGGCACGCCCGTCTCAGGCCATTTGACAAGTGCGGCGGCAAAGGCGTCGGCGAGCGCATCCTCGGCCGAAGCGACGTCGCGGGTGCGCGAAGCAAGGTAGGCGACCAGCCTGCCATAGCTCTGGCGGGCAGCGGCCTCGGCCGCCGTCCGTGCCTGTTCCGCGGAAGAAGCCATGCCTAGCGGGTCGGCCAGATGGGCCGCACTTCGATCGTGCCATTGCTGGCGCTCGGGCAGCGTGCGGCCCAGTTGAGCGCGGCGTCGAGGTCGCGCGCCTCGATGACGTAGTAGCCGCCCAGCTGTTCCTTGGTGGCGGCGAAGGGGCCGTCGAGCACTTGCGTCTTGCCGTCGCGGACGCGCACGATGGTGCCGGTGGCCGAAGGTTGCAGGCGTTCGCCCGATACCAGCGCGCCAGCCTTGATCAGCGCCTCGTTGTAGGCGGCATAGGGCGCGCCCATCTGCTTGGCCGCCTCGGGGCCGGGAACCTCTCCCGGTGTCTCTTCGAAGTGGATGAGAAGCATGTACTGCATCGTCGTCTCCTGCGTTTCCAGGCCGCATCGTCGCGGGCCAAACGGATGTCGCCCGACGGAGCTCGATTTCGACAGGCGCCGGAGGAATTTTTCATCCATGCCGGGAATTTCGGCAAGGGTCGCAGGAACTGGGCCACGCGGGGCCGCTTCCGCCGCACGTTGGACTGGCTTCTGCATCGGCCATTGCTCTGATAGGTTGCGCACCCTAACAGAGAATGCGGCACATGCCTCGCGGCGGAATGCGTAACTGGATTGCAGCGGCACTGCTGGCCATGGCCTTGCCTTGCCCGGCAGCGGCATCCGACCTTTACACCGTCAACACCATCACGAGTGGCACCGCGCCCGAGCGGCGCGACATCGGCTTTGCCCAGTGCCTGCGCGACGTGGTGGTCAGGGTGACCGGCAACTCCCGACTGCTCAACGAGCCGCGCGTTGCCGAACAGGCGAGCCATGCCGGCGACCTGATCGCCAGCCACACCTTCCGCGACCGCATGGGCGGCATCCCGATCCATGACGAGCAGGGCAGCTACGACCGGCCGCACGACCTGACCTGTGTCTTCGACGAAGGGAAGCTCGACGCGTTCCTGGCCACGCTCGGCGGCAAGCCGTGGCGCGATCGTCCCCTTGTCATGGCCGTCGTTGCGATACGCGACATGAAAGGCACGGGCACGATGCTTGCCGATGACAGCCCGGACCCGCGCGACGGGGACATGCGTACGGCGTTGCTTGCCGCCGCTGCCCGCCTGGCCTTGCCGCTTGCGCTGCCGACACGCGACGAACTCGTGCAAGCCGGTCTTGATCCGGCGGCGATGGCAGGGACCAATCCGACAAGGCTCGACGGACTGGCCAAGGCGACCGGCATCGCGCTCACCGGCACGGTGGTTTGGAGCGACAAGGACCTCGGCTGGGTCGCCAGCTGGCAGCTCGCAGGACCGGCACCGCATGTCAGCTGGGGCATCTCGGGCATCGGTTTCGACGATGCCTTCCGCAATGCCGTGGCAGGTGCGGCGCAGGTTCTGTCGGGGAATGAGGCGCCGTAGCCAGCGTCCCTTTCTCACCTTGTGGTGCCCCGAAGGGGCGGATGAGGGGTGCTGGACGAAGCACGACCTTGAAGAGACCGGCGATGATGTAGGAGACGTCGACTCCAGCCAGCACCCCTCACCCGTCTCGGCGCTGCGCGCCGATCCACCTTCTCCCACAGGGGGAGAAGGAAAAGATACCCTTCACCCCAGCAGCGAGCGCACCCGCTTTTCGCCGCCGGCCTTGCGCCAGGCGTTGAAGCGGTGGGTGGCGGCGGCGAACGAGATCTTCATTGCGCGGGCCACCGAGTAGCGCGAACTGCCCTCGTCGAACATGCGGTAGCAGCACTCGACGCCGTCGGGCGTCAGCTTGCCGTCGCAGGTCTTGTTGTGCGGATTGGCCGGGTCGAACTTTTCCGGCGCAGGCTCGAGCATGCCCTTGAGCCGGGCCAGGTCTGCCTCGATGCTGGCGATCAGCTCGAGCACGGGCTTGGGGTCGATGTGGTGCGCGTGCTGCCTGGCCGCCATGGTGCATTCCTTCTATCAGGCCTTCTATCAGGTGAGATTAGGCTATATAGCCAAACATTGGGCTATAACAAGGAACGCCGTTTCACGACCTTGCGGCGTGCGGCAAAAAAGTCACGCTTCGACTTCGAGCATTGACCGGCGAGCGTCGATTACCTAGTTTAGAATTATTCTAAACTGGAAGATTCGCCTATGCTGTCCCGTGTCTTCGGCTTCGGCCGCCGCGCTTTCGATTCCTTGTCCGAGCAGGAGATTCTGGCCCTCGCAATATCGTCGGAGGAGGACGACGGCCGCATCTATCGCGCCTATGCCGACGGGCTGCGCGACGAGTTTCCGCAATCGGCCAAGGTGTTCGACGCCATGGCCGAGGAAGAGGACGGCCATCGCGCCGCGCTGATCGAATTGCACCGCGCCCGCTTCGGCGAGCGCATTCCGCTCATCCGACGCGAGCATGTGCGCGGCTACTACGAGCGCAAGCCCGACTGGCTGGTGCGACCGCTCGGCATCGACAAGGTCCGCGACCAGGCCGAGGAAATGGAGCGCCAAGCCTATCGCTTCTATGTCGAGGCGATGAAGCGGACGAGCGACGCCTCGACCCGGAAGCTGCTGGGCGACCTCGCCGCTGCCGAGCAGAGCCACGAAACACTCGCCCATCGGTTGGGCGACAAGCACGTGCCCGAGGACGTCAAGGACGAGGAAAGGACGAGCGAGCGGCGCCAGTTCATACTGACTTATGTCCAGCCAGGCCTCGCCGGCCTGATGGACGGCTCGGTCTCGACGCTGGCGCCGATCTTTGCCGCCGCCTTTGCCACGCAGGACACCTGGCAGACCTTCCTCATCGGCCTGTCCGCCTCGGTCGGCGCCGGCATCTCGATGGGCTTCACCGAAGCCGCCCACGACGACGGCAAGCTTTCGGGCCGCGGTTCGCCGCTCAAGCGCGGCCTCGCCTCCGGCATCATGACCACGGTCGGCGGCCTCGGCCACGCGCTGCCCTATCTCATCCCGCATTTCTGGACCGCAACCACGGTCGCCGGGGTCGTCGTCTTCTTCGAACTCTGGGCCATCGCCTACATCCAGAACCGCTTCATGGAAACGCCGTTCCTGCGCGCCACCTTCCAGGTGGTGCTCGGCGGCGCACTGGTCCTTGCCGCGGGCGTGCTGATCGGGAATGCCTAGCCACGTCGCCCCCTCATCCGGCCGCTTCGCGGCCATCTTCTCCCCGGTGGGGAGAAGAGGAATGACTACCTCTCAATCCTCCTCTCCCCGTAGGGAGAGGTCGGCCGAGCGCAGCGGAGGCCGGGTGAGGAGGCGCTGCCACCTACACGCCTTTACCCATGCACCGCCCGACTGTCCGTGGGCGCCTCCGTCCGCTCGCTCAGCCCATAGTCGCGCACGACATGGGCGATGCGCAGGCGATAATCCGAAAACACGCCACCACGCCCGGCCACCTGCGCCTGCCGATGTTCCTCGGTGTTGCGCCACGCCTTCACCGCCGCCTCGTCGCGCCAAAACGACAGCGACAGCAGGCGGTCGGGATTGGCGAGGCTCTGGAAGCGCTCGATCGACAGGAAGCCGTCGATGCCATCGAGCAGCGGGCGCAAATCGGCGGCGATGCCGAGATAGGCGTCGCGCCGGCCCTCCGCCGGCTCGACCTCAAAGATGACGGCGATCACGGCAGGACCCTTTCGGCATGCGGCCCCGAGGCCAGCTTCAGGAAGATGCGGTCCTCCTTCAGGATGAACCTTTCGCGCTTGGAAAACTCATAGTTCTCGCGGCCGAGCGGATCGGCCATCAGCCGCGCCCGGTAGGCCTCGTAGGCGGCCAGGCTCTCGATGTTGTAGACGCCGTAGGCGGTCGTCGCCGACCCCTCGTGCGGTGCGAAATAGCCGACAAGGTCGGCGCCGCAGCGCGGGATCACCTGGCCCCAGTTGTGGGCGTACTGCTCGAACGCCGCCTTGCCGAAGGGGTCGATCTGGTAGCGAATGAAGCAGGTGATGGTCATCTTGGTCTCCGGAAATGTTGGGAATGGTTCGGCCGGCATCGAAGCGTCCGGCCGGATTGGCGTGCTAGCGCCAGAAGGGTTTTGCGACTTCACGCGTCACGTCGCGGCGGCTGAGGCCGATGTCGTCGAGCTGGTCGTCGGTCAGTTCTGAGAGGTCGAGCCGTTGCAGGTGCCGGTCATAGCCGCGGGCGAGGAAGGCCAGCATCCGGCCGAATGAACCGAGCGGCAGGCGTTTCGGCGCGGTGGCGGATTGGGTGTTCGGTGTCATGGCGTTGCTCCTTTCCATGGCTGGAGAATACGCATTGCCTGACGAGAACGCTTCGACTACCATCTAACCATGGAGGTAAGGCTGCCATGAAGGAAGGCCCCGACATCGCCCGTATCGCCAGCCTTGTCGGCGATCCTGCCCGCGCCAACATGCTGACCGCGCTGATGGACGGCGGTGCGCTGACGGCCAGCGAACTGGCGCTGGAAGCCGGCGTCAGCCTGCCCACGGCAAGCTCGCATCTCGCCAAGCTGATGGACGGCAAGCTGCTGACCGTGGCGAGCCAGGGCCGGCATCGCTACTACGCGCTGGCCGGAACGGAGGTGGCGGCGATGATCGAGGCGATCAGCGGCGTCGCCGCCCACTCCGGGCCCCAGCGCGCCCGGCCGGGGCCGCGCGACAAGTCGATGCGCGAAGCCCGTATCTGCTACGACCACCTCGCCGGCGACCACGCGGTGGCGATGTTCGACCGCTTCGTCGCCGAAGAAATCATCGTGCAAAACGACGACGCGGTCCGGCTCGGCCCGGCGGGCGCCAGCTTCTTTGCCGCCATCGGCATCGACACCCCGGGGCTCGGCGCCTCGCGCCGGCCGATGTGCCGCGCCTGCCTCGACTGGAGCGTGCGTCGCTCGCATCTCGCGGGATCGCTGGGCAGCGCCATCCTCGACAAGATCATCGCCGAGAAATGGGCGCGCCGGCCGGCCGGCAGCCGCGTAGTCGAATTCACGCCTCCGGGCAGGCGCGCATTCGAAAAGACCTTCCTCGCCTGAAGCCAAAATCCAGAGCCGGCCCTGCCCGACGCCGTCCTTCGATGTAACGACGGGCTGAAACCTGTGGATAGCCGCACGGCAAATTGCGGATACATCCGTGGCGCAAAAGACACATCTTAACCAATGCCGCCCGATCAGGCCTAAATGCCTAGAAAAGAACGCAATTCGGCCCCGATCGGGCGCATTTTCACACGAAGATTAACATCGCGTTCACCGAAGATTCACACCCGCCGGCTATGATCGCTTCCACGTTCGGGACGAGCCCCGAAGGGACAGGGATAAGAACAATGGCTATCTGGAACCAAATCACTCACGCCGCATCGGCGCTTCGCGAATTCATCGCACCGACCTACCGCCCCGAGCGCCACTACATGCGCGGCCCGGGACCTGCCTGCGCACGCCGCACCAACACGCTTCAGTCGCGCGTAACGTTCCACTGATCATGACCGTTACCGGACGCCACGAAAGCCGCATCGCCCGGCCAACCAGCGATCACCGCACCACCACGTTGCGCGGCGAACGCCGGGCGATCGTCTCGACCCGCCTCTAGCGGCTACGCCCGCCGGCGGCGCAAGCCCGGCTGCTTCACGCCCCCACAGCTCCATGCACCGAGGTCGAGAGTCGCTCCCGGCCTCACCACAGCTCGTGGCGCACGTTCAGGTCCTTGATGACCGGCACGTCGCGCAGCATCGTGCAGATGCGCTCGATGTCCGGCCAGGTCGCAGCGACCTTGCCGGCCTCGGGATGCCAATATGCAAGCATCAGGAGATAGACGTCGGCGATCGACATGTGTTCGCCGGCAAGCCAGCTGCGATCCTGCAACGCGGCATCGAGAATGCCGAAGCCGCGATCGGTTTCGGCAACGGCCGCGACCTTCACCGCCTCTTTGCCTTGCGGGTCGGCCGAATAGCGCTGCGCATAGTAGTAGCGCAGCAGCGCCGGATACATCACCGACGACTGGAAGGTGAGCCAGCGCAGGAAGTCGGCACGCCCGGGTGCACCCGCTGCCGGCGCAAGCCGTGCATCGGGGTGGCGCTCGGCAATCAACTGGCACATCGCCGCCGACTCGGTCATCGCGCTGCCATCCGGCAGCACCAGCACCGGCACCTGGCCGAGCGGGCTGATGGTGCGGAACCTGCCGTCGGGGTCTGTGCCCTTGACGACATTGATGCATTCGAATGGCACGCCAGCCAGTTCGAGTGCCGCCTCGACGACGAAGCCGCCGCTGCCGGCACGCGTATAGAGCTTGTACATTTTCTTGTCCCCCCTTGGCGTGATTTGACATGGCCTCGCGTGGCTTCTCAAGCGCCGGGATGGTCCGCCAGGGTGGTATTTTCACCGGTCCAGTTCGGGGCTAGGGTTTGCAGCACAGGCCCTGATGACGACCGTCTCGCCGGCCTCGGCGCCGAGCGTCATGCAGCGCCCCTCGGCGCACAGCGTCCAGCCCGCGCCGGTCGCACCCGATGCGGCCAGCATGACGCTTGGCTGCGGCCCGAGCCTGGGCACGTAGATCCACCAGCCATCCACCAGCCTGGCGCCTTCGGCGGGTTCCATGCCGGCGCCCGAGCCCCTGACGCGGGCCTCGACGATCTCCAGCCCGGCCGGCGTCACCAGCCAGTCCTCCTCCCAGCGGGTCTTTTCGACCGAATGGGTCCAAGACAGGGTGAAGGCGGCGACCGCCATGGTCACTGCCTTGGAGCCGGCCGCGATGCACAGGCTCATGCCAGGGCAGCGGCCTGGCGCGACCGCCACCAGTGCCAGCCGCCCCAGATGAACGCCAGCGCGAAGCCGGCCTCGTCGGTCAGCGGCAGGGCCAGCACCAACAGAACGCCTGCGGTAAAGGCCAGCAGCCGTTCCCAAACGGCGATGCGCGCGAACAGGAAGCCGACCACCGCGGCCCCCCACAGCGCAATGCCGAGGCAGGCCTTGACGAAGATGTAGGCGACCTCGACGGGATAGCCGAAGCTGGCGGCGATCGGCCCCGGATCCTGCAGCATCAGGGCCGGCGTGTAGACCGCCATGAACGGCACGACGAAGCCGGCAACTGCCAGCTTGGAGGCCTGGACGGCAATCTTCATGCCCGAGGTCTTGGCCATCGGTGCGGCGGCGAAGGCGGCGAGCGCCACGGGTGGCGTGAGATCGGCCATGATGCCGAAATAGAAGACGAACATGTGGCTGACCAGCAAGGGCACGCCGAGCTCGAGCAGTGCTGGGCCGGCAAGCGACGAGGTGATGATGTAGTTGGGGATCGTCGGAATGCCCATGCCGAGCACCAGGCAGGTCAGCATGGTCAGCACCAGCGACAGGAACAGGTTGTTCTCGCCGATGGCGATGATGGCGCCGATGAAGGTGGAGGCGATGCCGGTCAGCGTCAGCGTGCCGATGACGATGCCGACGATGGCGCAGGCGATGCCGACGGGCAGCGCGTTCTTGGCGCCTTCGGCGAGCGAGTCGACGCAGATCAGCAGCGTCTCGCGCCCGCCCTTGAACACAGCGCAGGCCAGCACCAGCGCGCCGATCACCAGCACGAGCAGGTTGACGCCGAATTTCATGAAGGCGGCGGCGGCCAACCCGAGCGCCACCCAGAACACCACGCGAAAGGCAAAGGGACCGATCAGCGCCGCGAGCGGCGTGCCGAGGATCAGCACGATGGTCAGTGCCAACCCCATGGTGCCGGCGAAGATCGGCGTGTAGCCGGCAAACAGCAGGTAGACGAGCGCGGCCAGCGGCAGCACCAGCGGCCAGTGCTTCTTCACCGCATCCCACGGGTCGGGCAGTGTCGCCTTGTCCATGCCCTTGAGCCCGAACTTGCCGGATTCGAGATGCACCATCCAGAAGCAGGCGCCAAAGTAGAGCAGAGCCGGGATCAGCGCCGCCTTGACCACTTCGGCGTAGGGGATGTTGAGCGTTTCGGCCATGATGAAGGCGACAGCGCCCATGACCGGCGGCATGATCTGGCCGCCCATCGACGAGGTCGCCTCGACGCCGCCGGCGAAAGCCGAGCGGAAGCCGAAGCGCTTCATCAGCGGAATGGTGAACTGGCCGCTGGCCACGACATTGGCGACGCCCGAGCCGGAGATGGTGCCCATCAGTGCCGACGACAGCACGCAGACCTGCGCCGGCCCGCCGCGCCAGGCGCCGACGAACCCGAGAGCGAAGTCGTTGAACAGTGCTATCATGCCGGCCTTTTCGAGGAAGGCGGCGAAGACCACGAAGATGAAGATATAGGCGGCCGAGACATAGACCGGCGTGCCGTAGATACCCTCGGTGCCGAAGCCGAAATGCTCGATGATCTGGGCCACGTCATAGCCGCGATGGATGAAGGGCGGCGGCAGGTACTGGCCGAAGAAGCAATAGGCGAGGAACAGGCCTGCGATGATTGCCAGCGGCAACCCCATCAGTCGTCGCGCCGCCTCGAACACCAGCACGATCAGCAGCGCGCCCATGGCGAGGTCGAGCGTGGTGTGGAAGCCGGCACGGCGGATCAGGTCGAAATAGAACACCCAGTTGTAGATGCCGGTCAGGAAACCCAGCACCCCCAACGTCCAGAACCAGGCTTTGCCAACGGTGCCCCTGGCGCGCAGGTTTGCCAGAAGCGCAAAGCCGAGCAGCAGCAGGAAGCCGACATGCATTGCGCGCACCACCTGGCTCGGCAGGTTGCCATAGGCGGCGGTCCACAGCTGGAAGCCGGAGAAGGCAACCGCAATGCCGAAAGCGATGCGCCCGGCCAACCCCTCGCCGAAACCCGGCGGCAGGCCTTCGATCGCTTCTTCGACTTCAGGCGAAAGGACGGTCGGCGCGGGCTGGGACTCGATACCGGTCATGGAAAGCGTTTCTCACTTCCAGTTGGCAGGGCAATTGCCTCCGCCCGCCGTCGGGCGGGCGGAGGCGAGAATACGCTGAGACCGCGATTACTTGATCAGCCCTTTTTCCTTGTAATAGCGCTCGGCGCCGGGATGCAGCGGGATCGGCATGCCGTCGAGCGCCTTGGCAAGGTCGATGCCCTTGGCGGCCGCATGCGCTGCCGACAGCTTGTCGAGATTTTCGAACAGCAGCTTGGTCATCTGGTAGGCCACCTCTTCGGAAACGCCGTCATGGCTGACGAGGAAGTTGCCGACGGCTGCGGTCTGCACGTCGGTCGTCTGGCCGTCATAGGTGCCGGCCGGAATGGTCACCGCCATGTAGGGCGCACCTACCTTTTCGACATCGGCGGCGGGCACGGCGACGACGGTGATCGGCAGCGAGGTCGCCAGGTCGCGGATCGAAGCGACGCCGAGCCCGGCCGACTGCAGCGTGGCGTCGAGCTGGCGGTTCTTGATCAGTTCGACGGATTCGGCGAAGGGCAGGTACTCGACCTTGCCGAGGTCCTCGTACTTCATGCCGGCAGCAGTGAGGATGGCGCGGGCGTTGAGCTCGGTGCCCGATGCCGGCGCGCCGACCGACAGGCTCTTGCCCTTGAGGTCGGCGAGCGACTTCACCCCCGATTCCTGGCTTGCTACGATCTGGATGAAGTTGGGATAGATCGCGGCGATGCCGCGCAGCTTGTCGAGCTTGCCGGGATAACCGGCCTCGGTATTGCCCTTCCAGGCCAGCGCCACCGAGTCGCCGAGGGCGAAGCCGATCTCGCCCTTGCCCTGCTGGAGCAGGTTGAGGTTCTCGACCGAGGCCTTTGTAGCCTGCACCTGGGTGCGCGCGCCCTCGATGCTCTTACCGTAGATCTCCGACAGCGCCACGCCGAGCGGATAATAAACGCCGGAGGTGCCGCCAGTCAGCACGTTGATGAACTGCTGGGCGTTGGCCGGCATGGCAGCAAACGCCATCGACATTGCTACCGCGCCAGCGGCGAGAAACCTGGTCTTTACATTCAGCATCTTGGTGTCCTCCCTGTGAATCTGAAGCCTTGCGTCGGCTCCCCCCGCGCAAGTTGCGATCATGTTAGACAGCGGGCGCCAAATGCCAACCCGCAAATGTGCGGCCTCAGACGAATGGCTGAGAAAAGCATGTGCCGCACCCTCGGCCCGGTGCGGCCAATGGCCAGTGGAACTCAATCCAGCGTGCGGCGGAAGCGGAACAGCGCGAGGCCGGCGAAGACCGCGACGAACAAGGCGAGTATGCCGACCTCGGCGGCGATGGCCGGGAACTCGGCACCCTTGAGCATGACGGCGCGGATGATGCGCAGGAAATGCGTCAGCGGCAGGATCTCGCCCAGCGCCTGGGCCCAGCCGGGCATGCCGCGATAGGGGAACATGAAGCCCGACAAAAGGATCGACGGCAGGAAGAAGAAGAAGGTCAGCTGCATCGCCTGCATCTGCGTCCGGGCAATGGTCGAGATGGTGTAGCCGAGCAGAACCAGCGCCAGCACGAAGACCAGGATCGCCGACAGCAGCAAGGACAGCGAGCCGATGAAGGGGATGGAAAACAGCAGCTTCGAGGCGATCAGCACCACCGCCACCTGGACGGCGCCGACGACGAGATAGGGCAGCACCTTGCCGAGCATGATCTCGGCCGGGCTTGCCGGCATGGCAAGCAGGTTCTCCATGGTGCCGCGCTCGGTTTCGCGCGTCAGCGCCATCGAGGTCATCATCACCATGGTCATCTGCAGGATGACGCCGAGCAGGCCGGGCACGATGTTGTATTGCGAGATGCCTTCGGGATTGTAGCGGCGGTGGACGACGACCTCGAGCTGGCCTTTGGCCGCCTCTGCCGCAGCTGCCTGCATTCCCTGTGCTCTCAGCAGCGCCTGGTTGGCGACGGTGCCGAGCGTCGACACTGCGCCGCTGGACGCGGAGGGATCGGTGGCATCGGCCTCGATCAGGATCTGCGGCGCGTCGCCGCTGGCCACCCGGCGGCCGAAATCGGCGGGGATGGTGACGACGAAGGCGACCTCGCCGCTGGCCATCAGCTCCTCGGCCTCGGCTGCGGTTTCGGCGATGTGGTCGAAGCGGTAGTAGTTGGTATTCTGCAGCGCCGAGACCATGGCGCGCGTGTACTGGTCGTTGCTGGTGGCAACGAGCGCGGCCGGCAGGCTCTTGGGGTCGCTGTTGATGGCGAAGCCGAACAGCACGAGCTGCATCAGCGGCACGCCCAGCATCATGGCGAAGGTGATGCGGTCGCGCCGCATCTGGATGAACTCCTTGGTCAGCAATGCGCCGAGCCGGGCAAAGGAGAAGATGCCGTTGGTGAGGCTTGTCATGACATGTTGTCCCTGGAGCCGGCCATGAACTGGATGAACACGTCTTCCAGGCTGGTCTCGCCCGGTTCGACGGTCACGTCCTTGCGGCCGCGGATGTCGGCAAGTGCCGCTTCGAGCTTTTGGCGGTCGGAACCGACGACGTGGAGCGTGGCACCGAACGGCGCGACCTGCTCGACGCCGGGCCTGCCCTCGAGTGCGGCGGCGATCTGGTCGAGGCGCGGGCCGGAAACGACGAAGGTGGTCAGCCCGGCATTGCGCACGACGTCTTCGACGGTGCCGGAAGCCAGCATCTTGCCATAGGAGATGTAGCTGATGCGGTGGCAGCGCTCGGCCTCATCCATGTAGTGGGTCGAGACCAGGACGGTGAGCCCGCCGCGCGCCAGCCGGTGGATCTCGTCCCAGAACTCGCGCCGCGCCTTGGGATCGACGCCGGCGGTGGGTTCGTCGAGCAGAAGCAGCTTCGGCTTGTGCATGATGCAGGCGGCGAGTGCCAGGCGCTGCTTCCAGCCGCCCGACAGCGTGCCTGCGAGCTGGTTGCGGCGGCTGGTCAGGCCGAGTTCGTCGAGGGTGCGGGCGACGTGTTCCTCGACCAGCCGGAGCTTGTAGAGCCGGGCGACGAATTCGAGGTTCTCGCCGATCGTCAGGTCCTCGTAGAACGAGAACTTCTGCGTCATGTAACCGACTTCGCGCTTGATCTTCAGCCCGTCGGTGCGCAGGTCATAACCAAGCACCTGGCCGTCACCCTCATCGGGCGTGAGCAGGCCGCACATGATGCGGATGGTGGTGGTCTTGCCCGAGCCGTTGGGCCCGAGGAAGCCGACGATCTCGCCCTCGGCGACCGTCATGGTGACGTGGTCGACGACGGTCTTGTTGCCGAAGCGCTTGACCAGGTTGGTGACTTCGATGGCGTTCATTGGGTGCTGCCTCCGGCAGCGGAGCGAGTAGGGAATGGCGAATGGCGAGTAGGGAGTAGGGAGTAGGGAGTAGGGACGAGCGCGGCTGTCATGGCGTGCTGCACTATTCGCTACCCCCTATTCGCTATTCGCTCTCTTCCAGTGCCACATCGACGATCTGCCCCGGCTGCAGGGCGGAGCCCGTGTCTTCCGGGCGGGCCTCGACGAGATAGACGAGCTTCTGCCGGTTCTCGAGCGAGTAAATCACCGGCGGGGTGAATTCGGGGTCGGGCGAGACATAGCTGACCTTGGCCGTTAGCCCCTCGGGGCAGCCGTCGCAACGTACGGCCAGCCGCGTGCCGACATGAACCGAGGAGAAGGCGGTCTCGGGGATGAACAGCGTCAGCTTGACCGCACCGTCCGGCAGCACCGAGACCACCGGAGACGACGGTCCGGCAGTATCGCCGGCATTGCGGATGACATCGTCGACGCGGCCGTCGGTGGGTGCGGCAAGCGCGCGCTTGGAAAGCCGCCAGCGAGCCTGGCCGAGGGCCGACTCCGCCTGCTCGACCTCCTTCTCGGCAGCCTTGATGGCTTCCGCGCGCGCGGGCAGGCCGGCGACGCTCAGGTTGGCTTCGGCAAGACCGATGGCCGCTTCCGCGACCTCGACCCGCGTTCTTGCTTCGTCCATCTGGGCCTGGGTGGCGATGCCGCGCTTCAACAGATCCTGCGTCCGTGCCTGAACGCGGTTCGCTTCCTCGGCCTGGGACTTGGCCGAGCGGACAGTCGCCTCGAGGGCCGCGATCTCTTCGGGACGTTTGCCGACCTTGAGATCGGCGAGTTCCGCCCTTGCCTGGGCAAGGGCCGCCTCGGCCTGGGTCACGGCGATCCTGGCGTCGCCACTTTCGAGCGAGACGATCGGCCTGCCCGCCTGGACGCGATCGCCGCGGCGGACGGAAACCGTCTCCACCTGCGCCACCTCAATGGGGGCGAGCAGGACATAGTCGCCCTCGACGTAGCCGACGGCGAGCGGTGCCGGGGCGGCGCAGGCTGTGAACAGGGATGCGGCGAAGGGAATGGAACAGAGGATACTCATGGCTTTCCTGCCTTTCGCGCGGCGATGATGGCCGCGACGTTTTCCTTGGCGATGCCGATGACCTTGGCGGCTTCGGCGGGACCGATGTCGGCCCAATCCATGCGCCGCATGACGGCGGCGCGGGCGATGCGGAAATAGACGACCTGGCCGATCATCATGAACACGCTGATGCGGGTCTTCTCGCTTTCGGCTTGCTCGCCGGTGGCCGTCGCCCAGAGCTGGCACAGCCTGCGGTGAACCGGCTCGAAGACGCCGCTGTAGATGCGATCGAGCGCGTCGGTCGGCGTCGACAGTTCGCGCAGCACGAACTGGACGATCTCGCCAGCCTCGGGACGCGCGACGATGAAGCCGACCATGCGCTCGACCGTGGCGTCGAGCTGCGCTTCGGCCTGCTCGGCGTTATCCGGCAGGGCCGGAGCGGAACTGCCGAAGGCCTGGGCGGCAATGGTCTGAATCGTCTCGACGATGTAATCGGCGGCGGCCAGCCGGAGCCCTTCCTTGCCGCCGAAATGATAGGCGATGGAGCCGATATTGGCATTGGCGGCGGCCGCGATCTCGCGGGTCGAGGTGCCGTCGAAGCCCTGCCGGCCGAAAAGCTGAAGCGCTGCCTTGACCAGCGCCATGCGGGTGGCGTCGGCTGCGGTGGTCGTTTGCGGGGTCTGTGTCTTGCTCATACTCGTTATTTAATCAATCGATTGATTAAAGTCAAGTGAATTGTTGCGCTGCAGGACGGGGCGCGCTTTACTACCGCCATGGCAAAGGAAATCGAACGCAAATTCCTGGTGAAGGGACCGGAATGGCGGAGCCTTGTCGAAGACAGGATTCGCATCCGGCAGTTCTATCTCGCCTCGAATACGGGCCGCTCGGTCCGGCTTCGGATTTCCGACGGCAAGCGCGCGACGCTGACGTTGAAATTCGGCTCCCGGGGCCGCGAACGCGACGAGTTCGAATATCAGGTGCCGTTGGCCGAAGCCGAGGAGATGGCCGGTTTCGCCGTCGGCCGTGTCATCGAGAAGACACGTCACCATGTTAGCCATCGCGGGCGACTCTACGAGATCGATGTATTCGGCGGGGAGCTGAGCGGCCTGGTGATTGCGGAACTGGAAACGCCGGACGACGTGCCGGCATCGGACCTGCCGGCGTGGATCGGCCAGGAAGTCACCGACGACGCGCGCTATTACAACGCGTCGCTGGCCCTCAGCGACGTGCCGGAAGCCGTCGCATGAGCTTTCGCATCGATCCCCGGCTGGCGCTTACCGCAGAGGTTCGCCGCATTGCCGGCGGGGAGATCGACAAGATCGTCGCGCATCTCAACATTGCCCGCGACAACCCGGAAAAATCGCTGCACAGCGCCCGCAAGCGCATCAAGGCGCTGCGCGCGCTGCTGCGCCTGGTTCACCCGGGCGACGAAGCGTTCTGCCGCGCCGAAAACAACCGCTACCGCGACATCTCGCTGTCGATCGCCGGCCCGCGCCAGGCGACGGCGCTGATCGAGACGATCGACCGGCTGATCGCCGATTTTCCCGAGGACGCCGATGGCGCCGGCCTTGCCGGCATTCGCGCCATGCTGGCGCGCCACCGCACCGAAGCTGCCTACGGCCAGGCAGGGCTCGGCGCAGTGCTCGACAACGCCGTCGCGGAATGCCAGGCCGGCATGGTCGCGCTCGAAATGCTCATCCTCCCCGATCATCCGGAAAATGCGGCAGATGTGCTTGCCGACGGGGCGCTGGCAACTTTGCGGTATGCGCGCAAGGCACTGGAGCAATCGCGCGAACGCGGCGAGCCCAACGATTTCCACGACCTGCGCAAGGCAGTGAAGACGCATGCCGCGCATCTGGCGCTGCTGCGCAAGCTCTGGCCCGCACCCGTCAAGCCGCGCCGCGAACGCGCCGAAGAACTGGGCGAAAGCCTGGGCGAGTTGCACGACGTGTTCGTCATGCGCGCGCTAATCGAGGCACGCGAAGCGCCCTTCGACGGCCCCGAGCCGAAACAGTTGGTCCGGCTGCTCAGGCGCGCGGAAAAAGCACTGCGCAAGCTCTGCCTTGCCGATGCCGCCAAGCTGTTCGAGGAAAAGCCCAGGCGCGCCGCGCGCAAGCTCGCCAAGAAGGCCCGCCAGGACCTGAACGACAGCATGGCGGAGAACGAAGCGGACTGATGCGGCTGCGGCTGGCCTCCCCGGGCCGGCTCATGTTACGTCCTGTGCGTCATGACGCAAAAGACCGACACATTACTAGACCGCATTGGCCGCTGGCTTGCCGCCCGACTGCAGGTCGCATCCTCCGGCTACGAACCCTATACGCCGTCCGATCCGGAGACCTTGCGCCGGACGCTGGAACCCGGCGACATCCTGCTGATCGAGGGCAACCAGCGCATTTCGGCCGTCATCAAGTACCTGACCCAGTCGACCTGGTCGCATTCGGCGCTCTATGTCGGCGACGCCTTGCCTGAACCCGCTGATGGCTCGGAGCGGCCGCGGCTGATCGAGGTCAACCTCGGCGACGGCTGCGTGGCGGTGCCGCTGTCGAAATACCGGACCTACAACACCCGCATCTGCCGCGCCAACGGCCTGTCTCCGGAGGATCGCGACCATGTCGTCAGGTTCATGATCCAGCGCCTGGGGCTGAAATACGACCTCAAGAACATCACCGACATGCTGCGCTACTTCATACCGAGGCCGCCGGTGCCGGTGCGCTGGCGCCGCCGCATGATCGCCTTCGGGTCGGGCGACCCGACGCGCGCCATCTGCTCGACGATGATCGCCGAGGCCTATGGCGAGATCCGCTACCCGATCCTGCCGGAAATCACCCGGGCGCCCGGCCGCGCCTCGGCGCAATCGAGCTACATGCGGCGCGAGATCATGCATATCCGCCACCACTCGCTGTACACGCCGCGCGACTTCGACCTGTCGCCCTATTTCCGCATCGTCAAGCCGACGCTGGAATACGGCTTTGACTACAGGCAGGTGACATGGGGCGAGGAATACAAGAGCAAAGACTCAAGATCAGCATAGATTTCGCAAAAAGAAAGTCTTCCAATCAACTTGGCTTTCACTTTCCGTTAGCGTCTACCGACGACAATTCCTGGAGTGCCGTGAGACTTCCGGGAAATTAGCCAGTGCTGAAGATTCACACTCCGACGATTTCCTACACGTCCGTTTCAGTCAATCTGCTGCAGCAGCTGAATGCGCGCGGCGGGCTTCCTGCCGGCACCGACGCCGCAAAGAACCAATCGCTGCCGGGCCTCAAATATTCGCCCAGCGCAGCGGTATCGGCGATCATGCGCATCCTGGTGGAGTCGGAAGGCATCCGGGCTTCGGTGAGTTCGTCCGGCAACGCGCTCGGCATGGAGGTCGAGCGATTTGAGTTCGACACGGGCGGCGAGGACATGAACCACATCACGCAGGTCAGGGCGACAGGTTCGGGCAACCTCAACCTGTCGGTCATATCCTCGAACAAGGACTACATTTCCGCCGGTGCTGCGGACGGCAACGACATCATCCAGGTTGTCGGAAACCGGGTGATGGGCGTTTCCGGAGAAAAGGGCAACGACCACATCTCCGTGCTCGGGCTCGCGAGCAGCAAACCCTACGCAGGCTTCGAACCGGCCGTCGATCTCGTCGACGGCGGTGACGGCAATGATACGATCGCCATTGCAGGCCGGGGCGATGTGACACGCACCGATGGCGGCAACGGCAACGACAGCATAGCCATCACCACGGCAGGCTCGATCTGGATCGTCGATGGAGGCCGTGGCGCCGACGCGATCTCGATCTCCGCGCAACGCGAGGTGCGACTGGTCGATGGTGGCGAGGGCGACGATGCCATCGCCATCGCCACGGCCGGCGGCGTTGACCACGTCTCCGGCGGCGACGGGCGCGACGCGATCGCCGTTTCCGCCAAGGGCAGCGTGTCCGGCCTCTATGGCGGCGACGGCGACGACGTCATTGCCGTCACCGCAGCCAGTACCAGCTTCATCGACGGCGGCGATGGCGACGACACCATCCGGGTCACCGCCAGGTGGGATGCGTTTGCCAGTGGCGGCGACGGTAACGACGTGCTGCACCTGTCCGGCCTCGAGGTCAGAGCCGGGGGCGGCGACGGCAATGATGTGCTGCAATTGTCCGGCCGCGACCTGATGGCGCTGGGCGGCAAGGGCAACGACCTGATCAAGCTCGACAGCACCGCCAATCGGGCCGCGACGCTGAGGATGGCGGAAGGCGACGGCAACGATGTCGTCGAGACGAATGCTCCGCTGAACATCGCTCGCTACAGCGGCGACGGTGCCACACGCCTCGATCCTGCAAAGGCCACGCTCGCGCACAATGACGACGGCACGGTCACGGTCCGGTTCGAGGGCAGCAACGACAGCGTGACCGTCAAGTTCACGGGCACCATGGCCGGGCGCGAGATCGTCGCAAGGGTCGAGAACGGCAACCTGTCGATCGGCCCGGCGAACGGCCAGGCCTAGCGAACAGTCGAGCCCGTCCGCAGCGCGCTGGCTGCTTATTCCTCCGGCTCGGAGAAGTCGTCGTCGAGGCGCTTTTCCAGATCGACGAGGTCCTTGGGCAGCGGCAGGCCTTGCGCGCGCAGCTCGCTCAGCTTCTCGCGCAACTGCTCCTGCAATTCGTGGGAATCCTCGGGCTGGTTGACCATTTCCTGGAGCAGGACAGCTATCTGGGCCTTGATCTGTTCGAGCGCCATGGTCCGTCCTCCGTGGTTTCAGCTTACCTCAGCATGCGCGAAATAAGCTGCGCCGTATAGTCGACCATCGGCACGATGCGCGCATAGTTGAGCCGCGTCGGGCCGATGACGCCGAGCGCGCCGACGACGCGGGCATCCTTGTCGCGATAGGGCGCGACGACCAGCGACGATCCGGACAGCGAAAACAGCCGGTTCTCCGAGCCGATGAAGATGCGCACGCCCGAGCCTTCCTCGGCGAGGTCGAGCAACTGGATCAGCCCGTCCTGGGTTTCCATGTCCTCGAACAGGTGCTTGAGCAGCTCGATGTCGGCCTGGGCGGTGACGTTTTCGAGCAAATTGGCGCGGCCGCGTACGATCAGGCGCGCCGGCAGGCCGCTGTCGGCACCGGCCCAGACGGCAAGACCCTTTTCGACCAGATCCTGCGACAGCGTGTCGAGGGCAGCCTTGGTCTCGTCCTTGATACGGGCGATCTCAAGTCGGGCCTCGGCCAGGGTGCGGCCACGGATGTGGGCGTTGAGGAAGTTGGAGGCTTCGTGCAACTGGGAGACGGTGACGCCGAGCGGCAGCTCGACGACGCGGTTCTCGACATCGCCATTCTGCGACACCAGCACGGCAAGCGCCTTGGTCGGTTCGAGCTGGATGAACTCGATGTGCTTGAGGGCGACCTCGTTCTTGGCCGCGAGCACGAGGCCGGCACCGCGCGACATGCCCGACAGCATCTGGCTCGCCTCGGTCAGCATGTGTTCGAGCGTGGCGCCCTCGCCCGAAGCCTTGACCTGAGCCTCGATGACACGACGCTCGTCGTCGGAGAGGTCGCCGAGTTCCATGAAGGCGTCGACGAAGAAGCGCAGGCCCTTCTGCGTCGGCAGGCGCCCGGCGGAAATGTGTGGCGCGTAGACGAGCCCGAGATGTTCGAGGTCGCTCATGACGTTGCGCACGGTCGCCGGCGACAAGGACGACGGCAGCATGCGCGACAGGTTGCGTGAGCCGACAGGCTCGCCGTCGCGCAGGTAGGAATCGACGATGCGCCGGAAGATGTCGCGCGAGCGCATGTCGAGCGACTGCAGGCTGGGGTCGGTTACCGCTTTGGTCATGTCTGTTCGTGGTCTCCGCCTCAAATGATATAGACCCCGCAGCCGCGAACACAACCGCCGGGTCCAGCGTCAGGACACAAGCGAACCTGTTTTCCTTTGCGCTCCCGGAGCCATGGAGCTACAAGCCGGCGACAATTTCCGATTTCGCCACAGAAAGCACCCGAATGCGCCCCTCCAAACGCCAATTCGACGAAATGCGCGCCATCTCCTTCGAGCGTAACGTGTCCAAGCACGCCGAAGGTTCGTGCCTGGTCAAGTTCGGCGACACACATGTGCTGTGCACGGCAAGCCTGGAAGAGAAGGTGCCGGGCTGGATGCGCAATTCCGGCAAGGGCTGGGTGACGGCCGAATACGGCATGCTGCCGCGTTCCACCGGCGAACGCATGCGCCGCGAGGCTTCGGCCGGCAAGCAGGGCGGCCGCACGCAGGAAATCCAGCGGCTGATCGGCCGCTCATTGCGCGCCGTCGTCGACATGCAGGCGCTGGGCGAGCGCCAGATCACCGTCGACTGCGACGTGATCCAGGCTGACGGCGGCACCCGCACCGCCTCGATCACCGGCGCCTGGATCGCGCTGCATGACTGCCTGCGCTGGATGGAAGCGCGCCAGATGGTCAGCGTCGAGAAAGTGCTGAAAGATCATATCGCGGCGATTTCCTGCGGCATCTATGACGGCCAGCCGGTGATCGACCTCGACTATGTCGAGGATTCGGCAGCGGGCACCGACGCCAACTTCGTGATGACCGGCAAGGGCGGGATCGTCGAGATCCAGGGCACCGCCGAAGGCGTGCCGTTCTCGGAAGAAGAGTTCCTGCAGCTTATGGGCCTCGCCCGCAAGGGCATCAACCGGCTGGTCGACCTGCAGAAGATGGCGGTGGGCTGAGGCAAGCGGCATGCAGCCCTCGGCCATCCTCGAATCCGCCCTCTACGTCGCCAACCTCGATGCCGCGGAGACGTTCTATGGCGAGGTGATGGGGCTGGAGCGGATCACCAAGGTGCCGGGGCGGCATGTGTTTTTCCGCTGTGGCCAGGGGGTGTTGCTCCTGTTCAACGCGGACGCGACGCGGCAGCCGCCAAAGCCGGACGCCAGGCTGCCGGTGCCGCCGCACGGAACGTCGGGCCAGGGACATCTGTGCTTTGCCGGCACGGCTGGCGAAATCGAAGGCTGGAAGGTGCGGCTCGAAGGCAATGGCGTCGCCATCGAAGCCGATTTCGAGTGGCCAAACGGCGGCCGCTCCATCTATTTCCGCGATCCATCAGGCAATTCGCTGGAGATCGCCGAACCGAAAATATGGGGTATCTGATGCGCGAACTCGCCGACAAGAAGATCGTGATCGCCAGCCACAATGCCGGCAAGCTGCGTGAATTCGCCGACCTGATGGCGCCGTTCGGCTTCGAGGCGAAGTCGGCCAAGGAATATGGCCTGCCCGAGCCCGACGAAACCGGCACGACCTTCGAGCAGAACGCCTACATCAAGGCGCTGGCAGCGGCGACCGCGACGGAACTGCCGGCGCTGTCGGACGATTCCGGCCTCGTGGTCGATGCGCTCGACGGCGCACCGGGCGTCTACACCGCCAACTGGGCCGAGAAGCCCGACGGCACGCGCGACTTTGCCATGGCCATGCAGCGCACCGAAGACGCCATGCAGGAGCGCGGCGCGGCCAGCCCGGACCAGCGCAGCGGCCGCTTCGTCGCCGTCATCTGCCTGGCATGGCCCGACGGCCACGCCGAATATTTCCGCGGCGAGGCCGAGGGCACGCTGGTGTGGCCGCCGCGTGGCGAAAAGGGCTTTGGCTACGACCCGGTGTTCCTGCCAGAAGGCTTCGACAAGACCTTCGGCGAGATGAGCGCTGACGAAAAGCACGGCTGGAAGCCCGGCCAGGCCGAGGCGCTTTCGCACCGCGCCCGCGCCTTCCAGAAATTCGCCCGCGCCAAGCTCGGTTCGGCCTGATGGCATTTGCGTCGCTCAGCCGCGACCCCGGCTTCGGCGTCTATGTGCACTGGCCGTTCTGCGCGGCCAAGTGCCCCTACTGCGACTTCAACAGCCATGTCCGCCACCATCCGGTGGACCAGGAGCGTTTTGCGCGCGCCTTCGCCACCGAGCTGGCGACCATGCGCGCCCGCACCGGCCCGCGCGAGGTGACGAGCATTTTCCTGGGCGGCGGCACGCCGTCGCTGATGCGGCCCGAGACGGTGGGCGCGGTGCTCGAGGCGATCGCTGCCAACTGGACGATTTCAGGCAACGCCGAGATCACGCTGGAGGCCAACCCGTCTTCGGTGGAGGCCGAGCGCTTCCGTGGCTATCGAGCCGCCGGCGTCAACCGGGTGTCTCTCGGCGTGCAGGCGCTGAACGATGCCGATTTGCGCTTCCTCGGACGGTTGCACAACGTCGAGGAGGCGCTGCACGCCATCGGCCTGGCGCGCGAGATCTTCCCGCGCCTGTCGTTCGACCTGATCTATGCCCGGCCCGGCCAGAAGCCGGATGCATGGGCGGCGGAGCTGAAGCAGGCGATCGGCTATGCCGTCGACCATCTGTCGCTGTACCAGTTGACCATCGAGGAAGGCACGCGCTTCTTCCAGCTCTACAGTGCCGGCAAGTTCGAGATTCCCGACGGCGAGCACGCTGCCGAACTGTATGCGATCACGCAAGATGTCACGGCGGCGCATGGCCTGCCTGCCTATGAGATTTCCAACCACGCCATGCCAGGCGCCGAGAGCCGGCATAACCTGACCTACTGGCGCTACGGCGAATATGTCGGCGTCGGCCCCGGCGCGCATGGGCGCTTCGTCGAAGACGGCAGGCGCATCGTCACCATCGCCGAGAAGCTGCCGGAACGCTGGGCCGAACTGGTCGAGCAGCAGGGCCACGGCATCACCGGCGGCGAGACGCTGAACCGCTCCGAAGAGGCCGACGAGTTCCTGCTGATGGGCTTGCGGCTCGTCGAGGGCATCGACCTCGCCCGCTACGAGCAGCTTTCGGGCAAGTCGCTGTCTTCGGCGCGGCTGTCGATCCTGCAGGGCGAAGGGTTGGTCGCGCCGATCGGCAATTCGCGCCTGCGCGCCACGCCGGAAGGCATGATTGTGCTGGATGCGGTGGTGGCGGATCTCGCGCGGTAGCGGCCGGTCTTGTCGTTGGGCGTGGTGCGGTAGCAAGCGTGATAGCATTTGACCGAGGTGCCGGCTTCAACGTCACGGCATGGATCCCCGGGTCTGCGCAGTTCGCTACGCTCCTGCTCCGCCCGAGGATGACGAGGGGAGGCTTCGCGCCGCTAATCGTGGACGCTGGAGATCGAGAATACCTACAACAACTGGTCCAATTGGTGGCACCTGCGCCACCGTTGGGGATTGGCGGTGACGCTCCCACAGCTTCGTCATCCTCGGGCGGAGCAGGAGCGTAGCGAACTGCGCAGACCCGGGGATCCATGCCGTGACTGAACGGCCGGCCTCGGCGGTTCAGAATGCCTTTCTGTCCAGCGCGAAGCCGACAAAGCCACGCCAACACCGCTGAGCCAACAACGATCCAACTTCCAGCCTGCGCTCAGGCCTTCCTCTCCATAGAAAACACGTTGAGGCCTTCGACGCCTTCCTCGATGCGTTGCCAGCCCATCTTTTCGTAGAAGGCGGAAACCGCCGGCTTGGCGCAGAGATAGACGGTGTCGAAACCCTGCTCGAACGCTGCCTCTGCCCCGGCCTGCACAAGGGCTGCGCCGATGCCGGATTTCCTGGCGGCTTCATCGACCCAGACGGCCGCCACCCATGGCGCATATTGCGGCCGCGATTCGAGATCGTTGTCGATCAGGTGGGCCG
This sequence comes from Aminobacter niigataensis, assembly GCF_946995915.1. Lineage (GTDB taxonomy): Bacteria > Pseudomonadota > Alphaproteobacteria > Rhizobiales > Rhizobiaceae > Aminobacter > Aminobacter niigataensis. The sequence goes on from NZ_OX341517.1 coordinate 98,728, forward strand.
TGCCGAGGAAGGTTGCGCCACGATGAGCGACGAGCGCCCGGGGCAGGCCGGCGGAGGAAAAATTCTCGTCCACCAGTCCCCGGATGAAGGCGAGTTCATGGCCGTCAGCGCGCCACCACGCATTCCAGATGCGGTCGGCGACCTCGGCGGCGAATTCCGGCCTGTCGCGAAGATCGGAGATGGAATAGGGCTGGACCTGGGCGTTCGTCATCGTGCCTGCTGCTTTTTTTGGGACTTTCGGAAAGCCGGCGACTGCTACAAGGCGAACAAGCAACTTTCCAGCGGCCAACAGATGACATTCACGGAGCCAGACATGACTACGGCATTCTCTACCTGGCAATTCTGGGCGATACTTTCCGCCGTTTTCGCCGCGCTGACGGCGATCTTCGCCAAGGTCGGCATCGAGAACGTCAATTCGGATTTCGCCACGCTGATCCGCACCGTGGTGATCCTGCTGGTGCTGGCCGGCATCGTGACCGCCACCGGCCAGGCGCAGGCGCTGGGCACGATTTCGGCCAAGACCTACACGTTCCTGATCCTGTCGGGGCTGGCCACCGGGGCGTCGTGGCTGTGCTATTTCCGCGCGCTGAAGCTGGGGAATGCGGCGCAGGTGGCGCCGATCGACAAGCTAAGCGTCGTTCTTGTCGCGGTGTTTGGCGTCATTTTCCTTGGCGAGCGACTTAGCACGGCGAACTGGCTCGGCGTCGCGCTGATCGCGGCGGGCGCGGTTCTGGTCGCCACCAGGTCGTGACGGCGGTGCTGCCTTGGTGGCGGCGTCGAGACGGGAGATGAAGGCGTCGAAGCGATGGGGCATGGCCGGTGCTTTTGCCGTTTTCCGCGAATCTCTGTTCCGATCCGCGGCCGCGATTTCTGCGCCGCACTGTGGCAAAGCCAAGGCAGAAACGATCACATGTTTTGCAAGCCGGGGCGCGTCGTGCCAAACAGGGCGAAAGCCGTCCATTCCTGAACAGGGCGGCGAGCGGGGTTGAGTGCAGACGGGCGACAACAAGCGGGTTTTTGTGATCGGACAGACCGAGATCGCGGCACGGCCGCTCGATCCGGCGCTGTATCTGGTGGCGACGCCGATCGGCAATCTCGGCGACATCACGCTGCGCGCGCTGGAAACGCTGGCCGGCGCCGACCATGTCGCCTGCGAGGACACGCGGGTGACCCGCGTGCTGCTCGACCGCTACGGCATCCGCCAGCGGCCGACCGCCTATCACGAACATAACGCCACCGAGGCAGGGCCACGGCTGATCGAGGCGCTGGAGAACGGCCGCAGCGTGGCGCTGGTGTCGGATGCCGGCACGCCGCTGGTCTCCGATCCCGGCTTCCGGCTGGTCGAGCAGGCGCAGGCGCACGGCATCCGCGTGGTGCCGATTCCCGGCGCTTCGGCCGTGCTGGCGGCGCTGACCGCCTCGGGCCTGCCTTCGGATGCGTTCTTCTTCGCCGGCTTCCTGCCGGTGAAGGACGGGCAGAAGCGGACCCGGCTTGGAGAGGTCAAGGCGGTGCCCGGCACGCTGATCTTCTTCGAATCGCCGCGCCGGCTGGCAGACACGCTGGAAGCGATGACTGAGGTGCTCGGCACGCGCCAGGCGGCGATCGGCCGCGAGCTGACCAAGGCCTTCGAGGAAATCCGCACCGGCACGCTGGCGGAACTCGCCGCGCATTATGCCGAGGCCGACACGCCGAAGGGCGAGGTCGTCATCTGCGTGGCACCGCCCGAGGAGCGGACCGAGACGGTGGAAGACATCGACAAGCTGCTGGTTTCGCTGGCCAAGGAGATGCCGGCGTCGAAGGCGGCGGCGGAAGCCGCGCGCATGACCGGGCAGCAAAAGCCCGTGCTCTACCGCCGGCTGCTGGAACTCAAGGAAGGGGCCGGTGACTGACCGGCTCGCCCGGCAGAAGGCACTGGGCCGCGGTCATCGCGGCGAATGGCTGGCTGCGCTCGCGCTGATGCTCAAGGGCTATCGCATCGTCGCCCGGCGCTACAGGACCAAGCTCGGCGAGATCGACCTGATCGCGAGGCGTGGCGACCTTGTGCTGATCGTCGAAGTGAAAGCGCGCAAGACGTTGATCGAGGCGATGGAGGCCGTGGCCTATGGCTCGGAGCGCCGCATCGAAGGCGCTGCCGACCTGTGGCTGGCGCGGCAGCCGGACTATGGAAAACTTTCGATACGCTTCGACATGGTGGCGGTGCTGCCGAGGCGATGGCCGGTGCATGTCGAGAACGCATTCCAGGGACGGAATTGAGCGCGGGCCTTTACCCCGATGGCCAATGCCCTTAACAGCGCTCGCAAAGCCTGCCGCGGCGCGGGCAATCGCGTTTCGCGTCGGCATGGACGCCTTGAAATACTGGAGATATCGATGACCCTTCCCGACCGCCTGAGCAACGACCCGCGCAGCCCCTTTTTCAACGCGGAAGCGCTGGAGCAGGGCGTCGGCATCCTGTTCAACGGCAAAGAGCGCCAGGACGTCAGCGAATATTGCGTCAGCGAAGGCTGGATCCGCGTGCCGGCCGGCAAGTCGAAGGATCGCTTCGGTGAGCCGATCACCATCAAGCTCAAGGGCACGGTGGAGCCGTTCCCCAAGCCGTAAGGCGCTCGGTTCGCTCCTGACGAGTTGTCAGCCGGTGATGTCGAAGCCGGCCGGCACGCCCAACGGATCGGCCGGCTCCGGCACGACGCTTCGGACATCGGCGCCGCGCGGCCCCTGCCAAAACGCGTCCAGCATCGACGCCACGGCTTCGTCCGGGCCTGATATCAAAGCGCTGACCGAACCGTCGCGCTCGTTGCGCACCCAGCCTCGCAGGCCGAGGCGCTGGGCCTCGCGCTGTGTCCAGACGCGGAAGCTGACGCCCTGGACGCGGCCAGCGATGCGGACGAGAAGCGCGCGGGACGGAGCTGGCATTCGGGCCTCCTGACCTGCGCGGCGGATTTCCGCCACGCCCCTGGCACCTCAGTATACGCCGCCCTGCCCGGCTGGCAGCCGATTTCGGCGTTCGAAACTTCCGCGAAACGCTTTTCTACAGCGACAGCGTCAGGTGCAAAGCGCACCACTTGCCGCTGCGCCAGCGCAGGCACACACTCTCCCGCCCAACCCCAGGAGGAGATCATGTGCCATCACTGCGTCATCGAATCCGTCAAGAGCGGCATGCTGAGCCGCCGCAGCCTGTTCAAGGGAGCCATCACTGCCGCCGGGGCCGCAGCGCTAGCCTCGGCCCTGCCGCCGAGGCCGCTGTTCGCTGCCGATGCGCCGCACAAGGCCGAAGACCTGACCCATGAGCTGTGGGAACAGTTCCCGACCTATTTTGGCGGACAACAGCTGTTTATCGAGCAGAAATTCAGCCATGCCAAGGACACGTTCAACCTGAACGAATGGCGGGTGAGCGAGCACACCGGCACGCATATCGACGCGCCCCTGCATTTCAGCGCCGACGGAAAGTCCGTGGCGGAATTGCCGGTCGAGGACCTGATCGCGCCGCTTGTCGTGGTCGACATCCGCACCAAGGCGGCTGACAATCCCGACGCGCAGCTGACACCCGATGACATCAAGGCGTGGGAGGCTGCAAATGGCGAGCTGCCGGAGGGCGCCGTGGTGGCGCTGCTGTCGGGCTGGGGCGCGCATGTGGCGACCGAGAAATTCCGCAATGTCGGCGCCGACGGCAAGACGCTGCATTTCCCGGGCTTTCATGTCGAGACGGCGCAGCTGTTGCTCGAGAAGCCGACGGTCAAGGCGATCGCCGTCGACACCCTGTCGCTCGACCATGGCCCCTCACCCGACTTCGCCGTTCACAACACCTGGCTGCCGGCCGGGCGCTACGGCATCGAGGGCGTCGCCAATCTCGACAAGCTGCCCGCCAAGGGCGCGACCATCGTGGTCGGCGCGCCCAAGGTGCGCGGCGGCACCGGCGGCCCGGCCCGGGTGTTCGCGCTGGTCTAGCGGCGGGTCACCCGCATTGGCAGGCCGCCCTGCGGCTGGGTGGTGAGTTTCTGTACCGGCCACGGTTTGGTTTCCGCGACGGTGTCGAAGCGGAAGCGGGAGAGCAGGATGGCGAGGGCGATGATCGCTTCCTGCATGGCAAAGCTCATGCCGATGCAGACGCGCGGGCCGGCCCCGAACGGCAGGTACTGGTAGCGGTCGATCTTGTCCCTGTTCTCGGGATGGAAGCGCTCTGGCATGAAGGCGTTGGGGCGGTCCCACAGCTTGCGGTGGCGGTGTACCGTCCAGGGCATGACCAGCACCTGGGCTTTCCTGGGGATTTTCAGCCCCTTGTAATCGTCGTCGGCGATGGGTTCGCGGTTGATCGAGGGCGCCGGCGGGTAGAGCCTGAGCGCTTCCTCGAAGACAGCGCGGGTGTAAGGCATGGCGTCGAGCCACTTCACCGGGTCGGGTTCGCGGGCCAGCACTTCGTCAATTTCCTGCTCGACGCGGTCGCGCTCCCAGGTGGCTTCGGCAAGGCAATAGATGGTCCAGCCAAGCGCGCGGGCCGTGGTCTCGTGGCCGGCGCCGATGAAGGTGATGATGTTGTCCTCGATCTCTTGTCGCGACAATCCGTCCGGGCCTTCTGCGCGCAGCAACAGGGTGAGGAAATCCTGCGGCACGCCAGCGGGGTCGCGGGCCAGCCTGTCGCTCCTCATCGCCACCGTGTCGGTGACGATCTTGCGGAAATAGGCCATGGTCTTGCGGCCGCGGATGCGGGTGAGGCGCGGCAGCCATTGAGGCGCGCGCAACAGGTCGAGCGGATCGACCCGGCCCATGGTCTCGAACAGCCGGTCGATCTCATGGGCGAAGCTGCCAGCCTCGCCGGCGATCTCGCCCGAAAACAGCGTCTCGGCCAGGATCTCGTAGGTCAGCATGGTCATGTCCTGGGCGACATCGACCGTACCGGTGGCATCCTCGTAGCGTTTAACGAAATCGAGCGTGCGGGCGAGCATCGGCTGGGCGAAGCCGAAGATGTGGCGCGGGGTGAAGACCGGCGCCATGGCCTTGCGCGAGCGCTTCCAGACGTCGCCTTCGGCGGTCAGCAGGCCGTCGCGCAGGATCGGCCTGAGGATCATCTGGCGCACGGTCGCCATCTTGTAGTTCTTGGCGTTGTCGACCAGCACGTGGCGGATGAGACCGGGATCGTTGGCGATGACCAGCGGGCCGCCGACGCCCGACACCGAAATCCACGGCTCGTTGTAGGAGGGCTCGCCCCACAGTTCGAGCGGGTTGCGGTAGACGATACGCATCATCTCCAGCGTCGACGGCGGCTTGGTGCGCGGTATCGGCGCCGGCGGGACGAAGGGTTCCGGTCTGGTATCCATCAGATTTTCTGCCTCACCCGCCCAATGTAGGTGCGGCAGAGGCATGCGTCCATGCGACCGAGCCGCAAGATGACCCAGATGTGACCGGTTACCAAAAGGTGCCTTCTTGTCACTGGAGGGTCTAGGCGACTATCTCCCGCAGGTCACCATTTGATACCTGCCCACCAAGGACTGAAATCTTGAAACACCAGCTCAATATCGTCGTGGCCAGCACCCGCCCCGGTCGCGTCGGCCCCATTTTCGCCCGCTGGCTCGAAGCGTTTGCAAGCGAGCACGGCAAGTTCGACCCCGTGATCACCGACATCGACGCCTTCGGGCTGCCGATCTTCGACGAACCCAAGCACCCGCGCCTCGGCCAGTACGAGAACGAGCACACCAGGCAGTGGTCCGAGGCGATCAAGCCCGCCGACGCTTTCGTGTTCGTGACGCCCGAGTACAACTACTTCGCCGCTCCGGCGCTGGTGAACGCCATCGACTATCTGTCCCGCGAATGGAACTACAAGCCGGCGAGCTTCCTGAGCTATGGTGGCGTTTCGGCCGGCCTGCGCGCCGTGCAGTCGGAAAAACTGCTGTTGACCTCGGTCAAGATCATGCCGATCCCCGAGGCAATCGCGATCCCGGCCTTCACCCAGCACCTCGACGAGAATGGCGAGTTCAAGTCGAACGCGCTGATCGACGACAGCGCCAAGACGATGCTCGAAGAGCTGTTCCGCTGGAGCGAAGCGCTGAAGCCGTTGCGTGCGGCCTGATCGAACCTTGTCGCCCGACCGAAAAGGCGGGCGACAAACTGCCGCTGCACCAGATTCCAGCAACTAGAATGCAACCTATTGCAGCCATGGTCGTTGGCCCCTCAGGTCAAAAGCCAACAGGAACCCACGTGTAGGAAAATGACGAACTGCAAAGTGATGGTGGTCGAGGACGAGATCTTCGTCGCCACCGAAATCGAAAGCGTACTCGAAGAACTGGGGCATCACCCCGTCGGCATCGCCATGGACGCCGCGGCGGCGCTCGACCTCGCGCATATGGCCGAGGTCGCGCTTGTCGACCTCAATCTCCGCGACGGACCGACGGGGTCGCATGTCGGGCGCGTCCTGGCCGAGCAGTTCGGGGTGACGGTGCTCTACATGACCGCCAATCCCTCGCAGTTGGGCGACGGTATTCCCGGCACGATCGGAGTGATGCCGAAACCTGTCATCGATGAGGAATTGCGGCAGGCGATCGCCTATGCGGTAGCGCGGCGCCATAGTCTCCCTGCCGAGCCACCGGTGCGGCTTAGGCTTTTCGCCGACAATTCAAACGTCCAGCTTACCGACGAACCCTGATAGCGGCACCGGCTGCCTGCATCAGCGGCGCAGTGTCGACGAACGGCTGAGCTGGCTCTTAGGCACGACTATCGACACCTCAAGGCCGTCTCGTTGCCAGTTGCGCTCGAGCTTGCCGCCGAGCTGGCCTTCGACGCTGAGCTTGACCAGGCGGCTACCAAAGCCTTCGGCTTGCGGGTCGCCTTCCAAGGGCCGCCCGCCGGTCTCCTTCCAGACCAGGCGGTAATCGTCCCCGGATTCGGCCGAACTCAGCACGACCCGACCGCCGGGGCTGGCGAGCGCACCATATTTGGCAGCGTTGGTGGCGAGTTCGTGGATGAGCAGGGCCAGCGGCGTGGCCGCCGCATCGTCGATGATGGCATCGTCGCCTTCGAAGGCAAACCGGCCGGCATCGGCGCCGACATGCGGCGCGAGCAGAAGCGTAACCAGCGCCTGCAGCGACGAATTGTTGGCGATCGGACGGGAGGCCGCGCTGTGCGGCCTGACGAAATCATGCGCCTTGCCCATGGCGACGATGCGCTGGCGCAATTCGTCGGCTAGCGGCTTGAGATCGGGATAGGAACGCGCCGACAGGCCGATAATGCCGTTGAGGACCGAAAAGATGTTCTTGATGCGGTGGCTGAGCTCGTGCGCAACCACCTCGCGCTCCTCGGCGACCAGCTTTGTTTCGTGGATGTCGGTGCAGGTGCCGAACCAGCGGATGATATCACCGGCCTTGTTGCGGATTGGCAGGGCGCGTCCGAGGGTCCAGCGATACTCGCCGCTGTGGTGCCGCAGGCGGTACTCGATCTGGTAGGGCTCGCCCGTTGCCAGGCAGTGATGCCAGAGGTTCCAGGCCCGCTCCTGGTCGTCGGGATGGAACATGCCGTTCCAGCCGGCACCGTCGGTCGTCCCTTCCGCCATGCCGGTGAAATCGTACCAGCGGGCGTTGTAGTAGTCGTGATGGCCGTCGGGTCGCGTCGACCAGACCATCTGCGGCATGGTGTCGGCAAGCGTGCGGAAGCCGGCTTCGCTTGCCGCGAGCGCGGCCTCGAACGCCTTGCGCTCGGTGATGTCGATGACGACGCCGGGCAGGCGCTCGCCACCTTCCGCATCGCCGACCACCCGGCCGGTGGCCAATACCCAGCGCAACGCGCCGTCTGCACCTGGGAGGCGGTACTCGACGCTGAGTTCGCCGCGTTCGGCAATTGCCTGTTCGATGGCTTTCAGCACCCGGTCGCGGTCGGCTTCGTGGATCCGTTCAAGGAAGCGTGCCTGTGGAATGCCGCGCTCGGCATCGGCGACGTCGATATCGAACATCTGGGCGAAACGCGCATCGGCGGTGATCCAACGGCTGGAGATGTCCATGTCCCACGCGCCGACGATGCCCGAGGCCGCCAGCGCCAGCGACAACCGCTCCTCGCTGCGGGCAAGCGCCTTTTCGGCGCGGACACGCTTGGTCGTCTCGGCGAGGATGGCGAGTGCTGCAACCGCGCTGCCGTCGTCGTCCAGCAACGGACTGTAGTCGAGGTCGAGCCAGACGCGTTCGGGAAGGCCGTTGCGGCGGAACACGAACTCCTGGTCCTCGAAGGTCACGGTGTCGCCTTCGAGGACCTTCGTCACGACGGCGCGGTTGAACTCCGCAACTTCCGGCCAGCTGTCGAAAACGGAGCTGCCCAAGCAGGCGGGATGTCGGCCCGCGGCGATCGGGGCGTAGGCGTCGTTGTAGATCATGATGCCTTCGCGTCCGACCATCAAACACATCGGCACCGCCGACGACAGCATGATGCGGACGCTCATGCGGATGACGGCCGGCCACGAGCTGATCGGGCCGAGCGGCGTGGCAGCCCAATCCAATGCGGCGATGCGGCCGTTCATCTCCCCCTCGAGGGTGGGGTGAAGACCCGCGGGATCAGCTCTTGACGGAAGGGTTGTTGGCATAGGGCGGGCGCAATTCTCAGTTAAAAAACGAGGGCCGTACGATGAAAACAAGTGGCGGCCGGCAGTTAGGATCACAAAACGACCGACATCAACAGACCTGCCGGCCAGAAGTTCCAAACAGGCGGCAATTCGAGGCGCAAGAACATCGCTCCATGGGCATGCCGGGAGCACCCCGGCGTGCGCCGTTATCCACGCCGAACAGGCCCGTAAAACTTGGAAAAACCACACTTAACCCCTATATCTGGGGATCAACGGACGTGCGATTCGGGGCCGATTCTGCCGCGTCCTCCTGCGGCAGTCAGACGAAAGTTTTTCATGAGCGACCAGTCCGAGAACCTTCCCGGCGCCGAGGCCGAGTACGGCGCAGATTCCATCAAGGTTTTGAAGGGGTTGGATGCGGTCCGCAAGCGTCCGGGCATGTATATCGGTGACACCGACGACGGCTCGGGCCTGCACCACATGGTCTACGAGGTCGTCGACAACGCCATCGACGAGGCGCTGGCCGGCCACGCGACACTGGTCACGGTCTCGCTCAATCCCGATGGTTCGGTGACCGTGACCGACAACGGCCGCGGCATTCCTACCGACATCCACACCGGCGAAGGCATCTCGGCGGCTGAGGTCATCATGACGCAGCTGCATGCCGGCGGTAAGTTCGACCAGAATTCCTACAAGGTTTCGGGCGGCCTGCATGGCGTCGGCGTGTCCGTCGTCAACGCGCTGTCGGTCTGGCTGAAGCTCAAGATCCGCCGCAAGGGCCAGATCCACGAGATGAGCTTCACGCATGGCAATGCCGATGCGCCGCTGAAGGTGACGGGCGTTGCCGGCGACGAGACCGGCACCGAGGTGACGTTCCTGCCCTCGTCCGAAACATTCACCATGACCGAATTCGACTTCGGCACGCTGGAGCACCGGCTGCGCGAGCTCGCCTTCCTGAATTCGGGTGTCCGCATCCTGTTGTCCGACAAGCGCCACGCCGACATCAAGAGCCAGGAACTGCTTTATGACGGCGGCCTGATCGAGTTCGTGAAGTATCTCGACCGTGCCAAGAAGCCGCTCATCGGCGCTCCGATCGCGATCAGGGCGGAGCGCGACGGCATCACCGTCGAGGTGGCGATGTGGTGGAACGACAGCTACCACGAGAACGTACTGGCCTTCACCAACAACATCCCGCAGCGCGACGGCGGCACCCATCTGGCCGGCTTCCGCGGCGCGCTGACGCGCCAGGTGACCGGCTACGCCGAAACCTCGGGTATCGCCAAGAAAGAAAAGGTATCGATTACCGCCGACGACACCCGCGAGGGCCTGACGGCGGTGCTTTCGGTCAAGGTTCCCGATCCGAAGTTCTCGTCGCAGACCAAGGACAAGCTGGTTTCGTCGGAAGTCCGCCCGGTGGTGGAGAGCCTGGTCAACGAGGCGCTCGGCACCTGGTTCGAGGAACACCCGGCAGAAGCCAAGACGCTGATCGCCAAGGTGGTGGAAGCCGCCGCGGCACGCGAAGCCGCCCGCAAGGCGCGCGAGCTGACCCGCCGCAAGGGCGTGCTCGACATCACCTCGCTGCCCGGCAAGCTCGCCGACTGCCAGGAGCGCGATCCAGCCAAGTCGGAAATCTTCATCGTCGAGGGTGACTCCGCCGGCGGCTCGGCCAAGAGCGGACGCTCGCGCCAGAACCAGGCGATCCTGCCGCTGCGTGGCAAGATCCTCAACGTCGAGCGCGCGCGCTTCGACCGCATGCTGTCGTCGGAAATGATCGGCACGCTGATCACCGCGCTGGGCACGTCGATCGGCAAGGACGAGTTCAACGCCGACAAGCTGCGCTACCACAAGATCATCATCATGACCGACGCCGACGTCGACGGCGCCCACATCCGTACGCTGCTGCTGACGTTCTTCTTCCGCCAGATGCCGGAGCTGATCGAGCGCGGGCACCTCTATATCGCCCAGCCGCCGCTCTACAAGGTGATGCGCGGAAAGAGTTCGCAGTACCTCAAGGACGAAAGTGCCTTCGAGGCCTATCTTGTCGACGTCGGCCTCGACGAGGCCTCGCTGACGCTGTCGTCGGGTGAAGTGCGGACCGGCCAGGACCTGCGCGCGGCGGTGGCAGACGCGCTCGGGGTGCGCACGCTGATCGACGGCCTGCACACCCGCTACTCGCGCCCGGTGGTCGAGCAGGCGGCGATTGCCGGCGCGCTCAATCCAGACATCTTCAACGACCTCGGCCGCGCCAAGGCGATGGCCGAAACGATCGCCCAGCGCCTCGACCTGATTTCGGAGGACATCGAGCGCGGCTGGACCGGCCACATCTCGACCGACAATGACGGCTCCGGCGGCTATGTGTTCGAACGCACGCTGCGCAGCGTCAAGGAGAGCGTGCATCTCGACATGGCGCTGATCAACTCGGCAGACGCGCGTGCGCTCGACCGCTATGCCGGTCGTCTCACCGAGCTTTATGCCCAGCCGCCGGTGCTGCGCCGCAAGGAAACCTCGGAAGCCCTGGCGGGACCGCTGGCGTTGCTGAACGCGGTGTTCGCTTCGGGCCGCAAAGGCCTGACCATGCAGCGCTACAAGGGCCTGGGCGAAATGAACGCCGAGCAGCTGTGGGAAACCACGCTCGATCCGAACGTGCGCTCGCTGCTGCAGGTGAAGGTCAACGACGCCACCGACGCCGATGCGCTGTTCGCACGCCTGATGGGCGACGAGGTCGAACCGCGCCGCGACTTCATCCAGGAGAACGCGCTGAGCGTGGCCAACCTGGACGTTTGACCGCAGATTTTTCCAAGCAAGCTCATTTGCCCCCTTCGTTCAGCGGAGGGGGCGATCGTGTTTTCAGGGCTTGGCTTCTCCATATACGTTATGTATATGAATCGTATATGGAGAACCCCCATGGGCATTGTGAACATCGACGATGAGCTGCACGAGCAGCTGCGCCGGGCGAGCAAGGTGTCGTGCCGCTCGATCAACGCGCAGGCCGGCTTCTGGATCAAGGTCGGCATGCTGTGCGAGACCAATCCGACGCTGAGCTTCAACGAGATCATGGAGCGCGAGCTGATTTCCGCGGGCGTGTCGGCCCAGTCCCTGGCTGCGACCGCATGACCAAGCAGCCCGAGGAACTGCTGTTGCTGGCCGAGTCCGGCAGGCTTCTGGCGTCTGTGTTCGCGCTTTTGGATCGCACCCCGCTCGAAGGGAGGTCGACGCTCGAGATCAACGACATGGTCGAGCGTTTCATCGTCGACGACCTGCAGGCCCGCCCTGCGAGCAAGGGCCAGTACGGCTATGGCTTCGTGCTGAATTCGTCGATCAACGAGGTGGTCTGCCACGGCATTCCGTCGCAATCGGACGTGCTCAAGAACGGCGACATCATCAATCTCGACATCACGCTGGAGAAGAACGGCTACATCGCCGATTCCAGCAAGACCTATCTCGTCGGCGAGGTGCACCCGGCCGCCCGGAGGCTGGTCGAGATCACCCAAGAGGCGCTGTGGCAGGGCATCAGGGCGGTTCGCCCCGGCGCCACGCTCGGCGACATCGGCTGGGCGATCGAACGTCATGCCAAGCGCAACGGCTATTCGGTGGTGCGCGACTTTTGCGGCCACGGCATTGGCCGGGAGATGCACGAGAAGCCCGAGGTCCTGCACTACGGCAAGCCGGGCACCGGGCTCACGCTGCGCGAGGGCATGGTGTTCACCATCGAGCCGATGCTCAATCGCGGTCGGCGCAGCGTGCGGACCGAGGACGACGGCTGGACCGTGGTGACGCGGGACGGGTCGCTTTCAGCGCAGTTCGAGCACACGGTTGCGGTGACGGCGTCAGGCGTGTCGGTGCTAACGCTGCGGCCCGACGAAATGCAGCGTTCGGCTTTGCCCTGACGGCGGAGCCCTCGCCGTTGCCTCAATCGGCTTCGCGCAGCCGGTAGCCGACACCGGTCTCGGTGGTGATGAATTGCGGCTCGTCGGGGGTCTTTTCGATCTTCTGGCGCAGTTGCCGGACATAGACCCTGAGATACTGCACGTCGGCCGAACCGCCCCAGACGTGTTCGAGCAGGAAGCGGTGAGTCAAAACCTTGCCGGCGTGCTGCACGAGCACGCGCAGGATGTCGTATTCCTTGGGCGACAGCTTCACCTCCTGCCCGGCCAGCCTGACGATGCGCTTGACCAGGTCGACCGACAACTCGCCGGTCTGGAACACCGGCTTTTCGCCCTGCTGCTGCAACCGGTGTCGAAGCGCGGTGCGGATGCGGGCGGCAAGCTCGTTCATGCCGAAGGGTTTCGAGACATAGTCATCGGCGCCGAGTTCCAGCGCCTTGACGATGCCGGCCTCGTCGGTGCGGCTCGACAGGATGATGACGGGCACCGCAAGCCCCTCCGCCCGCCAGGCGGCGAGTAGGTCGTGGCCGGCCATATCGGGCAAGCCGAGATCGAGCAGGATGAGATCCGGCTTTTCCTCCTTGACCAACGTCATCGCCGTCTTGCCATTCGGCGCCTCGCTGATGGCATAGCCTTGGGTACCGAGGCCGACGCGCAACAGCTTGCGGATCGGCGGCTCGTCATCGACGATCAGGATCTTCACCGACGCGCTGGTCATGCAATTCCATCCATGTTCGGTCCGTCCAGGCTTGGCCGCTCGGCCGGCACCGGCATGGTGATGGTGAAGACCGCGCCGGGGCGATCGGCCCTGTTGGAGGCAACGATGGTGCCGCCCATCGCCTCGACGAAACCGCGGCAGATCGACAGGCCAAGCCCGGTGCCGGCGCGGACGTGGTCGCCCTTGCGGACGCGGTAGAACGTATCGAAGATGCGTTCGAGATCCGCCTGCGGGATGCCGGGGCCCTCATCCATCATCTGGATCGCGACCGAAGTGCCGTCGGCCCAGCCGCGGATGCGGATCAGCGAACCCTCGGGGGCATATTTCGCGGCATTGTCGAGCAGGTTGAACAGCACCTGTTCGAACAGCACCGGGTCGAGCTTCAGCATCGGCAAATCGGCCGGCATGTCGACTTCGGTCTTGTGCTGGGCGGTAATCTTGGCAGCGCGGCGCAAGGCCGAACCGACGATGTCGCCGGCATAGTGCAGCGCGTAGTTGGGCTCCATGGCGCCCGACTCGAGCTTGGTCATGTCGAGCAGGTTGGCGATGAATCGATTGAGACGTTCTGACTCGTCGAGCACGGTCGTGACGAGCTCCGCCCTGCCCTCCTCCGGCAACGAGGTGCCGAACTCGCGCAGCGCGCCTGCCGCGCCCATGATACCCGCGAGCGGCGTCTTGAGGTCGTGCGAGATCGAGGTGAGCAGCGCCGAGCGCAGCCGGTCGGCCTCGACGGCGAGCCGGGCGCGATCGACATCGGCGACGAGCTGGATGCGCTCGATGGCAACCGCTGCCTGGTCGGCCAGCGCGTCGAACAGACGCTGCTGTTCCGGCGTCAGCAACGGACCCTGGCGGTCGTTGTCGAGGCCGACGACACCGACCGCCATGCGCCCGGTACGCAGCGGCAAATAGAGGCGCTTGGCGCCTGGCAAGGTGTCGGCGCCGCGGCCGGCGGCGCGGTTGTGCTCCCAGGCCCATTTGGCTGCGGCAATGTCGGCGTCGACAAGCGTATCGTCGGGCGGATAGCCGGCCTTGACGGCGATGCTGCCATCCTCGGGCAGGAGCAGGACGACGCGAACCTTGAGCATCGAGGCGATCTGGAAGGCGGTGGCCCAGAGCACGTCGTCGAGCGTGCCTGTGCCGGCGAGCTTCTTTGCGAAAAGGTAGAGGTCCTCGGTCATGCGCGCACGTTCACGCGCGGCGGCGGCCTGGCGCTGGACGCGGCCGGTCAGGTTGGAAGCGATGACAGCAACAATGAGGAAAAACAGGAATGCGACCACGCTCTCGGGATCGCCGATGTCGAGCGTGTAGAGCGGCGTCAGGAAGAAGAAGTTGTAGGTGCCGGCGCTGAGCAGCGAGGCAAACAGCGCCGGCCACAGGCCGAGCGTCACGGCAGAGGTCAGCACCGCCATCAGGAAGACGAGTGCAATGGAACGGACGTCGAGGAACTGGTCGAGCAGGAAGCCGACCACCAGCGCGCCGGTGACATGCAGCGTCGCGATGAAGTAGGGCCACAAGTCGAAGCTGCGGCGCGGGGCAGCGGTCTTAACGGCCTGCGAGGCGAGGGCCGCATCCTGATCCGTGCCCGAGGCGACGTGGACGGAGATGTTGCCGGCCTGGCGGATCAGGTCGTGGGTGACCGAGCCCTCGAAATATTCGCGCCAGCGCGACTTGCCCGGCCTGCCAACGACGATGTGGGTGAAGTTGTGGGTGCCGGCATGGCGGACGATGTCTTCGGCGACTGCCTGGCCGGGAATGGTGACCGCCTCGCCGCCGAGCTGTTCGGCAAGGCGCATGGTGGCGGCGAGCCGGTCCTTGTCGGCATCGGGCAGGTTGGCCGAGCGCGACGTCTCGACATGGAGGGCAGCCCAGGGACAACGCAGGCGATCGGCCTGGCGGCGGGCATAGCGGACCAGAGCGGCGCTGCGCGGATGCTCGTCGACAGCCACCAGGACTCGGTCGCCCGCCGCCCACGGTCCTTCGATG
Source organism: Aminobacter niigataensis (assembly GCF_946995915.1). GTDB lineage: Bacteria > Pseudomonadota > Alphaproteobacteria > Rhizobiales > Rhizobiaceae > Aminobacter > Aminobacter niigataensis. The sequence continues at coordinate 113,843 of NZ_OX341517.1, forward strand.
GCGTGAGCCTGCATGTGGGTGAGCAACTGCTCGTCGACGCGCTGGGCGGTGCGGCGCAACGCGAGTTCGCGCAGGGCGGTCAGGTTGCCGGGCGAGAAATAGTTCTCGATGGCACGGCGCGCCGTGGTCGGGACATAGACCTTACCCTCGTGCAGGCGCTTGATCAGGTCGTCGGGCGTGAGGTCGATGATCTCGACGTCATCGGCGCGGTCGATAACAGAGTCCGGCACCGTCTCGCGCACGGTGACGCGGGTGATCTGGGCGACGATGTCGTTGAGGCTCTCGACATGCTGGATGTTGAGCGTGGTGTAGACGTCGATGCCCCGGCCGAGGATTTCCTGGACGTCGAGGTAGCGCTTGGGATGGCGGCTGCCGGGGGCATTTGTATGCGCCAGTTCGTCGACCAGCACCAACGCCGGGTGGCGGGCGATGATGGCGTCGAGGTCCATTTCCTCGAGGGAGCGGCCCTTGTAGTCGACCGCCTTGCGCGGGACGATCTCGAAGCCCTCGACCAGCGCCTGGGTTTCCCTGCGGCCGTGGGTCTCGACGACGCCGATGACGACGTCGGTGCCATCGGCAAGCCGGGCGCGGCCCGACATCAGCATCTCGTAGGTCTTGCCGACACCAGGTGCGGCGCCAAGGAATATCTTGAGACGGCCGCGTCCTTCACGCTCGGCTGTCTCCAGCAGCGCGTCCGGCGAAGGCCTGCCTTCCTTGTCTCTGATGTCGTCTGGCATCTATTCTTTGTATCGCTATGCGCGCCGGAGTTCTTACAGTGTTAGAACTCCGGCGCGACCTTGTCAGGGCGCAATCGCAGCGTCGAGCGCCAAATTCAACTTGAGCACATTGACCACCGGCTCACCCATGAAGCCCAGCTCGCGGCCCTCCAGATGCTGGTCGACGAGGTTGCGGACGAAGGCCGCATCGGCGCCCCGCGCCTTGGCGACGCGGGCAAGCTGGAAATAGGCCGCCTCCGGCGAGATGTGCGGATCGAGGCCGCTGCCCGAGGTGGTGACCATCTCGATGGGCACCGGTGCGCCGGGATCGGTCTGCTTCAACTTTTCGGCCTCGGCCTTGATGCGGTCGATCAGCTTGGCGCTGGTCGGTCCGAGGTTCGAACCGGATGAGGCGGCGGCATTGTAGCCGTCGCCGGCGGCCGAGGGGCGACCATGGAAGTAGCGCTCGCCGACGAAGGCCTGGCCGATCAGCTCGGAGCCTATCACCGCGCCATCCTTTTCGATCAGGCTGCCATTGGCCTGCCTGGGGAACAGCGCCTGGGCGACGCCGGTCATGCCGAGCGGATAGGCAAGGCCGGTGATGGCGGTCAGCGCCAGGATCATGACGAGCGCGGGTCTGATTTGCTTCAACATGAAGACTATCCTTTTACACGAGGCCGATAGCGGTGATCGCCATGTCGATGGCCTTGATGCCGATGAAGGGCACGACGATGCCGCCGAGGCCGTAGACCAGCATGTTGCGGCGGAGCAGGGCTGCGGCACCGACGGCGCGGTATTTCACGCCGCGCAGCGACAGCGGGATGAGCGCGACGATGATCAGTGCGTTGAAGATGATGGCCGACAGGATGGCACTCTGCGGGGTGGTAAGCCCCATGATGTTGAGCGCGCCGAGCTGCGGGTAGAAGGCCAGGAACATCGCCGGGATGATGGCGAAATACTTGGCGATGTCGTTGGCGATCGAAAAGGTGGTGAGAGCGCCGCGGGTCATCAGCAGCTGCTTGCCGATCTCGACGATCTCGATGAGCTTGGTCGGGTCCGAGTCAAGGTCTACCATGTTGCCGGCCTCGCGCGCAGCGACCGTGCCGGTGTTCATGGCCACGCCAACGTCGGCCTGGGCAAGGGCGGGGGCATCGTTGGTGCCGTCGCCGCACATCGCCACCAGCTTGCCCTTGGCCTGTTCCTCGCGGATCAGGCTGAGCTTGTTCTCAGGCGTCGCCTGGGCGAGGAAGTCGTCGACGCCGGCCTCGGCGGCAATGGCGGCAGCCGTCATCGGGTTGTCGCCGGTGATCATGACGGTGCGGATGCCCATGCGGCGCAGCTCGGTGAAGCGTTCCTTGATGCCGCCCTTGACGATGTCCTTGAGGTAGATGACGCCGAGCAGGCGCGCATCGCGAACAACGGCCAAGGGGGTACCGCCGAGCTTGGCGATCTCGTCCGAGATCGCCTGGATGTTGCGCACCGCCTCGCTATCGGCCGGCGTGCCGGAAGCCGATGCCGCGATCGACTTCACATGGGCGAGCACCGAATCCACCGCGCCCTTGCGGATGGAGGAGCCGTCGAAATCAACGCCGCTCATCCGGCTCTGGGCAGTGAAGGGCACGAAATGCGCGTGCAGCGAGCCCATGTCGCGAGCCCGGATGCCGTAGCGCTCCTTGGCCAGCACGACGATGGAGCGGCCCTCGGGGGTCTCGTCGGCAAGCGAGGCGAGTTGGGCGGCATCTGCCAGTTCCTGCTCGGTGACGCCCTTGACCGGGCGGAACTCGGTGGCCTGGCGGTTGCCAAGGGTGATGGTGCCGGTCTTGTCGAGCAGCAGCGTATCGACGTCGCCGGCGGCCTCCACGGCACGACCCGACATGGCGAGCACGTTGAAGCGGACGAGACGGTCCATGCCGGCGATGCCGATGGCCGAGAGCAGCGCGCCGATGGTGGTGGGGATCAGCGTGACGAACAGCGCGACCAGCACGATGACCGGGATGTAGCCGCCGGCATAGGTGGCGAAACTGGGGATGGTGGCGACGGCGAGCACGAAGATCAGCGTCATGCCGGCGAGCAGGATGTTGAGCGCGATTTCGTTCGGCGTCTTCTGGCGCTCGGCACCCTCCACCAGCGAGATCATGCGGTCGAGGAAGGTCGAGCCGGCAGCGGCGGTGATGCGGACGCGGATCCAGTCGGACCGTACCTGGGTGCCGCCAGTCACTGCCGAGCGGTCGCCGCCGGACTCGCGGATCACGGGGGCCGACTCGCCGGTGATGGCGGCTTCGTTGACGGAGGCGACACCTTCGATGACTTCGCCATCGGAGGGGATGATGTCGCCGGCTTCGACCAGGACGACCTGGCCGACCTTGAGGGCCGTTCCCGGCACCATCTTCCAGGTAGTGCGGGTTTCGCCCTCGAGCAGCTTGGCCTGGGTTTCGGTGCGTGCCTTGCGCAGCGAGTCGGCCTGGGCCTTGCCGCGGCCTTCGGCAACAGCCTCGGCGAAGTTGGCGAACAGCACGGTGAACCAGAGCCAGAGGATGATCTGGAACGAGAAGCCGAGGCTGCCGGCGCCGGTGGCCAGGTCCTTGAGGAACAGCACGGTGGTCAGCACCGTGACGACGGCGACGACGAACATGACCGGGTTCCGGGCAAGGCTGCGCGGGTCGAGCTTCCTGAAGGCAGCGCCGATCGCCGGGAGAAGGATGCGAGCGTCGAGCAGGCTCGCGGATTTGTGGGTGCTCATGTGAGAGACTCCAATTCTTTCGTTTTGCGGCGCTGCATCAGAAGGTCTGGCCGACGATCATGGCGAGGTGCTCGACGATCGGGCCGACGGCGAGCGCCGGGAAGAAGGTCAGGCCGCCGACGATCAGGATGACGCCGGCGAGCAGGCCGACGAACAGCGTGCTGTCGGTCGGGAAGGTGCCGGCCGAGGCGGGAACGGTCTTCTTGGCGACCAGCGAGCCGGCAATGGCAAGCGCCGGGATGATGACCAGGAAGCGACCCATCAGCATGGCGAGGCCGATGGTGATGTTGTACCAGGGCGTGTTGCCGGTGAGACCGCCGAAAGCCGAGCCGTTGTTGGCCGCGCCCGAGGTGTAGGCATAGAGGATCTCGGAGAAACCGTGCGGACCGGGCGTGCCGACCGAGGCCACCGCACTGGGGATCAGCACGGCGATGGCCGTGAAGCCGAGCATGGCGAGCGGCAGGAACAGGATGGCGAGCACGGCCATCTTGACCTCCTTGGCCTCGATCTTCTTGCCGAGATACTCCGGCGTGCGGCCAACCATCAGGCCGGCGACGAAGATGGCGATGATGACAAACATCAGGATGCCGTAGAAGCCTGCGCCGACGCCGCCGACGATGACTTCGCCGAGCTCCATGTTGATGAGCGGGATCATGCCGCCAAGTGCTGTGAACGAGCCGTGCATGGCGTTGACCGCGCCGCAGGAGGCGGCGGTGGTGACCACGGCAAAGAGCGACGACAGGACGATGCCGAAACGGACTTCCTTGCCTTCCATGTTGCCACCGTCGATGCCGAGGGCATGGACGAGCGGGTTGCCGGCAGCCTCGGCCCAATAGGTGACGGCGACTCCGGCGACGAACAGGATGCCCATGGTGGCGAGGATCGCCCAGCCCTGGCGCTGGTTGCCGACCATGCGGCCGAAGACGTTGGTGAGGGCAGCACCCAGCGCGAAGATCGAAACCATCTGGATGAAGTTGGAGATGGCGTCGGGGTTTTCGAACGGATGCGCCGAGTTGGCGTTGAAGAAGCCGCCGCCATTGGTGCCGAGCATCTTGATGGCGAGCTGCGAGGCGACCGGGCCGACGGCGATGGTCTGCTGGGCACCCTCGACGGTCGCTGCGGTGACGTAGGCGCCGATCGTCTGCGGCACGCCGAGCCAGACATAGGCGAGCGTCAGCGCGATGCACAGCGGCAGGAGCACGTAGAGCGTGGCGCGGGTCAGATCGACCCAGAAATTGCCGATCGACTTGCCCGAGGCGCGGGCGAAGCCGCGGATCAACGCCATGCCGATGGCGATGCCGGTGGCCGCCGAGACGAAATTCTGCACCGTCAGGCCTGCCATCTGCACCAGGTAGGACATGGTGCTTTCGCCGCCGTAGTTCTGCCAGTTGGTGTTGGTGACGAAGCTGACGGCGGCGTTGAACGAGAGTTCAGGCGGCACCGCGCCCATGGCCGCCGGGTTGAACGGCAGGTCGCCCTGCACGCGCTGCAACAGGTAGAGCAGCAGGAAGCCGGCAACGTTGAAGGCGAGCATGGCCGCGGCATAGCCGGTCCAATGCTGGTCCTCGCGCTCGCTGGTGCCGGCAAGGCCGTAGAGCAGGCGCTCGACCGAGCCGAGGATGGGGGTGAGGAAGGTGCGCTCGCCGCTGAAGACGCGGTACATGTAGCCGCCGAGCGGCTTCACGAGCAAAACGACGATCCCGCAGAAAACGAGGATCTGTAGCCAGCCATTGATGGTCATGAGAAAAGCTTTCCGAACATGCGCGGGACGGTCTTCAGAACCGTTCGGGGCGGACGAGCGCGTAGGTCAGGTAGGCGAGCAGGAACACGGTCACTGCACCGCCGAGGATGTAATCGAACAACATCGGACGCTCCTTCAGAGGATGTCGCAGGCTTTGACGTAGGCGAAGCACATGGCGAAGAAGACGACGCCTATGGCGAGTACGAAGATGTCCATCTCCGGAATCCTTTCCTGAAATCGTCCCGGCAGGCCGGGCGTTGGGTCGATGCACGGCGCGACGACGCCAGCGGTGCGGGCGTCGTCGGCAGAGCTGTCGATGTCAGGGGGAATCTGGGGCAGAACCGCATTAAGGTTCGAGAGAGCGGCGCACTGAAAGAAATAGGAATTTCATAAAGAAAACGGCCCCAAGGCGGATGCCTGGGGCCGTTTTCTGTGGTCACAGCTTGGATTGCCGCATCAGTAGAGCGGCCAGCAATACGTCAGGCCAGGCCTTCGGCGCGCAGCGCCTTCTGCACCGCTGGGCGGGCGGCCACGGTACCGAGATAGCGCTGGATGTTGGCGAAGGACGACAGGTCGATGCCGACATGCTTGGCCCAGCCGAGGATGGTCCAGAGATAGGCGTCGGCGGCAGTGAAGGCATCGCCCATCAGGTAGGAACGACCATCGAGCTTGCCGTCGACATAAGCGAGGCGCCTGGCGAGAAGCTCGCGGTTGATCTCCTTGGTGGCCTCGGGCGTGTTGGGCTTGAAGAAGGCGCCGAAGACCTTGTGCAGCTCGGTGGCGACGAAGGCCAGCCACTGCTGGACACGGTAGCGCGCCATGTCGCCGGCCTTGGGCATCAGGCCGCTCTCGGGCTTCTGGTCGGCAAGGTACTGGACCAGCACCGAGGCCTCGGTCATCAGCTCGCCGTCGCCGAGCACGAGCGCCGGCACATATCCGTTGGGGTTGGTGGCGAGGAAATCCTGCTGGGCTTCGGTGGTCTTGGTCTTGCCGTCGACCTTGACGAGATCGAGGTCGATGCCGACTTCGTTGGCGACGATGTGGGGTGCCAGCGAGCAGGCGCCGGGCATATAGAAAAGCTTCATTTCAAGGAGAACTCCGGATGGGTGGGCCCTCCTGTCGCATGCGCGGGCGAGGCGGCAAAGCACCCAATCGGTGAACACTATGTCTGCCGCTGCAACCTGATCGCGATCTTGAAATCGCGCGCCGCTACACAGTGATCGTCTTCAGCCTCTCGGCAATGAGTGCGGCCAGCCGCGTTGCGACCTCTTCCTTGGAAAGATCCGGCCATTCGTCGACGCCACCCTTGCTGACGATGCGGACCCGGTTGCGGTCGCCGCCCATGACGCCGCCCTCGTGGCTGACATCGTTGGCGACGATGAAATCCGCGCCCTTCTTCGCCAGCTTGGCCTGGGCGTTCTTGAGCACGTCCTGGGTCTCGGCGGCGAAACCGACGACGAGGAATGGTCGCCTAGCGTGATGACCGACGCCGGCGAGGATGTCGGGGTTCTCGACCATCTGCAGCGCGGGCGGTCCCTCGCCCGCCACCTTCTTGATCTTCTCGCCGGCGGCATTGTCGGTGCGCCAGTCGGCAACGGCGGCGACGAAGACCGCGGCATCGGCCGGCAGCAACTGTTCGACGGCGTCGCGCATCTCGCGCGCGCTCTCGACATGGACGGTCTTCACGCCGACAGGATCGGCAATGGTGACCGGGCCGGAGACGAGGCGGACGTCGGCGCCGAGCCGGGCCAGGGCGGCGGCGAGCGCATGGCCCTGCTTGCCCGACGAGCGGTTGGCGATGTAGCGCACCGGGTCGATGGGTTCGTGCGTCGGCCCCGAGGTGACGATGACCTTCTTGCCCGACAGTGGCTTCGGCTTGCTATCGAGCAGCGCTTCGATCGCCGCCACGATCTCCAGCGGCTCGGCCATGCGGCCCTCGCCGGCCTCGTTGCTCTCGGCCATCTCGCCCTTCATCGGGCCGATGAAGTGGACGCCATCTTTTTCCAGGGTAGCGCGGTTACGACGCGTCGCCGGGTTCGACCACATGCGGGGGTTCATGGCCGGCGCCAGCAGCACCTTCTTGTCGGTGGCAAGAAGCACGGCGGAGGCGAGATCGTCGGCATGGCCGTTGGCGAGCTTGGCCATCAGGTCGGCGGTGGCGGGCGCGACCACGATCAGGTCGGCCTCGCGCGACAGCCTGATGTGGCCGACATCCTGCTCGTCCTGGCGGTCGAAGAGATCGGTGAAGACGTGGTCGGCGGTCAGCGCACCCACCGACAGCGGCGTGACGAACTGTTGGGCAGCCGAGGTCATGACCGCCCGCACCGAAGCGCCGCGCTCACGCAGCCGCCGGATCAGGTCGAGCGACTTGTAGGCCGCGATGCCGCCGCCGATGATGAGCAGGATGCGCTTGCCGGAAAGGATCATGCTTGGCCCTCAGGCCGGCTTCAGCGCCGGCACGATGTCGGTATGGATGAAATCGTCGCCCTTGAAAAGCAGTGGCAGCTTGCGGGTCTTGGCGAGCGCGTAGGCGAAGCAGTCGCCGAAATTCAGCTTGGCGGCGTGTCCGGAACCCCGGCTGTATTTCACCCGCGCAGCTATGGCGGCCTCCAACTCCTGCTCGCCAAACGGAACGAGCGTGATCAATGTGTCGGAAACCAACCCCTGCAAAAATGAAAGCCCTTTCGTCGGCGCAACCCCGGCCAGAACGAAAGCGCATTCGAGATAGGTCGGAACGGACATCAACTTGCCAGGCGTCTGTTCCAACATCCTGCTGAACAACAGGGCTTCAGGCTCGCGGCGAGCGATTGCCACGATGGCCGACGTGTCAACGACCATCACAGCCCCTCGTACTCACCGCTGAGCGCGTCGCTCAGTTCCTTCTGCGAGTAATATTTGTAGCGGCTGTCCATGGGCTCGTCGGTTTCGAGTTCGGCGGCTCGGCGCATGATCTCTTCGGCGCTAATGCGTGAGCTTGGGGCCTGATGGTCGGCCACCTCGTCCGACAGAAGCTGCCTGAGGGTTTCCTCGAGCGAATTGCCGTTCTGCGCTGCCTTCACGCGCAGCGCCTGCTTCACATCCTCGGGAACATTCCTGATGGTGAGTGTGGCCATGGCAGCCTCCATGCAGTCATTGACAGCAATGTAGTCATTGACAGCACTTGCGTCAAACAACAGGCGGCGGTCAGGCAATTTGCCAAGCGAGAAAGACCAGCGTCGCCGCGATGATCCAGAGCGCGATGCGGCCGGAGCGGTTGTAGCGCGCCTCGGCCTTGCCGATGGCCTTGGCGGTCTCGGGATCGAAACGCAGGCCGTTCTCGGCCATGGCGTCGATCTGGCGCGACAGGCGTTCGGTGCGGGCGGCGAGATCGGGCGCCTGGCGGACAAGCGACATCAGCGCGCCGAGGCCATCGCGGGCGTCGATGAGCAGGCCCTGCGGGCCGAGGTTGCCGGCGATCCAGTGACCGACCACGGGCTCCGCGGTCTTCCACATGTTGAAGGCGGGATCGAGCGTGCGGGCAACGCCTTCGACTACGACCATGGTCTTCTGCAGCAGCACCAGTTCGGGCCGCGTTTCCATGTCGAACAGTTCGGTGACCTCGAACAGCAGCGTCAAAAGCTTGGCCATCGAGATGGTCTCGGCCGGCTGGCCGTGGATCGGCTCGCCAATGGCGCGGATGGCCTGGGCGAAGGCCGCGACATTGTGGTGGCGCGGCACGTAGCCGGCTTCGAAATGCACTTCGGCAACACGCATGTAGTTGCGGGTGATGAAGCCGTAGAGGATCTCGGCGAGGAAGCGCTGCTCCTTCTTGCCGAGTCGGCCGGAAATGCCGAGATCGACGGCAACGATGTCACCCTTGGCGTCGACGAACATGTTGCCGGGGTGCATGTCGGCATGGAAGAAGCCGTCGCGCAGCGTGTGACGCAGGAACGACTGGACGAGCGTTGCGGCAATCGCCTTGAGGTCGAAGCCGGCGGCGCGGAGCCCCTCGATATCGTTGAGCTTGACCCCGTCGATCCACTCCATGGTGAGCACGTCGCGGCCGGTGCGCTCCCAGTCGACTGCCGGCACGCGGAAGCCAGGATCGTCCTTGGTGTTTTCGCCGAGCTCCGAATAGGCGGCCGCCTCGAGCCGGAAATCCATCTCGATCTTGGTGGTCTGGGCCATCGTCTCGGTGATCTCGACCGGACGCAGACGACGGCTCGAGGGGACGTAGCGTTCCTGCAGCCGGGCGGCGAGGAAATAGCTCTCGAGGTCCTGGAAGAAGCGCTTGCGGACGCCGGGGCGGATGACCTTGACCGCGACCTTGCGCGGGCCGTCCTGCGTCGCCACCTCGGCCGGATGGACCTGGGCGATGGAAGCCGCAGCGACCGGCGCGTCGATGCTGATGTAGAGATCTGAGACCTTGCGGCCGAGCGAGTCTTCGATGGCGGCGACGGCTTCCGACATCGGGAAGGTCGCCATGCTGTCCTGGAGAAGGGCGAGGTCGAGCGCGATGTCGTCGCCGACGACGTCGGGACGGGTCGCCAGGAACTGACCAAGCTTGACATAGGACGGCCCAAGCCGGGCAACGGCATTGGCGAGGCGGTCGCTGCGGACGCGCTTGAGCGCGCGCCGGCGGGTCAGCAGCCTGGCAACGCGCCAGCCGAATTTCGGCAAGCCAGTCAGCTGGTCGCCCGGCAAAGCCGCGACCACGCCCTCGCGCACCAGAACCCAGCCCGCGCGCGCGAGCCGGAAAGACGCCCCGATACTGCTCATCGCGCGGCGTCCGTCAAAGCTTCCAGCCCGAGTGAAGCGCTGCGATGCCGCCGGTATAATTGCGGAAGGTGACGCGATCGAAGCCAGCGCGGGAAATCATCGCGGCAAAATTCTGCTGGTTAGGGAACTTGCGGATCGATTCGACAAGATAGGCGTAGGGCTCGCCATCGCCGGTAACGGCCTGACCGATGCGGGGAATGGCGTTGAACGACCAGGCCTCATAGACCTTGTCGAGCAGCGGCATGTCGACCTCGGAAAATTCGAGGACCAGCAGGCGTCCGCCAGGCTTGAGCACGCGCCAGGCTTCCGTCAGAGCGACATCGATGCGCGGCACGTTGCGAATGCCGAAGGCGATCGTATAGGCGTCGAAAGTCTCGTCGGCGAAGGGCAATTCCTCCGCATTGGCCTCGACGAAATCGGTCTTGCCGGCGAGCCCGCGCTTTTCAGCGCGCTCGCGGCCGACACCAAGCATCGAGCCATTGATGTCGAGCACGGTCGCATGCGCGTTGCCATGCGAGGCATCGATGATGCGAAAGGCAACGTCGCCGGTGCCGCCGGCCACGTCGAGCACCTTCCAGCCGGGACGCTTGGGCGGATTGAGCCAGGCGACCATGGCGTCTTTCCACACCCGATGCAGTCCGCCCGACATCAGGTCGTTCATCATGTCGTAGCGGTTGGCGACCTTGTGGAAGACCTCATTGACCAGGCCCTGCTTGTCGCCCGCACCGACATTGCGGAAACCGTAGGAAGTTTCCATGCCGCCGACAGCTGTCGTCCGTTGTTCTGACATTTTGTTGTCCAATCAAATCCGGCGGGACCATAGCCGATCACACCAGCGGGCGCTATTGTTTGAGGCGCGGTTTTAGGCCGCGCCCGCGCCGACAGACAAGGAACAACGAATGCCTTTGAAAGCCGAGCTGCACTGCCACATAGAAGGCGCGGCCGCACCCGAACTCGTCATCCGCCAGGCGCAGAAATACGGCAAGGACGTCTCGCCCTTCATCCAGAACGGCTCCTTCGTCTGGAACGACTTCACCTCCTTTCTCGCGGCTTACGACTTCGCCGCCGACCTTTTCCGCACCGAAGAGGACTATGCCAGGCTATCGGAACACTACCTGACGAGCCTCGCCCGCGACGGCGCCATCTATTCGGAAGTTTTCACCTCCCCCGACCACGCCATCAAGGCGGGGCTGTCGCCCAAGGCCTATACCGACGCGCTCGGCGAAGGCATGGAACGGGCCAAGGCCAAGACCGGCATCGAAGGCCGCATGATCGTCACCGGCGTGCGCCATGTCGGCGTCGAATCGATCGAGGCGGCCGCGCGCTTCGCGGCCAAGTGCAACCATCCGCTGGTAACCGGCTTCGGTGTTGCCGGCGACGAGCGCATGGGCGACTTCGAGGACTATGTCCGCGCCTTCGAGATCGCCCGCGAGGCCGGCCTCGGCATCACCATCCATGCCGGCGAACTGATGGGCTGGGAGAGCGTGGCCGCAGCCCTCGACCACATCCGCCCGTCGCGCATCGGCCATGGCGTGCGGGCGATCGAGAACCCCGACCTGGTCAAGCGCATTGCCGACGAGGGCGTGGTGCTCGAGATCTGCCCGGGCTCGAACATCGCGCTCAAGGTGTTCGATAGTTTCGGCGAGCATCCGTTCCGCAAGCTGCGAGAAGCCGGCTGCAAGGTGACGCTCAATTCCGACGATCCGCCCTATTTCTGGACCAACCTGAAGCGCGAATACGACCTCGCCGCCGAGCATTTCGGCATGGACGAAAAGGCGCTGATGGCGACGACACGGACGGCGATCGAGGCGGCCTTCGTCGACCGCAAGACAAAATCGGCGCTGCTGGCCCGGCTGGACGGCCATAAACGCTGAATTTCGGCCGACAAAACTGTGGTTCAAGGCTGGTGCGACATTGGTCGGCAGCGCGCCAGCCGATAGAATGGCGTCAATTTTCCGAGTTCCAGGAGCGTACACCCATGACCGTGACCGTCGTCGACCATCCGCTTGTCCAGCACAAGCTGACCATCATGCGCGACAAGGAAACCTCGACCGCCGGCTTCCGCCGCCTGCTGCGCGAGATTTCGCTGCTGCTCGGCTATGAGGTGACGCGCGACCTCGAACTGACCACCAAGATGATCGAAACGCCGATCGAGACGATGGAAGCGCCGACGCTCGAAGGCAAGAAGCTGGTGTTCGCCTCGGTGCTGCGCGCCGGCAACGGCCTGCTCGAAGGCCTGCTCGACCTGGTGCCGGCGGCGCGCGTCGCCCATGTCGGGCTCTACCGCGATCACGAGACGCTGGAAGCTGTCGAGTATTTCTTCAAGGCGCCGAGCGATCTCGGCGACCGCCTGGTGATCGTCGTCGACCCGATGCTGGCGACGGCCAATTCGGCGATCGCGGCCATCGACAAGCTGAAGGGCCGCGGCGCCACCAATTTGCGCTTCCTGTGCCTACTCGCTTCGCCCGAGGGCATCGAGCGCTTCACCAAGGCGCATCCCGACGTGCCGGTGTTCACCGCCTCGATCGACCGCGAGCTCAACGACAAGGGCTACATCATCCCCGGCCTCGGCGACGCCGGCGACCGCATGTACGGCACCAAATAGGCGCTTAACCCACGGTTTACCGCCTTTGCCATTGGGGTGGCGCCGTTAAAGGCGCGATCACCATCCACGGCCTAGGGTGACGCCTGAATTCGAGGCGTCACCATGCTGCGTAAGATCATCATATTCGGCCTTTGCGCCAGCGCGTCGGCGTCGTTGCCGTCGCTCTACGAAAAGCACGGCGATACGCTGAAGACGCTGCTGGGAACGAGTGCGGCGGGCAACGTCCCTGCGCCGCAGCCGATAGCCGTCAGCGCGGCGACCGCATCGACGGCGGGCCGGCGCGTCACGATCGACGCCGACATGCGTGGGCATTTCACCGCAAGCTTCAAGCTCAACGGCCGCACTGTGGAGGCCATGGTCGACACAGGTGCGACGCTGGTCGCCATCAACCTTTCGACGGCGCGGCGCGCCGGCGTGAAGGTCGCGGCCGGCGACTTCACCCGGGAAGTGAACACCGCCAACGGCGTTGCCAAGGCCGCCGTGGCGCGCATCGAGCGGCTGCAGATCGGGCGGATCAGCGTCGACGACGTTCCGGTGGTGGTGCTCGAGGACAAGGCGCTCGAAGGCACGCTGATCGGCATGAGCTTCCTGTCGCGGCTGAAGAAGTACCAGGTCGAGGACGGCTCCCTGCTGCTGGTGCAGTAGGACGCTAGGCGCCGGACGCCTGGCCCGATGTCCTGAAGTGGCCGGGCGGCTGGCCGATGACACGCTTGAAGGCACGACTGAACGCCGCCTCCGAATCGTAGCCCAGCCGTGAGGCGACGACCGAAGTCCTGAGGCGGTCGCGGACCAGCCACTGCCTGGCCTGATGCATCCTGACCTGGGTGACGTAGCGCGCCGGCGTTTCGCCGACGATGGCGGCAAAGCGGTCGGCGAAGCCCGAGCGTGAAGCGCCCATGATCCGGGCCAGCGCCTCGACCGTCCAGTTGCGGGTCGGTTCGAGATGGATGGCAGCGAGCACCCTTCCGACCTTGGGGTCCCGGACTGCCGCTATCCAGCCGCTCGAATCGCCGCAGCCGCGCTCGACCCACGAGCGGATGATGATGGCAGCCAGCACGTCGGCAAGCCGTGCGACGATACCGGCGGAACCGACGCGCTCGAGCCGGACCTCACGCGCCATGGCCTCCAGCAGGTCCGTGATGCCGGGATCGTGGGCCACGAGTTCGGTGGTGCGCATGACATCGGGCATCATGCCGAGCAGCGGATGGAGGCCGTCGAGGTTGAAATGCATGCTGCCGCAGAAGAGGAGCGTGCCCGGCATGCAGCCTTGTGTCGACAGGCAAAAGACGTCCTTGCAGACCTCCCGGATCTCGTAGCCGTTGACCGGCGAGGATCTGGCGCCAGGTTCGCTCGCCAGGGCATGGGTGGCGCCCCGCGGCAAAAGTACAGCATCGCCGCATTTAAGTTCGACCCATTCGCCCGACGGCTGGCGCAGCCAGCAAGCCTTCTGGCCGACGAAATAGAACCGCGCCGTGGCCTGGGCCGGGAATTCGATATTCCACGGCTCCTTCAGTTCCCAGCGGCCGTACTCGACACCTTCGAGACGAAGGCCGCGCAGGATGTCGGTCAGAGGATCGCCGGAAAATTTGGACGAATGATCATTCATGCTGGCGTTTCTATCATGGAAACGCCAAATCGTCAGCCCCATGTTGCACCGCATCACAATCGGAGACCCACCATGAACGATATCGCGGCCGCAACACTGGACGGTATCCCACTCCAGCAATCGAGACCCGCGGAGCGTGCGGAACCCATGTGGGGCGCTGTGGTTTCGCTGTCGCTCGGGGTGTTCGGCCTTGTCACGGCCGAGTTTCTTCCGGCAAGCCTGCTGACGCCGCTGGCCCAGGATCTGGGCATCAGCGAAGGAACAGCGGGGCAAGCGGTGACCGCAACAGCAATCGTCGGCGCCATTGCAGCACCGACCATGGCCATTGCGACAAAACGGATCGACCGGCGGCACGTGATGATCGGCCTGTCGGTGCTTCTGGTCGTCTCGAGCCTGCTTGCAGCCACTGCCTGGTCGCTGCCGTCGCTGCTGTTCGCTCGCGTGCTGCTCGGGATCGCGCTTGGCGGGTTCTGGTCGATGTCGGCGGCAATTGCGATGCGGCTGGTGCCCAGCGATGTGCTGCCGCGCGCCATGTCGATCATCCTGACCGGCGTGTCGGTCGCGACTGTCTGCGCCGCACCCGTGGGCGCCTATGTCGGCGATGTCTGGGGCTGGCGCAGCGCCTTCGTCATCGCGGCAGGCGTCGGCGTGGTCACGCTGATCGTGCAATTCGCCACGCTGCCGAAGCTGCCGCCCATCGGCATTGCGAGCTTCGGCGCCTTGCTCGACGTGAGCAAGAACCCGATGATCCGGGTCGGCCTGCTCCTGGTGATCCTGACCGCGTCGGGCCACTTCGCCGGCTTCACCTATTTCCGAGCCTTCCTCGAACAGGTGCCGGCGCTCGGCATCGAGACCATCTCGCTCGTGCTGCTGGCGTTCGGCATCGGCGGCTTCTTCGGCAATCTTGGCGGCGGGTTCCTTGCCGAGCGCAGCCTGAAGTCGGCAGTGACGCTGGCTCCCCTGCTCATCTCGATTGCCGCACTCGCGCTCCTGCTCGCGGGCGTGTCGCCGACTATCTCGACCATCGCCATCGCTGCCTGGGGCTTTGCCTTCGGGGCCGTGCCGGTGGGCGTGCAGACGTGGATGGTACGTGCCGCGCCCGACCAGGCTGAAAGCGCCGGCGGCCTGATGGTGGCGACGTTCCAGGTGGCGATCGCGCTGGGCGCTGTCTTCGGCGGCCTGCTCGTGGACAACATCGGCGTCAACAGCGCCTTCATCTACAGCGTCGCAGCCACACTTCTGGCCGCACTGGCCGTCGCCTGCTTCGGCCGCAAGCACGCACGCTGATCATGTTGGACGTGCCTTTGGCGCTGCGTGGCAAACTTAGCTGCGCGGCGCGATGCGCCTGGCGATGACCTTGGCGGCAGCGGGCTTTGCCTCGCCAAGACCGTAGGCGGCGCGCACGGCGGCTGCGGCGGCCTCGGCATCGGAAGCACTGCGGGCATGGACGAGTGCCAGGGGGTCGCCCTTCTTGACCTCCGCACCCACCGGCAGCAGCCGCGTGATGCCGACGGCATGGTCGACCTTGTCCTGCGGCCGGGTGCGCCCGCCACCGAGGGCAACCACGGCGAGGCCGATGTCGCGGGTGGCGATGGCAGTCACGAAGCCGTTGAGCGGGGCCGTCACGGCGAGTTCTACATCTGCTTTGGGCAGGTACTTGGGCGGGTTCGCCACGAAATCGGCCGGCCCACCCAGAATTGAGACCATGCGGCCGAAGATGTCGGCGGCGGTGCCATCCTCCAGGGCCGTGCGCGCCCGCGCCAACCCCTCGCGCTGAGAGGTGGCCCTGTCGGCGGAAAGCAGCATCTCGGCGGCGAGCGCCAGCGTGACCTGTTCGAGGCGAGGATCGCGGAAGCGGCCGGTGAGAAAATCGACGGCGTTCTGGACCTCGACGGCATTGCCGGCGGCGGAGGCCAGCGGCTCGCTCATGCCGGTGATCAGCGCCGTGGTCCTGAGGCCCGCACCGTTGGCAACCTCGACGAGGCTGGTGGCGAGTGCCGAGGCGTCGCGCGTCTTTTCCATGAAGGCGCCGTTGCCGATCTTGACGTCGAGCACCAGCGAGCCGAGGCCGGCGGCCAGTTTCTTGGACAGGATAGAGGCAGTGATGAGCGGCACGGATTCGACCGTCGCGGTGACGTCGCGGACGCCGTAGAAACGCTTGTCGGCGGGGGCGAGGTCGGCAGTCTGGCCGATGATGGCGCAGCCGGCCTCGCGCACTGTGCGCCTGAACAGGGCAAGGTCGGGCTGGCTGGCATAGCCCGGGATCGAGTCCATCTTGTCGAGCGTGCCGCCGGTATGGCCGAGGCCGCGGCCGGAGATCATCGGCACATAGGCGCCACAGGCGGCGACGATGGGGGCGAGCATCAAGGAGACGTTGTCGCCGACGCCGCCGGTGGAATGCTTGTCGGTGACGGGACCAGGCAGGTCTGACCAGTCGAGCACGTCGCCGGAATCGCGCATGGCGGTGGTGAGCGCCACGGCCTCGTCGCGGCTCATGCCGTTGAAGAAGACAGCCATGCCGAAGGCCGCGATCTGGCCTTCGGAGACTGTGCCCGAGGTGACGCCGGCGACGAAGGCTTTGATCTCGTCGGCGCCCAGCGGCTTGCCGTCACGTTTGCGGCGTATGATTTCCTGCGGGAGCATCAGAGGGCGCTCGCGGTCGGCAAAGGTTGGCGCTCCATGTTGCCCCCCTCTGGCCTGCCGGCCATCTCCCCCTCAAGGGGGGAGATCAGGCCTTAGCAGACGCCTCGCCCAATCGTCAGCGGCAGAATGGAATCTCCTTGTCGGCCAAAGCGCCCCAAGTTGCAGGAATTGGCGCGGCGTTGACGAGACTGATCTCCCCCCTTGAGGGGGAGATGGCCGGCAGGCCAGAGGGGGGCGTGAAGGAACGCAGCGTTCCTCGCCGGCGCCACCCAACGCTTACTCATCAAACGAGCCTTTCTCGAAGGCCTTGCGCAGCACGGTGGCGAGGCGGGCGCCGCCGATGGGCGCCATGTCCTTGGTCTCGCGATGCGACAGCTCGGCGCCGGTCATGCCGGCGGCAAGGTTGGTGATGACCGAGCAGGCGACGACACGAAGGCCGAGGAAGCGGGCGATGATCGCTTCCGGCACGGTAGACATGCCAACTGCATTGGCGCCGAACATGCGGGCCATGCGGATCTCGGCAGGCGTCTCGAAGGACGGGCCGGAGAACCACATGTAGACGCCCTTGTGCAGTTCGATCGCGGCGGCATCGGCGGCGGCCTCGAAGGCCTTGCGCAGGCGGCCGTCATAGGCCTCGGTCAGGCCGACGAAGCGGCGGTCGGTGGGCTCGCCGAACAGCGGGTTGGTGCCGGCGAAATTGATGTGGTCCTCGATCAGCATGATCGAACCGGGCAGCATTTCGGGATCGACAGAGCCCGCCGCATTGGTCAGTACCAGCTTGGTGACGCCGATACCGGCGAGAGTCTCGAGCGCCGGACGCATCACCGAGGCGTCACCATGCTCGTAATAATGGGCACGGCCGGCCATCATGACCACAGGCCGGCCACCAAACAGCCCGGCGACCAATTCGCCGGCATGGCCGGTGACGCCGCTCCTGGGGAAACCGGGCAAGGCGGCGTAAGGAATGCGAACGGCGTTTTCGACCTCATCGACGAGACCGCCGAGGCCGGAGCCCAGCACCATGGCGGTTGCCGGGGCGAGACCGTCGAGCTGCTCGACAAGGCGATCGACGGCTTCCTTCATTTGAGCATCTCGCCTTCGAAGCCATAAGGCAGCATCTGACCCATGGTCACGGTTTCGACGATGCCGGCATCGTCGCAGAGATAGAGCTTGGTGTCGGGGCTGGTGAATTCGGCGAGGCGTTGGCGGCAGCCGCCGCACGGGGTGATGCGGGCCATGCGCTCGGCAACGACGGCGATCTCGGTGATCTTGCCGCCGCCGGCCATGATGTAGTGGCCAAGTGCCGTGGTCTCGGCGCACCAGCCCTCGGGATAGGAGGCGACCTCGATATTGGCGCCGGCAAATACTTGGCCGTCTTCGGTGCGCAGTGCCGCGCCAACCGGGAATTTCGAATAGGGCGCGTAGGCCTTGGCCATGGCGGTGCGGGCCGCCTGGAACAGGTCGTGCGACAAGATCAGCGCTCCTTCACATAAGGCACGCCGCCGGCGCGGGGCGGGATGGCCTTGCCGATGAAACCGGCGAGCAGGATGACGGTGAGGATATAGGGCAGCGCCTGCATCAGCTGCACCGGCACCTTGCCGATGACCGGCAGCGGCGAGCCCTGCAGGCGGATCGACAGCGCGTCGAGAAAGCCGAACAGCAGGCAGGCGAACATCGCCGGCACCGGTTTCCACTTGGCGAAGATCAGGGCGGCGAGCGCGATGTAGCCGCGACCGGCGGTCATGTCCTTGACGAAGCCGGCGTTCTGGGCGAGCGCCATGTAGGAACCGGCAAGACCGGTGAGGATGCCGGTGCAGATGACCGCACGATAGCGCAGCCAGGCGACAGAAATGCCCGCCGTGTCGACAGCTGCCGGATTTTCGCCGACGGCGCGCAGGCGCAAGCCGAAGCGCGTGCGGAACAGCACCCACCAGGTGAACGGCACCGCCAGGAAGGCGACGTAGGTCAGCAGCGAATGGCCCGACAGCAGGCCGGAATAGAGCTGGCCGATGATCGGCACATCGCGCAGGGCATCGGCACCCGGCAGGTGGATGGCGCCGAAGCGACCTTCGGGCGGCAGTGAGGGCGTGCGGCCGCCCTGCTGGAACCAGGCCTGTCCGAGGATGATCGTCGAGCCGGCGGCGATGAAATTGATGGCAACGCCCGAGACGATCTGGTTGCCCCGGTGGGTGATCGAGGCAAAGCCGTGGATCAGCGCCATGCCGACCGAGACCAGCACGGCGACGAGCAGGCCGATCCATGCCGAGGCAAAGACGGCAGCGGCAGCAGCACCGGCAAAGGCGCCGGCCAGCATCTTGCCCTCGAGGCCGATGTCGAAGACGCCGGCGCGTTCGGAATAGAGGCCGGCCAGGCAGGCGAGCAGCAACGGCACCGAAACGCGGATCGTCGAGTTCAGGATGTTGATGAGCGTGTCGACGAATTCCATTTCAGGCACGCTCCCCTTTGGCCGCGATGCCGACCGATCGTGGACTGAAGCTCGCGAAGATGCCCTGGATCGTCGGGCGGAACATGTTTTCCAGCGCACCGGCAAACAGGATGACCAAGCCCTGGATGATGACGATCATGTCGCGGCTGATGTTCGGCATCTCGAAGGCGAGTTCGGCACCGCCCTGATAGAGCATGCCGAACAGGATCGCCGCCGGCACGATGCCGACCGGATGCGAGCGGCCCATCAGCGCAACCGCGATACCGACGAAACCGGCCCCGCCGGCGAAGTCGAGCGGAACGTTGTGCTGGTCGCCCATGATCGGGTTGAGCGCCATCATGCCGGCCAGGGCGCCGGAGATCAGCATGGTGACGATGATGATGCGCGTTTCCGAAATGCCGGCGTAGCGCGCGGCTTTCGAGCTGAAGCCGTAAGTACGGATCTCGTAGCCGAGCTTGGTGCGCCAGATCAGCACCCAGACCAGGAAGGCCATGGCCAGCGCCAGCAGGAACGAGATGTTGAGCGGCGCCGATGGCCTGACCTTGAGGCCGAACTCGGCCAGCAGCCAGCCGAGCTTGGGCAGTTGCCCGCCTTCGAGGAATTGGCGCGTTTGCGGCGCCATCGACCCGGCGGGCTTCAACACGTTGACCAGCATGTAGACCATCACGGAGGCGGCGATGAAGTTGAACATGATGGTGGTGATGACGATGTGCGAGCCGCGCTTGGCCTGGAGATAGGCCGGGATCAGCGCCCAGAGCGCGCCGAAGAGCGCCGAGGCGATGATCGCCATCGGGAAGACGACCCACCATGGCAGCGTGCTGTCGAAGGCCAGGACAACGATGGCGATGCCGAGGCCGGCGATATAGGCTTGGCCCTCGCCGCCGATGTTGAACAGGCCGCAATGGAAGGCAACCGCCACCGCGAGGCCGGTGAAGATGAAGTTGGTGGCGTAGTAGAGCGTGTAGGCAATGCCCTGGCCGCTGCCGAAGGCACCCTCGACGAGGATGACGGCGGCACGCAGCGGGTTTTCGCCGACGAGCAGCACCACAAGGCCGGCCACCGCAAAGGCAACAAGCAGGTTGATGAGGGGGATGAGGCCGTAGTCGGCCCATGCCGGCAGTTTTGCGTAAGGCGTGCTCATTCGGCGGCTTCCTTGTGCTCGACGCCGGCCATCAGCAGACCAAGCTCGCCTTCGCTGGTTTCGGGTCCGCGCTCGCCGACGACGCGGCCGGCAAACATCACCAGGATGCGGTCAGACAGCGAGCGGATCTCGTCGAGTTCGACGGAGATCAACAGCACCGCCTTGCCCTGGTCGCGCATGGCGATCAGCCGCTTGTGTATGAATTCGATGGCGCCGACATCGACGCCGCGGGTTGGCTGGCCGACGATCAGGACGCCGGGGTCCTGCTCGATCTCGCGGGCGAGCACGATCTTCTGCTGGTTGCCGCCGGAGAAATTGGCGGTCTTGAGCCGGGGATTGGCCGGGCGGATGTCGTATTTCTCGATCTTGTCCTGCGCGTCCTTCTGGATCGCCTCGAGATTGAGGAACGGGCCCTTCAGATATTGCGGCTTGTCGTGATAGCCGAGGATCGAGTTCTCGCTTTCGTCGAAGGCGAGTACCAGGCCGACGTGATGCCGGTCCTCCGGCACATGGGCCAGGCCACGGTCGCGCAGTTCGCCCGGGTCGGCCTGGCCGGTCAGGTCGATCGGTGTGCCATCGAGCATGACCGTACCGGACACCGCCTTGCGGATGCCGGAAACGGCTTCCATCAGTTCTGACTGGCCGTTGCCGGCAACACCAGCAATGCCGACGATCTCGCCGGCGCGAATGTCGAAGGAGACGTCGTCGACCATGGTGACGCCGCGCGAGTCCTTGACCGTCAGGTTCTTGACCGCAAGCTTGACCGCGCCGGGCTTTGCCTCGCCCTTTTCGACGCGCAGCAGGACGCGGCGGCCGACCATCAGCTCGGCCAGCTCCTCGACCGTGGTCTCGCTGGTCTTGCGTGTCGCCACCATCGTGCCCTGGCGCATGACCGAGACATTATCGGTGATGGCCATGATCTCGCGCAGCTTGTGCGTGATTAGCACCACCGTCTTGCCCTGCTCCTTGAGCTGCTCGAGGATGCGGAACAGGTGGTCGGCCTCGGCCGGGGTCAGCACGCCCGTCGGCTCGTCGAGGATCAGTATCTCGGCGCCGCGATAAAGCGCCTTGAGGATTTCGACGCGTTGCTGGAGCCCGACCGGCAGTTCTTCGATGAGCGCGTCGGGATCGACCTCGAGGCCGTATTCCTTCTCCAGGCGGCGCAGTTCCGAGCGCGCCTTGGCGATCGACTTCGTCAGCAGGGCCTCGCCCTCGGCGCCAAGGATGACGTTCTCCAGCACCGAGAAGTTCTCGACCAGCATGAAGTGCTGGTGGACCATGCCGATGCCGGCGGCGATGGCGTCGTTCGGTGTCTTGATCGCCGTCGGCTTGCCGTTGACACGGATTTCGCCGCTGTCGGCCTGGTAGAAACCGTACAGGATCGACATCAGCGTCGACTTGCCGGCTCCGTTCTCGCCGATGATGCCGTGGATGGTGCCGCGCGGAATTTCGAGCGCGATGTCGCGGTTGGCGCGCACGGCGCCGAAACTCTTGTTGATGCCGATCAGCTCGATCGCATTTTCAGCCATTCGACCGTCCCACCTCAGGTTCTTATGTTCTTGTTATGGCTTGTCCGAAGAGCTAGCACGGTCGCCCTGCCCTGCCAATCGGCTCGGCTCCCGTACTCGACAAACCGGGCGCGGATGCCCACTTTCGACTGGTCCCGACCATTGCGGACCGAGGAGCATTGACCATGACCACGCCACAGGATCGGCTGACGACGCTGGAAATCCGCAATGCCGAACAGGAGCACGTGATCGAGGAGCTTTCGGGCCAGGTCGCGGAGCAGTGGAAGGTGATCGACCGCCTGCAGAAGAAGCTCGACGCGCTGGCCGACCGCTTCCTCGTCCTCGAGGAGCAGACCCTGCCCGACACGCCGGTGACGAAACCTCCGCACTGGTAGAACCGCACGCTGCCAAGGCTTTCAGGTCAGGCCGGCCGCATCAGACGGTTGCCACAGCTCGATCGGGTTGCCCTCGGGATCGTGGATGCGGCAGAAGCGCCCGACCTCGGAATCCCATTCGGCACGCGTCTCGACTGCTATTCCCGCCGCCGTGAGGTCGGCCATCATGCCATCGAGATCGTCGACGCGCAGGTTGATCAGCCATTGCTGTTCGGCGCGCCCGAAATAGTCGGTGTCGTGGCTGAAGGGTGCAAACACGGTCGGACCCGCCTGCTGCTTCCAGACTTCCTTGGCGATGTCGAGGATGCCGAGATGCTTCTCGTACCAGGCAGCGAGCGACTGGGGCTCTCTGGCGCGAAAGAAGAAACCGCCTATGCCGGTGACCTTGGCCATCACATCCTCCCGCCGGTGGCGAGCTCCGTGAAATTCTCCTGCCTGAACGAAACGAACCACCAGGCACATGCCCGGTGGTTCGCATTTCCGGTCTTCAGCCGATCAATAGGGGCACTTGTCGTCCGAGGTGTAGTCGTGGACCTGGACGGTACCGGCGATGATGTCGGCCTTGGCCTTTTCGACCGCAGCCTTCATCTCGTCGGTGACGAGCGCCTTGTTGTTGTCGTCCATGGCGTAGTCGACGCCGCCTTCCTTGAGGCCGAGATTGTTGATGCCGCCTTCGAACTTGTCGTTCTTGGCATCCATGAAGGCGTTGTAGACGGCAACGTCGACGCGCTTGAGCATCGAGGTCAGCACCTTGCCGGGCTGCAGGCCATTCTGGTTGGAATCGACGCCGATGCCGAGCTTGCCGGCATCTGCCGCAGCCTGGAGCACGCCGACGCCAGTGCCGCCGGCAGCGGCGTAAACCACGTCGGCGCCCTGCGAGATCTGCGTCTTGGTGATTTCACCGCCCTTGGTCGGGTCGTTCCATGCAGCCGGCGTGTCGCCGGTCATGTTCTGGATGACTTCGGTGGCACCGGCAGCCTTGGCACCGCCAACGTAGCCGCAGCCGAACTTGCGGATCAGCGGAACGTCCATGCCGCCGACGAAGCCGACCTTCTTGGTGGTGGAGGCGAGCGCCGCCATCACGCCGACGAGGTAGGAACCTTCATGTTCCTTGAAGACGATCGACTTCACGTTGGGCTTTTCGACGACCATGTCGATGATGGCGAACTTGAGGTCCGGATAGTCGGTCGCCACCTTGTCGAGCGCCTCGGACCAGGCGAAGCCGGCCATGACGATCGGGTTGCGGCCGTCCTCGGCAAAGCGGCGCAACGCCTGGTCGCGCTGCGAGGCATTGGAGACTTCGAACTCGACATAGGAGATGCCGGTCTCGGCCTTGAACTTTTCCGCGCCGTTGAAGGACGCTTCGTTGAACGACTTGTCGAACTTGCCGCCGAGATCGTAGAGCAGTGCCGGCTGGACATCAGCGGCAAACGCCGGAAGACACATGGCGGTGGCCGCCAGAAGGCCGAGAACGATACGTTTCATGTGATCCACACCCTGTCGGTTGTCTTTTTGCGATCGCCGCACGCACCGTTCCTCCGGTTGCCGCACAGCACATGGCGAGGGCCCTATCCCCCCACGCATAGCCATTTCTTGCACGGGCCAAGACAAAATTCACGCGGAATCTTGACCTTTTGGAAAAATGCACAGGCGTCGCAAATGGTGTGTGAAACGAATGCCTAAATGGCGGCCCGCTGAGGGATCGCGCAAGCAACGCCGGTGCCCTTCAGGCCGCAATAGCCATAGGGATTCTTGGCCAGATACTGCTGGTGATCCTCTTCGGCGAAATAGAACTCCGGCGCGGCTGCGATCTCGGTGGTGATCTTGTCGCGCCCCGCCCCCTTGAGCGCCGCCTGATAGGCATCGCGCGAGGCGATCGCCTCCGCCTGCTGCGCGTCGGAGAAGGTGTAGATCGCCGAGCGGTAGGTGGTGCCGACATCGTTGCCCTGGCGCATGCCCTGCGTCGGGTCGTGGCTCTCCCAGAAGATCTTCAGCAGATCGGCGTAGGCGACCTCCTTGGGGTCGAAGACGACAAGCACGACCTCGGCATGGCCGGTGAGGCCGGTGCAGGTTTCCTGGTAGGTCGGATTGGGGGTAAGCCCGCCGGCATAGCCGACAGCCGTCACCCAGACGCCTGGCGTCTGCCAGAACAGCCGCTCGGCGCCCCAGAAGCAGCCGAGGCCGAACAGCGCCTGCTCGAACCCCTCGGGGTAAGGCCCCTTGAGCGGGCGCTTGGAGACATGATGCTTGTTGGCGGTCGGAAGCGGTCGCTCGCGGCCGGGCAGCGCCTCGCCTGGCACCGGCAGCTTGAGCTTCTTGTTCAGCATGTCGCTCAGGAAAAACATCGGGAGTCTGCCTTTCTCATAGAGCCGAAACCCTGTCGCGCCGCGGCAGCGGCCGGCGGTCAGACTTCGGCAGTGAAGCGGCCCGGGCGCCGCCTGTGGCCTATCGCGTAGAACAGGAAAGCCAGGACGGCGAAGACCGCGAAGCCGGGAAGATTGAGCACCGGCACGATGGCCGCATCCCACAATGCGGGGCCCGTCTTTTCGCGGACGAAAGCCTCGGTCGCGGCAAGCGTGCTCGGCGAGGCCGTCTGCCAGCTGGTGTCGAGCGGGGTCATCACCAGCCGCGACACGGCCACCGTGCGGGTGGCGTCGAGCACTGCCATGATGACGGCCACCGAAAGCGCGATCGCTGCGGCAAGTCGGAACACGAAGCGGATCATGCGAGGCCCTAGGATACCGGTTTCGACAGCAGAAATAGGGTGTGCGGCGCCCGGGCGCAATCTCGGACACGCCGAATTGACAGGCAAATGGCTAGGCGGCGACCTTGGGCCTGCGGCGATGGATGCGCCAGACGGCGAAGATGCCACCTGATATGGCACCGACCAACCCGCCGACCAGGCCGACCAGCACCACGAAGTAGCCGCAAGCGCCCTCGAAACAGCTCATGTCGGTGACCTCGGAAATGCCGGTGCCGGCCGCAAGCCCGGCCACGGCACCGACCGCCCCGCCGACGATGACGCCGATAAGACCAGCGAAAAGCGAAACCAGCAGGCCGGGACGGGCGCGTTCGTCATTCCCTACCAAGGCACGCGGTTGATCCTGTCGGCTGACCAGCCAGATCATAACAAGGCCTATCGCGATCTCGCCGCCGTCCCAGGCGAGACCGACAAGGCCAAAGGCGAAGTCGGGCATGACAAGGACATAGATCTGCTTGGCCACCAGGAAGGCGATGATCGTCCATTGCCAGATGGTGAAGTTGCGCGGGAAGCGAACATCGCGATTGTAGGCAAGGACAAGCAGATAAATCCCCCAGGCGATGGTCACCGCGCTGAAGCCGACCGAGGCATAAATCAGGTACAACACCGCCGCCGGCATCGAGAAATCCAGCATGATGCCGATGCTGGCGTCGATGCCGCGTGCGCTGAGCGCCATGACAAGGCAAAGCCATGCCACCGGCAGCCAGCGCCAGATGTCCCAGCCGGACGGTTCGTTCTCGGACGGCATCGAATCTCCCCTGCCCCGCACTTTGTGACAGAGCGCCAGCCACTTGCAAGAAGGCCGATCACGGCCCTGGACCATCGCCCTGCGGTCGCGGCCCGCCCAGTTCGTGGTGCTGCGCGCGACCCCGATCATTTTGCCTGATAACATTTGCCACGTCAGCGCTTGGCAAGTGGCGCAGGATCGACTAGATGAGCCCCGCAGTCGGATGCTCAATGTGTTCGGTGGCAGGCGATGGGTGCCCGCAGGTTGGCTGCACCGAATGACGGCTCAACGAGCCGACGCCAAGGAGATGCGTGCACTCCCAACCGGCCCGGCATAACCAGCCGGCGCCAAGCGCGCATGCGGAGAGGTGGCCGAGTGGTTGAAGGCGCACGCCTGGAAAGTGTGTTTACGGGAGACCGTAACGCGGGTTCGAATCCCGCTCTCTCCGCCAGCCCCTAAATAACTGTAATCATTTCTCTTTTATGCTTCCGAGCACTCGCCTAGAGCCGCTGGGACGTAGGCTGTTGCGACTTCAGGCCTGCAAGGGCCCCGGAGCGGCTCCTGTTTTCCCTCGAGGATGGCGGCGACGTCGGGATCGTTGACCCGCATCACCCGGCTGTCCGGCATTGTGATTTTCCGCAAGGCCCAGCAGCTCGGCGCGGAGGCAGGCTTGGCGGGCGACCGTGCGAGCGTGCTGCTGGCTGACGATTTCCAGGTTGGCGCGCGTCATGTCTCGCAAGGCTCGATCGAACACGCGCACTGATCCGAGTGGGGCATGTCGATGCTGCGGGGCTGGGCAGGCGCAGGCCCTCACTCAACAGCTTAGCGCCAAGGAGACATGCCCGGCAGATCCTTAGTCGAAATCAGCGCGCGGCAAATGTCTACGAAGCTCTCTGCAGCACGTGTCATGCGCAACCCCTTCAGGCTTGCAATGCCGAGAACCATAAGGGGATAATCGCCCTGCAGCCGTACATAAGACAAGCCTTTGCCAGTGAGGGCAACCATACTGATTGGCCTCGCTGTCGTCAGTGAATAGCCAAAGCCAGAACCTACGAAACTACGAACTGTCTCGGGATACTCAAACTTTGCCGCGATGTACGGAGTGAGGCCCTCCATCATGAAAAGCGAGAGAAAATACTCCTTGCTTAGCGGCATATCCAGCTGAATGAACGGCTTTGCGGCGACTTCGAACAGCGAGATCGATTCTCTCTGCGCAAGCGGATCGTCCGAAGCCAATAGAACGTAGATCGGCAGCTCTGCCAGCGGCTCGAAGGCGATGTCGTCGGTGAGATGTATGGCATAGGTGAGTGCCAAATCGATCTCTGCCCGACGCAGCTTCGCCATCAATGTGGCTTCGTCCTCCTCGCAGACCTGCAGTCTGACTGCCGGGCTTTGAAGCATGAACCTCTTGCAGAGCTCAGGAATGAGCATCGGCGAGAGAGTGCGAAACCAGCCAACATTCAGGGGTCCAGAAGCAGACTGGGTGACTTCGTCGGCAATGCCATGAATATTCTCGGCCTGCTGCAGCAGTGCCTTGGCGGCATGCAAAAAGCGTTGACCTGCCGGCGTCAGGGACAATCCCTGCGCATGATGGCGGACGAAGAGTTGGAGGCCAAACTCGGCTTCGAGCTGAGAGATGGCAGCCGAAATAGCTGGCTGGGAAATGTTGATGCGTTCCGAGGCCAGAGTAACTCCACCCACCTCGCCCGCAGCCACGAAGTAGGCGAGCTGCCGCAACGTAAACCGCATCGAAAAGGTACGTAAATCGAGATCGTTCACAAGGCCCTGAGCTAGGTTGGTATTCAAGCTAGGTATTCCTCGCGGCGCCGGTTGGACGATTGCGTAAGAAACCATCGCGGACGATGGCGGCTGCAAATTTTACTGTCAAGGCGTCGGCGCCCTTACAGACCGCCGGGCACCCATTGGACGGCGCGACCGACGGGTTGATCCCGCGCGACACGTAAGCGTCCAGTTGCGGCTCCCACAACTTCCACCTGGTGAGTTCGCCGACCGATAGGATCAGCTTCGGCTCCCGGCAGGACCGGAAAAGGGTCCGATCGGTCCCTTTTCCATGTCAGTGGCATACCCGTTCGGGCACTATCGACAACAGTGCCGTGGAAGCTCACGGCTCTGCCTCATCAGTCTGACTAGTCCGCCATCAAGTTCGGAAACCACGTCGCCAGCTCCGGAACCGCCATCAAAAGCACCGTGAACAACAATGTCACGATGAAGAATGGCATGTTGGCCCGGAACACCTCGATCTGATCACACTTGGCTATGCGACCGGCGATCATGAGCGACATGGCGACCGGCGGTGTCACCTGTCCGATGACAACGGCCATGACCATCAGCACGCCGAAATGCACGAGGTCGATTTCGAAGGCAATAAGCGTCGGCAGTAGAATTGGCACCAGGACCGGGATCAACGGATCGAGAAACATGCCTGCAATGATCGCTACGACCATCAGCGCGCAAAGGCGCATGAAGGTGCTGTCGCCGATGGGCAGGACATCGATCAGCGATGCCAGGGCTGCCGGTACATGCGCGGCCGACAGCACCGAACCCAAGGCCGCCGACAAGCTGACGATGAGAAGCAGCTCACCCGAAAGCTGAACGCCAGCCACGGTTGCCCTGTAGAGGCCCTTCCAGTCGAGCGAGCGATAGACGAACAGCGACAGGAATGCGGCGTAGACCGCACCGAAAGCGCCGGCTTCAGAAGGTGTGAAAATGCCGAGTACCAATCCGCCAACGATGATGCCCGGCATGCCGAAGGCAAGGCTGGCCGCGAGTGCCGTGCGCCAGAACTCGGCAAAGGAAAATCGGCCGAACGTCGGATAGCCGTTCTTGCGCGCGAGATAGCCGACGGCGATCATGAAACATGCCCCAAGGAGCAGACCCGGGATAAGCCCGGCCAAAAATAGTGCACCTAGCGAGGTACCGGTAACGGCTGCATACAGGATTGCAGGTGAACTTGGCGGGATCAGAGGCCCCACACCGGCCGACGAGGCGCTGACAGCCGCAGCAAATGGTGCACTGTATCCTTCCTTTTTCATCTCAGGGATGAGGATCGAGGCACTCCCGGCAAGGTCGGCCGTGGAAGAGCCGACCATGCCGCCGAAGAAGATGCTGGTCAGCACGTCGACTTGTGCCAGGCCGCCTTTCATCCAGCCGACCAGCGATCGGGCAAAATTGAACAGTTTGCCGGATATTCCGCCGGCGTTCATGTAGATGCCGCCAAGCACGAAGAGCGGGAACGAAATGAGCGTATAACTGCTCATGCCGGCGACCATGTTCTGTGGCAGAACCAGTCCCCACTGATTGCCGAGGAAAAGGCTGATACTGACCGCGATCATCAGCGCGGCGATCATGGGGACACCCGCGACGAGAAAGCCGACGAGCGAGACGATACCGATGGAAGCGCCGATCATCACAGTCCTCCGGCAGTCACGGGATGTTGCGCGTCGATCTCCTTATCGTCATCGCCGCGGCGGAAATGACTTACCGCTTCAGCGAGGAAGGCCAGACAGACAAGTCCTGCCCCGATGCACATGGCGGAGGTGAACCAGCCTGCCGACATGTCCAGATAGACGGAGCGATCCGAACCGAAGAGCAACAGATAGTTGAAGGACATTATGGTCAGGTAGCCGAAGGCTGCCGTGGAGGCGAGTTCCGTCACGATCCGCAGCAAGCGGCGCGAGCGTGGCGCCAGACGGTCCACCAGAGAGCCGATGCGGATGATCTCGCGCCGACGTACCGACAGGAACATGCCCAGCATCGCCAGCCACGGCACCAGAGCTATCACGACTTCATCGGCCCAGATGATGCCGAAATTGAACGTGTAGCGCAGGGCCGCATTGGCGAAAACCAGAAGCGTGATGGCGAGGAGCACGACGACGCCGAAAAACTCCACGACGCTGTTTATCCATTTGTCGATACCGGTTTCGTCCACCGTAGTTGAAAGTTCTGCCTCGATCGACGCCTTGGTTATCGCGCGGGCGAGGTCGTCAGGCGCTCCGCCATCTCGAACGGTCATGAAAAATTCTCCTGATTCATTTGCAGTGCCCTGGCGGTGGCCGCCTTGAACAATTGGAGCGCGTGGGCATCCGACCCACGCGCTCCGATCGCATCACTTGGAGGCGGCAGCCTCAAGCACGGCCTTGGTGAACTCCGCGCCGGCAATGCCCTCCACCGAGGCGTAGATCGCCGCCGATTTGGCCTGGAAGGCGGAACGATCGATCTCGTTGATCGAGATCTTGCCTCCAGCCTTCAGCTTGTCGAGCAGCTCCTGGTCCTTCTGCTCGCCGAGCTTGCGCGAATCGACTGCAGCCGCCAGGGCCGCCTCCTTCACCACAGCCTTCTGCTCGTCGCTCAAGCTGTCGAACCTGGCGCCGTTCATCACGAGAGTCACAGGTGTGTAGACGTGATTGGAGAGCGACAGATAGGACTGCACCTCGTGCATCGAACTGGTAACAATATTGTTCAGGGGGTTTTCCTGGCCGTCGATCGTGCCGCTCTGAAGCGCAAGATAAATCTCGCCATAGTTCATCGTCATCGGGTTTGCGCCAAGCGTCTTGAACATGAGCATCCGCGACGGGCTTCCCGGCACCCGCAACTTTATGCCTTGCAGATCTTCCGGCTTGGTGATCGGGCGCACATTGTTGGTGATCTGCCTGAAACCCATTTCGCCGAAGGCCAAGACCTCCACGCCGATCTTTTCTCGCATCGACTGGCGAAGCTTTTCGCCAATCTCGCCATCGACCATACGCGCGACGTCGGTGCGATCGCCGAACAGGAAAGGTAGATCGAACACGGCCCAGGACGGATCGAGTTGCACGGCGTCGGAGGTCAAAGTGGTGATGTCGATCTGGCCGGTGCGGATCTGCTGTTGATGGACATCCTCGTCACCCAGCGCCGCACTGTGATGAAAGTCACTCTTGAAGTCATCGCCCAACTTGGCCTTGAGCTTGTCGGCCATGTCCTGCAACATGATCGTGTCCATGGTGGTGACCGGCGAAGGGCTGGACATCTTCAGCGTCAGCGTCTCAGCGCTGGCCGGCGCCTCAAGCAAGGCTGCTCCCAACAAGAGCAGACCGCCTCCGGCGATACGTTTGACAGTATCAAGCATTTTAGTTCCCTCTCTTTTTTGTTTCTTGAAATGTCTAAAGGTACTTCTGAACGAGCGTCTCCTTGAGCCGTTCCCGGTGGAGTGTGACGCCAAAGCCGGGCGCATCTGGAATAGCGACCCGACCGTTCTCCGCCTTGGGCGGATTGATGAACATCTGTTCTTCGACCTGCTCTGACCCGAGGTGAATTTCGGCCAGCGTGCCGTTTCGGAAGCCCGCGACGTGATGCAGGCACCAGATTCCGCCACCGCCGGCGTCGGACAAAGGCTTGTTGTAGGCCTGGGCGAGATGGGCGACCCTGCGGGTCTCGGTCATGCCGCCGTTGTACATGCTGTTGGGCATGAAAATGTCGATCGCATCATGCTCCACCCACTCGCGGAACCGGAGCACATGGCCGTCCATCTGGCCGGCCGAGAACGGGATCGTCGTGCGCTTGCGCAGCATGCCGAGGTCACGCGCATCGACGCGGCGCAGAGGGTCCTCGAACCAGGCGATGTTGTAGTCCTGTATCATCGGGCACAGGCGCATCGCATTCTCGGCGTTGAGGCTCTCATTGGCGTCAACTGCGAGCATGATGTCCTCGCCGATCGCCTCGCGCACCATGCGAACACGCCGGGCGTCCTCGACCACGCCGGCCTTCGACCCGACGAGCATCTTGAGCCGCGTATGCCCCTTGCCGATCAGGCGACGTGCCATCTCGATCAATTCGTCTGTGCTGTAGGCGAGGAACCCGTAGGTCACGTAGGCGTCGGCGTAGTCCTTGTGCCCGCCCAGCAGTTGCGCGACCGTGCGGCCGCTCTGCTTGCCGATAAGGTCCCACAGCGCCAGGTCGACGCAGGACAGCGCGGAAAGATTGATACCTGTCATCTGACCGCGTTCCGAAAGGATCGGCTGGAGACGAGCATGGATCAGTTCGAGATCGCGCGGGTCCATGCCCATGATGGCCGGGGCGATGTGGTGCGCGACGATACCGGCCACGCCGTGCCAGAGAAACCGCGACGCCATGCCGAAGCCTACATGCCCGTCGTCGGTCTCGATCTCGCAGATAATGCGATAGTCATCCTCGATGGGCTTGTTGATGATCGGGATGAAGTTCTTGAAAGCATGGATGCTGACGCGGATATCCTTGATTTTCATGCCTGTTGCATACTCTCGTTGGTACGGACTCCGCAGCACCTTGCGGCGCGCAAAGTCACAATGGGTTTCGACCGCGGTCGTTCAGCAGAACGGTTGATTTGATATTTCGATGTATAAGGAAAGAACGGAGAAGATCTCGAATTCCAGAAATAAAAACTGATAATGCTTCTTTCATCTTGATGTCAGAAGATCCATCTCATTCAATGTTTTTATTCAGATAAACAATATAATCTTCGGACGTATTTACAAATTTGTAATTCCGATACCTTGGTTCCGAGAAACCGAGCTTGATGCTGCGCATCAAGTCAGTCTCCCGGAGTGAGCCGAGGCAAGACTTCAGACCCTTGTGAGCGAAGCCGGATCGGCCCTGCTTTCCGTCGACCGTTGATCGTTGCGCGCTGCCGCCGCGACATCGTCGGCGGGCAGGACCTCCCGGCCCATGCCAGGGCCAGATGCACGGCGCTCGAGAGATGCGCACAGCTGAAGGCGAAGACCGGTATCACAAGGGTTGAGATCGCGGACAGGGCCGGATGCCTGGGAAATTCGCCTGCTCCTCGCATGCAGACAAACGGATGCCCGATTGACGGGCGCACCTAGGAGAAATCAACGGCAAATCCTCGCATCTCGAAGATGAGAGGCGGCTCTTCTCCGGCAACAAAGTCTAACCTATTGCCCGTCTTCCTATCGAAGAGACGCAATCTGTCGGTCGTAAAATCAACGCGAGTGAGGCAGACCCAGCCAGATGCCAAGCGACATGAGGTTTTCCCTTGTATCAACGAGTGGTGCAATCCGCCTCGTCATCAACAGCCTTCAAGTTCAGCGCCGCGCCGATCAGCGTTCTCGTGTAAGGCTCGCATGGTTTTTCGAAGATGGCCTGTGTCGTGCCTTCCTCAACGATGCGGCCGCGTTTCATGACCACTACATAATCGGAAATCGCCCGGATCACCGACAGATCGTGGCTGATGAAGACATAGGACAGGCCATGGGTCAGCTGGAGCGTGCGCAGCAGTTCGATCACCTGGCCCTGAACGGATCGGTCAAGCGCCGAGGTCGGTTCGTCGAGAATGACAACGCTAGGCTTTATGATCATGGCCCTGGCAATGGCGAGGCGCTGGCGCTGGCCGCCGGAGAATTCATGCGGATAGCGGTTGCGCGCCGTCGGATCGAGCCCGACCTCGGCAAGTGCCAGTATGGCACGCCTGTCGCGTTCCGCCTTGTCGAGGGTGGGTTCGTGGATGCGCAAGCCCTCGGTGATGATTTCACCGACCGTGAGGCGTGGCGAAAGCGAGCCATAGGGGTCCTGAAACACCAGTTGCAGTCGGCGGCGAAGCGGGCGCATCGCGGCCTTGTCAAAATTGGAAATATCCTGATCGTCGAAGCGATAAACGCCGGTACTAGGCACAAGGCGCAGCAAAGCGCGCCCCAGCGTCGACTTGCCAGAGCCGGATTCGCCGACGATGCCGATGGTCTGGCCCTGACGCAGTTGCAGGGAGATGTGGTCGACGGCCCGCAGAATGGGATTGAATTTGGGGCTGGAAAAACGCCGGCGGCGGCCGAAGTCGACGACCACGTTCTTGGCTTCCAGAATGACCGGCGCAGAAGCTGACGGAGCCTCCTTACGGCCGCTCGGTTCAGCGTCTAGCAGCATTCTCGTGTAGTCGGCCTGCGGGCGCTCGAAGATATCGCTCCTTGAGCCTTGTTCGACCACTTCGCCGTTGCGCATCACCATGACGCGCTCGGCGAAATGGCGGACGACGCCGAGATCGTGGGTGATCAGCACGATGGCCATGCCGAAGCGGCGTTGAAGCGAACCAAGCAGTTCCAGTATCTGTGCCTGAATGGTTACGTCGAGCGCGGTGGTCGGCTCGTCCGCGATCAGCAGATCGGGTTCGTTGGCCAGCGCCATGGCGATCATGACGCGCTGGCGCTGGCCACCCGACATCTCATGCGGATAGCTGTCGATGCGCCGTTCCGGCTCGGGAATTCCGACCAGTTCCAGCAGTTCGAGCACCTGCTTGCGAGCCGCCGAAAAACTGCAGCCGCGGTGGTATACGATAGGTTCTGCAATCTGCCGCCCGATTGTATAGAGCGGATCCAGCGAGGTCATCGGCTCCTGGAAGATCATGGAAATGCGCGCGCCACGCACCTTGTTGAGTTCGGCCTCGCTCGCGCCAATCAGCTCGCGGCCGCGATACCGGGCTGACCCGCTGACGCGGCCATTGGCGGCGAGAAGTCCCATGATGCCCATCATGCTCTGGCTCTTGCCTGAACCGGATTCGCCCACCACGGCCAGCGTTTCTCCGGCGCGCACGTCGAGGTCAATACCCTTGACCGCTGAAACCGTCCCGTCCGGCGTAGTGAAATTTACGGTCAGGCCGCGCACGCTCAGCACCATGTCGGGGACTTCGGCCATTTCGACGCTGTTGGCGCGGGTATCGGTGATGGTGGAGTTCATCATGTCAGCGATCCCTGGGATCAAGGGCGTCGCGCAGTCCGTCGCCAATGAAATTCAACGAAAAAAGCGCTACTACGAAAAATGCGGCAGGAAAAATCAGCAGCCACGGCGCGGACTGCATCGAATTGGCGCCGTCCGAGATCAGCACGCCCCAACTGGTCAGCGGCGCCTGCACGCCCAATCCCAAGAAAGACAGGAAGCTTTCCAGCAGGATGACCTTGGGTACCACCACCGTCACGAACACAATGACCGAGCCGATGGTGTTGGGAATGATATGCCGGCGGATAATTTGCCAGTCGGACAGTCCAAGAGCTTCGGCTGCACCAACAAATTCCCGCCGCTTGAGCGCCAGCGTCTGGCCGCGCACGATACGCGCCATGTCGAGCCATTCCACCGCGCCGATCGTGATAAAGATCAAGATGAAGCTGCGACCGAAGAACACCACCAGCACCACGACAAGGAACACGAAAGGCAGCGAATAAAGGATCTCGATCAGCCTCATCATGACGTTGTCGACACGGCCGCCGAGATAGCCCGAAGTCGCGCCGTAGAGCACGCCGATGCCGAGCGACACCAGGCTGGCCAGCAAGCCGACGACGATGGATATCTGCCCGCCGAGCATAATGCGGGTCATAAGATCGCGGCCGTTGGTGTCGGTGCCAAAGAAAAAGTACTGCCGGTTGAGCGAGCCAGCCAGCTTCAACGTATTGCCGCCGTCCAGCGTCTCGACGATCCGCGTATCGGCAAATTCGTCGACCCGGTCAAAGTAGCGGATGGAGCGTGGATCGATAGGGGATGGCGACGTGATCGTCGCGCTGAATTCCTGACCCTCCGTCGAGAACTCCAGAAGCGTCACCCGGGCACGCTTGGCGATGCTTTCTGCCACATCCCGAAGCGTCGAAACGGCTGGCCGCGCCTCGAGACTCGGCGGTATCGCGACATAAGACGAGTAGACTTGGTCATATTTGTGCGCGACGAAGAACGGTCCGAGGAAAGAAAACAGCGTGATCATCGCCAGCACGACGCAGCTCGCCATCGCGGCACGGTTGCGCCGGAAGCGCATGGCCGCCAGCTGGAACAGGCTGCGACCGACGGTCGGCGCGGCCGGTGCGGTTACGGAAACGGCATCAGTCATGGCGTACCCTCGGGTCCAACAGGCCATAGAGAATGTCGACCAGCAGGTTGAAGACAATGACGAGAACGGCGATGAGAATGACGGTACCCATCACCAGCGTGTAGTCGCGGTTGAGCGCGCCGAGCACGAAGTAGCGGCCGATCCCAGGAACGGAGTATATGGTTTCGACTACCACCGAGCCTGTGAACAAAGCGGCGGCGCTCGGCCCCATATAGGACACCACCGGCAACAGCGCGCCGCGCATCGCGTGCATGACAACGACGACCCGTGGCGGCAGGCCATAAGCGCGAGCGGTGCGGACGTGATCGGCATGAAGCGCCTCGATCATCGAGCCGCGCATCAGACGGGCGTAGACGGCCAATTGCGGCAGGGCCAGCGTGATGACGGGCAGCAGCAGATATCTTGC
Organism: Aminobacter niigataensis; assembly: GCF_946995915.1. Classification (GTDB taxonomy): domain Bacteria; phylum Pseudomonadota; class Alphaproteobacteria; order Rhizobiales; family Rhizobiaceae; genus Aminobacter; species Aminobacter niigataensis. The sequence goes on from NZ_OX341517.1 coordinate 149,886, forward strand.
TGATCCGTCACCCCAACCGCCGGCAGGCAGCCAGGCAAGCCCGATGGCGAAAATCAGGGTCAGCACTGGTCCGACGACGAAGTTCGGCACGGTAATGCCGATGGTCGACACCGACATCACGGCGAAATCGATGAAGCTGTTCTGGCGCAGCGCCGCGATCGTGCCGACGGTGACGCCGCCCAGCAACCCCAGCAGCAACGCCATACTGCCCAGTTGCAACGAATAGGGCAGGCCGCTGCCGATCAGTTCGGCAACGGTACTGTCCTTGTAGACATAGCTCGGGCCGAAATCGCCGACCAGCGCATTGCGTATGTAATAGACATACTGAAGCCACAACGGCTCGTCGAGGTGGTAGGTCCTCATCAGATTCGCCATGGTCTCGGGCGGCAGCGGCCGTTCCAGCGAGAACGGACCGCCAGGCGCGAACCGCATCAAGAAGAACGACAGTGTAGCGACGACGAACAACGTCGGAACGGCACTTAACATACGGCGCAGGACGAAGAAAATCATCCGCAACTCCTATCCATCGCCTTCTTGAAGCGGCTACCGGTTTCTATTCAGAGACACTCAGATATTTGCTTGGGTGCTCATTCAGGGCGTTGTCGTGGAAACCCTCGACCTTGGACGCAACCATCCACAAATTTCCTATGTTCAGCAAAGGCATGATGACCTGATCGTGCATGAGCAGGGATTCAGCCTTGTGGAGAGTAGCCGAACGCACTGCCGGGTCCGCTTCCGTATAGGAACGGGCCAACAGGGCGTCATATTCGGGATTGTTGTATCGGCCGTAATTGTAGGTCTTCTGGCTGCTCAAGTCGAGTGACAGGGTAGCCTCGGCATCAGCATATTCCGGTGTTCTGGAAGCACGCGCTACCTGGAATTCGCCACCTTGCTGCAGATAGCCGTAGTGCGAGGCGAGGTCGAGATTGTGCAGCGTCACGTTGAAGCCGAACGCCTCTTTCCACATGCTGGCAATCGCCGTTGCCGCCTGTTCGTTCGTGGCGCTGGTGCTGTAGCGGATGGTGATGTCGAGCGGCTTACCGCCAGGGCCGTAGCCGGCCTCCTTCATCAGCTCCAGTGCCATGTCTTCGCGGTCGATCATGGAAAGATCGGCGAAATCCACTTTTGAGGGCGCGCCATATGCCGGGATGCCGGGCGCCATCATGGAATAGGACGGCTTTGCCGAATCGTAGAAGATTTCCTTGGCGAGGAAATCGCGGTCGATGACCATCGATAGCGCGCGACGAAGCCGGATGTCGTCGAACGGAGGCTGCCTTGTGTCAAAGACATAGTACTCGACGGTGAGGCTCGGCGAGACGCGGACTTCGTCGCCAAAGGCCTTGCGAAGGCGCCCCAACTCGGCGGCTGGGAAGCCGGTGATCATGTCGATTTCGCGTGCTTCGAAGCGGCGAACCGATGCGGCCTGATCGACCAGCGGCGTGAAGATCACCTTGTCGAGCTTGACGTTTTTGGCGTCCCAATAGGCTTCGTTCTTTGCCAGGGTGATGTGGTCGTTGGAGACATGCTCCACCAGCTTGAACGGTCCGTTGGAGACCAGCGTGCCAGGCCGCGCGAACTTGCTGCCGTCCTTTTCGATATTCGCCCTGTTGACAGGCAAAGCCGTGCCGTGAGCCGCAAGATTGATATAATAGGGCGTCGGGCGCTCCAGTGTAATTTCCAGATTGTGGTCGTCGATCGCACGCACGCCGAGTTGGTCGGCCGGCATTTCGCCCTTGTTGATGGCTCGAGCGTTCTTGATCGGGAACTGAAGGCGCGGGTCCATCGCGGCGGTCGCCGGATCCAGTTCGCGGCGAAGCGAGTAGACGAAATCATGCGCGGTGACGGCCGTGCCGTCCGACCACTTCGCGTCAGGCCGCAACTTGAACGTGTAGACCGTATCGTCCGGACTGGTGCTCCACGATTCCGCCACGCCTGGAACGATCTTGCCCGTCGAATCGTAGCTAACCAAGCCCTCGAAAATGTCCTTCATGAGATAGTATTCGTGCCAGAGCGAAGCCTTTGCCGGATCGAAGGCGTTCGGTTCGCCGACTATGCCGCGACGCAGCACGGATTCCGCCTGCGCCGACGCACCGGCTAACAGGGCGCTGCACGAAATCAGCAAGGCCAGTCCGAACTTCGCGGGCTTGCATAGCGATAGCAGAGACATCAATTCCTCCTCCTTGTTGTTCTATGGTGTCGTTCTGAGATGTTATGCAGCCGGTCGTTCGGCCTTGGTGATCTGGAACGAGGGCCGTTTCGCCGTCTCTGCCGCATACCAGCCGCTCAAGGCCGGGCGGCTGGTTCGCCAGTCGATGTCAATAAAACACGGCACCTGATCGATGAAGCCGAGCGCGCAGGCGATGGCAATGGTGCCGATGTCGAAGCGCTTGCCGAGGTCGCCGGCAGCGCGTTCGAACGCATCGAGGCTCTTGTTCATCTTGTCGAACTGTCCATCCCGCCATTCCGGCCACAGCTTTTCCGACGGACGGACGACCATCTCGTAGCGGGCCAGCAGCAGCGCTTCCAGCACGCCGTCGGCAACCGCCTCGTCGGTCAACGCGCGCCAGCGGGCGGGGCCGCTCACCGGAAACATGCTGCTTGGCTTCATTGCGTCGAGGTACTGGCAGATGACACCGCTGTCGGCGAGCATGGTTCCATCGTCGAGCAACGCAGTCGGAACCTGACCGAGTGGGTTGTGCTTGACGATCGACGCATCGCGGTCAATCGGGTGCGCGGCGCAGTCGATAAACTCGACCTGCTCAGCCAGACCGAGCTCATGCGCCACGATCATCACCTTGCGGACGTAGGGCGAACGGGGAGAGTAAAATAATCTGATCATGCGAATGTCCTTTGGCTTTCTCTCGCCCCAGCGCGAAAGCCGGGGCGAAGCTTCATGTCGAATGGCTTTGCGTGGTCAAACCTTGGGCACCAGCGAGAAGCGGTCGACGCGGAACGGCGCCACGTCCATGACCGGCTTGCGACCCATCGCCAGGGCACTGATCAGCGATCCGCTCAAACCCGCCAGCGTCAGGCCGAGGTGGCTGTGACCGAAGGCAAACATCAGACCCTTGTGACGCGGCGACTCGCCGATGACCGGCAGGCCGTCGGTCACCGTCGAGCGCCAGCCGGACCAGCGGCTCGCGCCTTCGGTGTTCAGGCCTGCGAAGATGCTGCTGCCTGCCGCCGTCAGATTATCGGTATGGCGATAATCGGGGGCGGTCTCCAGTGGCGCGAACTCACCGGTCGAGATCAGATGAAGCCCCGCTGCCATAGGTGCTGCAACCATCTTCTGCTTCGTGAACGTCACCGGCCGGTTGAGCTTGATTGCGGCCTTCGGGAAGGTCACGCCGTAACCGCGTTCCGCCGAATGCGGGATGGGGCTTCCCAGATCATCTGCAAACTTAGAGGAGTGCGGCCCCGCCGCAATGACCACGACGTCGGCCGCAAAGGTTTCGCCGCCAGCCATCACCGAGAAACTACCGTCGCTCAGGCACTGGACCGCGTCCACCGCGCGCTGCTGCAGGGTGGCGCCGCCGCGAAGCGCTACATCGCCGATCGCCGAGACCATCTTGCGTACGTCGGCGGTGTGATATGCGCGGGGGAACAGGGTCGCGCGCTTGAAGATGGACGGCAGGTCGGGCTCAAGCTCTCGTATTTCAGCCTCGCCGATTTCCTCGAGGACGACACCATGGCGCTTACGCAGATCGCGGTCGCCCTGCGCCGCCTGGAATGCCTCTTCGCTCTCATAGGCGAACATCCAGCCGCGCTCTTCGGCGTGCGCGTCAAAGGCAGCGCCGCCCATGATGTCTCGGACCGTTGAGACGGCCAGGCTTTGAGCCTCTTGCAGAACCTTCTTGCCGGCTTCGAAAGTCTGCGGGCCGGACGCGGACACGAACGAAGCCAGCCAGGGTAGAAAATCGGGCAAATGCGGCTTGTTCACCATAAGCGTGTCCAGCTTGTCGCTTTTCGCCGCCGCGAGCATCGCCTTGACGCCGCCTTCGGAACTGGCCGGCGCGATGATGTTGGTCGCGAAGATGCCGACGGTGCCTTCGCCGCAGCCCCGACCAATGCCGTCCGGGTCGAACATCGTGACATCGAAGCCGTCGCGCTGAAGATATGCCGCGCTGCTTGCGCCGACGGCTCCGGCTCCGACGACGATGGCTTTCTTCCGGCTAGTTTTAGGGGCAGACATGGTTTGACCTCGTTCTTACAGTTGTGATTTTTCCGGCACGGGACTTCCGATGTCGGATCGAAATAGCTCTCTCGTTCGGAGGAATGGACCGCATCCATTCCACTCCGATTTCAGTGTCTGCAGGCTTGAATACGCCGTTCAGGCGGCCAGGCGTCGTTCCACGATTCTGGCGTAGAGACTGGCCCCGACCGGAAGGATGTTCTCGTCGAGCAGGAAGCCCGGGTTGTGGACGGAAACCGTTTCAGCGTGGCCCAGGTGACAGTAAACGCCCGGCTTCAGGAAGAGCATGTCCGAGAAATCCTCGCTGCCCATGACCGCTTCGTTTCGCATCACGACATTTTCAGCGCCGACGATATCGCGGGCGGCTGCGGCATAGCCTTCAACCAGTTCCTCGGTGTTGAGCAGGACGTCGAAGACATTTCGGAGATCGACTTCGATCTCGACATCGAAGCTCGTCGCCACCCCCGCAATAATAGCGCGCATGCGCTGGCGCAGGGTTTCGGCGACCTCGCGGTCAAGGAAACGCAACGTGCCGGCGATGACGCATTCCTGCGGAATGACATTGTAGGCAGTGCCGGAGTTGATCCGCGTCACGGACAATACGGCAGCTTTCATCGGATCGAGATTGCGGGCGACGATCGTCTGCAGCATCTGCACGATGACCGAGGCGATCAGGATGGGGTCCTTGGAAGCTTCGGGCTTGGCGGCGTGACTGCCTTTGCCGCGGATGCGGACGTCGAAGAAGTCTGCACCAGCCATTGATATGCCCGGCTTGATGCCGACTCGGTTGGGGAAACCGTTCGGCGAATTGTGGATGCCGTAGATCTCGTCGCAAGGGAAACGGTCGAACAGCTTATCCGCGATCATGGCACGCGCGCCGCCAAGCCCTTCCTCCGCCGGCTGGAAGATCAGGACGGCGGTGCCGGAAAAATTGCGCGTCTCCTGAAGGTAGCGGGCCGCGCCCAGAAGCATTGCCGTGTGGCCGTCATGGCCGCAGCCATGGAAGCGGCCGGGATGCTTCGAGGCGTAGGGGAGATTGGTTTCCTCATCCATCGGCAAGGCATCCATATCGGCGCGCAGGCCGATCATGCGCGTGCCTTCTGACGAACCCTTGACGACGCCGACGACGCCGGTCTTGCCGATTTCAGTGTGAACCTCGATGCCCCAACTCTTCAGCTTCTCGGCAACGATCTTCGACGTGCGAACTTCCTCGAAGCCGAGTTCGGGATACTCATGAATGTCCCGGCGGATTGCGACAAGCTCATCCTTGAAGGAATTTATTCGTTCTAGTACAGGCATGATAATCCTCATCACAGCTTGGCGTCTGCGTCCGTGCTGATCGCAACTCAGGTCAATTCTTGAAGTGTTCGAAGTGAGCTGACTTCTGGCCAGCTCATTTCGCTCAGGCGGTTTATTCGTGAACGCTGATGAATTTGCTCAGGTGAACATTGGAGACGTTGTCCTGGTAGCCGTGGACCCGCGATGAAACGAGCCACAGATCGGCGGGGTTCAGCAGCGGCATGACCTGCTGGTCTTCCAGCAGCGCCGATTCCGCACCGTGCATGGCCGCGGCGCGCTTCACCGGATCGAGCTCCGCATAGGACGCATGCATGAATTCGTCGTATTTTGGATTCTTGTAGTGCGAGTAGTTGTAGATCGTGCTGGTGCTCATCGGCAGGACCAGGAAGTTCTCGGCATCCGGATAGTCGCACAGGAAGGAATTGGCCGACACCTGGAACGCGCCGCCTTCCTGAAGGTAGGAATTGTGCGAAGCCGGGTCGAGGTTGTGCAATTTCACATCCGCGCCGAACGCTTCTTTCCAGGTGTTCGCGATCGCCGTTGCCGTCCGCTCGACATTGGCGTCGATGTTATAGCGGATGGTGATTTCCAGCGGCTTTCCACCCGTTCCGTAGCCGGCTTCCTTCATCAGTTCGATTGCTTTTTCTTCACGATCGATCTGGGAGAAGGTCGCATAGTCCGGCTCAGACGGCTTGCCGTAAGATGCAATGCCGTGCGGGATGAACGAGTAGGTCGGCGTCGCCGAGCCATAGTAGATCGTCTCGGCGAGAAAATCCCGATCGACGGCCATCGACAAGGCTTTGCGCACCCGCACATCATCGAACGGCGCGGTGCGCGTATCGAAGGTGTAGTGGATGGTACGCAGCACCGGCGCGACATGGACCTGATCGCCATAGGCCGTGCGAAGCCGCGGCAACTCGGAGGCTGGGAAGTTGAAAACCATGTCCACTTCGCCAGCTTCGAAGCGGCGAACCAAGGCTGCCTGTTCCGGAATCGGATAGTAGATCACCTTGCCCAGCTTGACGTTGGCCGCATCCCAGTACTGGTCGTTCTTGACGATGGTCATGCTGTCGTTGGCTACGTGTTCCGCCAGCTTGAACGCGCCGTTCGAAACCATGCGGCCGGGCTTGACGAAGTCGATGCCCTCTTTGTCAACGCTGGCCCGGTTTACCGGCAATGTGAAATGGTGCGCCAAGAGATTGAGGAAATAGGAAGTCGGCCGCTCAAGCGTGATTTCCAGCGTGTGATCGTCGATGACGCGCGTACCGAGTTGGTCGAGCGGCAGTTCGCCCTTGTTGATTTTTTCGGCGTTCTTGATCGGATACAGCAGGTCGGGGTGCAGGGCCGTCGTCTTCGGATCCTGAAGGCGGCGCAGGGAATAGGCGAAGTCTTCCGCCGTCACTGGCGAACCGTCCGACCATTTCGCCTGTTCGCGGATCTTGAAGGTGTAAACGATGCCATCCGGCGAGATCGTCCAGGACTCGGCCGCGCCCGGAATGATCTTGCCGGCCGGATCATAGACGGTCAGCCCCTCGAAAAGATCCCTCAAAGCAAACTGGCCGCCGGTATTGACCCGCGCCGGATCGAGGGAATTCGGCTCGCCCGTCACTGAGCGGCGCAACACCGACTCGGCCGAAGCCGGCGTCAGCCCGAGTAGCGTCACACATAGAAGCCCCGTGACCACACCGGACATGATTGGCAAAATTCTGGATCGTTGCGACATCTTTGCTCTCCCATTGCAGATAAACATCAAACGAAACATCCACTGCAGCTTGCACGCCACAGAAGAACAGAAGCGCTTCCATTGAGCGCATCCGTGACAGGAAAATGGCGTCTGCCTCAGGTACCCGATGGGCCGACCGGCCCGATCGAAAACTCCCCAGCCGCCGCTTTACGCCTACTGGCCCTCCTCCTTGGAACCCGAGCCGTTTGCGTATTCGGGAAAAATCTCGGCTGGCGATAGCAGCCTCGGCGCGATCCCCTGGACGTGAAGTTGCCTGGCGAAATCGGCGATCATGGCTTTGTTGGCCGCAAACCCGCTGTCGCTCCAGCTTGCCGGAAGATCGCGCGCCACCCGGCATAGTTCATCCATCATCCAGGGTGTGGTTTCGACATTGATGCGGCGTTGTTCGAGCCACATCCGTCTCGATGCGTCGATCAAATCGCTAAGCACCTGCGGGAGCCATGGATGAGCAGCCACAAGCGGCGCCTTGACGCCAAATGTATGGACGCCCGGCACGTAACCGACCGCTCGGCTATAGGCGAGCTCCTGATCCCTGAAATCGGGAAGCAGATGGCGAAGCTCAGAATTCGGGCTGAAGAAGCCCTCCGGCAGGACCGGGCAAAAAACCGCGTCAAGTTCTCCGGCGACCAGAAGCTCCAGCAGGGAGCGCTCGCCTGCCACCGCCTCTATTCGGCCCGGCCGGCCAAACCCTTCCAGAACATCCCTGCCCAGCGGCTCCGTCCGCGTCAGCCGGCCCAGAAACCAAAAGGCGTCGTCGATGCCGACGCCGGCATGAGCGAGCGCGGCGCGGGTCCATACACTGCCCGTATCCTGCCAGCCCGATAGGCCGATCCGCTTGCCGGCGAGCTCTTCAAGTCGGACGATGTGGCTGTCTTTCTTCGTAATTATGCAGCGATGCCGAAAGCTTCTCAGGACGAAATTGGGAACGCCGACGACATCAGTCTCGCCCCTACCCCGGGCGGAAACGTAGCGGCTGAAGGATATTTCGCCGGCGTCGTGCGCCTGTTCAGCCGCGAAATTTTTCGGAACAGTACTCACATGTTGGATCTCGATATCGACCTTGTCGGACGCAACGTCGCCACGCAGCAAGGGGATGAGAAAATCCCAATCTCGAACCGCCAAATGAATCTTTATGGACATGGGCACTTCACTCAAGTGTCATCGTTAGATAGAGATTATATGTTCAGAATTGCCTGATCAAATGCTATTATGTTACTGAACATTAAATGACAGGAACCGAAGAAATGGCGGAACCGGGGTCGGTGGGATGGTTTGCAGAACATTTGAACGACCGAACCAAGCGGGGGATAGCGGTGGAGACCAGCGCGCTCATCCGGGCAGGCTCGCTGACGATGGGAACCAAGCTTCCGCCGGTGCGCGACCTTGCCTTCGCGCTCGGGGTTAGCCCGGCCACTATTTCCGACGCCTGGAGCGAGTTGAGAAAACAGAAGATCATTACAGGCCGCGGCCGTAACGGCAGTTGGGTCAGTGGCGATCACATTGCGGCCCGACCGTTCCGGCTTGCTCAGTCCGGCGATTACGGAGAACACGTCCTAGACCTGTCCAAAGCGGGGCCTGATCCGGCACTGCTTCCACCGCTCGTGGAAGCGTTGAGACACGGTGCCAGTGCCGCAAATCTCAACAGCTACGAACGCATTCGTATCCTTCCTGAACTGCGGGACGCCGTGCAGGGGTCATGGCCCTATCGCCCAGAGGCGTTTTTGGCCACCAGCGGCGGCTACAATGCCGTCTACACCGTGCTTCATGCGTTCTTCGTGCCCGGTTCCCACATCGCGATCGAGGATCCCACGGCGCTGCGCCTGCTTGATATCCTTGAGGATCTGGGAGCTCGCATCCTGCCAGTCAAAAGTGACCGGGACGGGCCGCTCCCCGCCTCACTCGCGGCCGCGATGGCTCACAAACCGGCTGCCTTCCTGTTTCAGCCCCGCCTGCATTCAGTGACCTGCCAGACCGTCAGCCAGCAACGCATCGGTGAACTTGCAAACGTATTGGAGGGCAGCGACACGCTGATCATCGAAGACGACGGCATCGCCGCCATCGCCACTTCGCCTGCCACTTCGTTGGGCGGGGTCCTTCCCGACCAGGTCATTCACATCCGGTCTTTTTCGAAAACGCTGGGCCCCGATCTGCGGCTGGCCATCCTCTCCAGTTCGACCAAGCTGGTCGATCAGATCCAATCCTTTCGCAGCTTCGGTGCGGGCTGGACCAGCCGCATCCTGCAGTCGGCTGCTGCCTGGCTACTCAATGATGCGGATACGCTTGGGTCCATCGATAAAGCGCGAAAAGTTTATCGCCAGCGCCGCACAGAACTTTCCGAAGCGCTAGCAAAACGAGGAATACCGCTCCCGGACGGCGAAGGCTTTTGCCTCTGGGTTCCGGTACAGTCGGAGCAGTTCGCGTTGATAACGCTGGCTGCTCGTGGCATCGCGGTTCAACCGGGATCCAAATTTCTCATCAACCCTACACACCATATCCGAGTTTCCACCAGCACGCTGGAAAACCGCTACGACGAAGTGGCGGATGCCATCACGGTGGCGATCGGAGGAGCAACATGAAGACGGTCCTCGCAGGCAAACTTCGACACTGGAACTCTCATACCAAGTACCGATGCCTTTGAATCCCTGAGCCCCAAGCTGCCTAAAACCACGAAGGAGCAAGCGGCAAGGCGATAATCAGCCGATGAAGCGAAACGCCCGCATGACCTCAAAAAAGTCCTTATGCCGGAACCGCAATCGACAGTCTGACATGAGCTCAGCACCCGGATACCAACTGCAGCGATAGGCCTCCGTCGGGTTTGCATATTCGATCTGCATGTCCACTTCGTCTGGCATTTGGACAAGGCAGGCCGAAAGATCTGCCTTCAGGGCCTTCTCAACGCCAGAGCGGATTTCGGCGCATGCCCGCGCGGGAGTCATTGATGCAGAGGCCGGCCCTATGCCTGTCGAGACGGCCACCGTGGCGATTGCCGGAACCAGCGCCGAGGCGTCACCGCAGATGCCCGCGTCTCCTGAAATGAATACGGTAGGTACACGATGATAAGCGGCAATGTGGGCGTTATGGGTGAATTCGGAGGATAGTTCACCATTGAAGTAGAACCGCGATATGCGTCCGTTGAAACTGTGCGCCAACGGATTTGCGGAACTGCCAGCCTTGGCGTGATAGCCGGTGAAAAGGACCGCATCAAAGCTGTCATCCAATCCACACATCATTGAATGTGGATTGCCGGGCCAACCGTGGATGATCGTCACATAGTCCGGCAGACGGGCCGAAATGACGTTCCGCGCAGTTTCATGTCCATCCTTCACAACCACTTCAGAAGCTCCCGCTGCCCGGGCACCTTCGCAGGCAGCAACCACCTCGGCGCTCATATATTCACGAAACTCGGCATAGCCGGGGCCAGACTTGCGCGCTTCATCCCAACTGGAAATGCCGGCTGTGCCCTCGATGTCAGCGCTAATAAAGACTTTCAATTGGCTGGTCCTTTTGCCTTATTGTCTACACATCTGCGGCAATTGAGGTTCATCGAAGCTCGCGGCTGCCACTAGCCCTTCCCGCTTTCCGGAATTTGCTTCACAGGCGGTCACCAACCAGATGGGCGACCTGCGCACCTCCCTCGTAATAGATCTCCTTCAAACCGCGCAGCGAGGGGGGCTTCAAGCCACTCATCGGCAGCGGCAAGTCGTCCTGCCCCTTCTCGCCGAGTATCAGCAAGGCCAGCTCGCGGCCAAACACGGTGCCAGGCGAGATGCCGCGCCCATTAAAGCCGAATACGCCCAGGGCGTTGGGGCCGAAGGCGTGCAAGCGCGGCACCGCATCCTCCGTCATGCCGATTTGACCAAACCACTCGTGCTCGAAATCCACCTTCGCGAGCTGAGGAAACAAACGAGCAAGGGCGCGCCGCGCCCATGCCTTGTGAATGCCGGCGCCGCCATTGCGCAGCGCGCCTACGGAGCCAAATACCAGTCGGCCTTCGCGGTCGAGCCGGAACGAAGACAGGATGGTCCTAGTGTCCCATACGCCCTCCTTGCCGGGCAATATGGTGCCAAGCGACGTGCGGTCTAGCGGCGCTGTGGCAAGGTTGAAATAGGGCAGGCGTGTCTGAGCCTCCTGTGTGGAGCGCCAGGGGCCGGTGCCATAGGCGTCCGTGGCCACCACCAGCCATTCCGCGTCGACGCGCCCAGCCTGAGTGCGGACATCCCAGTGCGAGCCGTGACGTTCGGCGGAGATGACGGGGCTCGATGTGTGTAGCCGGGCACCCTTGGCCCGTGCAGCGCGAGCAAGGCCCCGCGCATAGGCCAAGGGTTGCAGCGTGCCCGCCCGCTGGTCCAACAACGCGCCAACATAGGCATTTGTGCCGACCCGGTCTGCTGTTTCCCTTGCGTCGAGCAGGCGCACCGGCGCGCCGCGCTTCTTCCATTGCGCCTCACGCTGCTTCAATTCCTCCAGCCCTCGGGCATCCACGGCACAATGCAAGGTCCCGTTGCGCCTCAATTCGCAGTCGATGCCGTGGCTGTCGATCATCGACATCACAAGAGCCGGGCCATCGCCAAGCACCTCCAGGAGGCGCTCGCCTTGCGCGCGGCCAATGACGGCCGAGACATCGTCGGGCATTAGCCACAGGCCAGCATTGATAAGCCCGACATTGCGGCCAGCGCCGCCGAAGCCGAATTCATGTGCTTCCAGCAACACTACGGACTTGCCAGACTCGGCCAGGTGCAGTGCGCAGGACAGACCGGTATAGCCGCCGCCGACTATGGCCACATCGGCCTCGGTCGCGCCATCGAGTGGCAAGGTTGAAGGCGCCGGCGGAGCCGATGCCTCCCACAGGCCATGCGAGTGCAGGTCGTTCAGCATCTCGTGTTCACCATTCGGTTGCTTAGGCGACGAGGGCGTCGCAGGCTGCAGCAATGCGCGCCATGGCCTCGCGCAGCTCATCCTGCGTCGTTGCATAGGATATCCGGAAGAAAGGCGAGGCACCGAAGGCTGATCCCGGCACCACCGCTACCTTGGTTTCCTCCAGCAGATAGGCGCAGAAGTCGCGGTCAGTCTCGATCTTGCGGCCCTGTGGCGTCATGCGCCCCAGAATCCCTGCACAGCTGGCGAAAGTGTAGAAGGCGCCTTCCGGACGGGAACAGTCGATGCCATCGATGGCATTAAGCCCGTCCACCACCAGATCGCGCCGGATGCGGAAGCTGTCACGACGCTCGGCCAGGTAGTCCTGCGGTCCCGTCAATGCCTCGATCGCCGCGGCCTGACTGACTGAGGACGGGTTTGAAGTGGACTGGCTCTGGACCACGGCCATAGCCTTGATCAGTGCCATCGGCCCGGCTCCGTAGCCGATGCGCCAGCTCATGGCATAGGCCTTAGAGACACCGTTTACGGTAAGGATGCGGTCGCGCAGCGCGGGCTCCAGCGCTGCCGGGGTGACGAAGCGGAAATCATCGTAGACGATGTGTTCGTAGATGTCGTCGGCCAGCAGCCAGACGTGCGGATGCTTCAACAGCACATCGAGCAGCGGCCGGTAGTCTGCTTCGGAATAGGTCGCGCCGGTCGGATTGGAGGGCGAGTTCAGCATCAGCCAGCGCGTGGCCGGCGTGATGGCTTGATGCAGTTGTTGGGCCGTCAACCGGAATCCATTGGTGGCATCACAGGCGACTAGCACCGGCACGCCACCGGCGATGCGGATGATGTCGGCATAGGAGGTCCAATAGGGCGTCGGCACGATCACCTCGTCGCCGGGGTCGAGCGTGGCCATGAAGGCATTATAGATGACCTGTTTGGCGCCGGAGGCGACGCTGATTTCGCTGCCCGCGAAATCGAGCCCGTTGTCGCGGCGGAATTTTTCTCGAATGGCCTCCTTCATGGCAGGTGAGCCGTCGAGCGCAGTGTATTTGGTCTCGCCACGCTGCATTGCCTTCCATGCGGCTTCCTTCACCGTATCGGGCGTGTCGAAATCCGGTTCGCCGGCCGCGAGTACAATGACGTGGTGACCGTCCTTGCGCATGGCGGCCGCGCGCGCGCCGATATCTAGGATTTCGGACACCCCGATGGCGGCGATGCGGGCTGCCGACCTGAGCGGCGCTGCCACATTGTCTGACCTTGCAAGCATGTTGATCCTCACTCGATGTCGAACGACACGCCCTGCGCCAGCGGCAGCGCCTTGGAATAGTTCACGGTGTTGGTAGCGCGGCGCATGTAGGCGCGCCACGCGTCCGAACCGCTCTCGCGGCCGCCGCCGGTCTCCTTTTCACCGCCGAACGCGCCGCCTATCTCCGCGCCCGAAGTGCCGATGTTGACGTTGGCGATGCCGCAGTCCGAACCCTCGACCGACAGGAAGCGCTCGGCCTCCTGCAGGTCGAGCGTGAAGATCGACGACGACAGGCCGGCGCCGACCGCGTTGTGCAGTTCCAGCACCTGGTCGAAGTCGGAATACTTCATCACATAGAGGATCGGCGCGAAGGTCTCTTCGAGCACCGGGCCGACCTGGCCCGGCATCTCCACCAGCGCCGGCTTGACGTAGAAGGCGCCGTCATGGCCGTTGTCGACGCGGGTGCCGCCGGTGACCTTGCCGCCATGTCCGGCTGCTTCCTTCAGCGCCTTCTGCATGCCGTCGAAGGCGGCCTTGTCGATCAGCGGGCCGACCAGCGCCGAGGTCTCCAGCGGGCTGCCGACCGAAACGCTCTCATAGGCCTTCTTCAGGCGCGGCACGAGCGCGTCGTAGACGCTGTCATGCACGAACAGGCGGCGCATGGTGGTGCAGCGCTGGCCGGCGGTGCCCATGGCGCCGAAGGCGATGGCGCGCAGCGCCATGTCGAGATTGGCCGAGGGGCAGACGATGCCGGCATTGTTGCCGCCGAGCTCGAGGATGGCGCGGGCAAAACGCTTGGCCAGCCGGGGGCCGACATCGCGGCCCATGCGGGTCGAGCCGGTGGCCGACACCAGCGGCACCTTGGGGTGGTCGACGAGCACCTCGCCGACGGCGCGGTCGCCGATCAGCACCTGCGACAGGTTTTCGGGCGCATCGGCACCGAAACGGGCCGCGGCGCGCTTGAAGATCGCGTCGCAGGCGAGTGCGGTCAGCGGCGTCTTTTCCGACGGCTTCCACACCACCGCGTTGCCGCAGACGAAGGCGAGTGCTGCATTCCACGACCACACCGCGACGGGGAAATTGAAGGCGGAGATCACGCCGACCACGCCGAGCGGGTGCCACGTCTCCATCATGCGATGGCCGGGGCGCTCGGTGGCAATTGTCAGGCCGTAGAGCTGGCGCGACAGGCCGACGGCGAAGTCGCAGATGTCGATCATCTCCTGGACTTCGCCCAGGCCTTCCGACGGGATCTTTCCCACCTCGATCGACACCAGCCGGCCGAGGTCGGTCTTGGCGGCGCGCAGTTCCTCGCCGAGCAGGCGGACGAGCTCGCCGCGCTTCGGCGCCGGCACGTTGCGCCAGGCCTTGAAGGCCGTGTCGGCGCGTTCGATGGCCTTGCCGGCCTCGGCAGGCGAGATCGACGTCAGCGCGCCGATCTGCTCGCCGGTCACCGGGCTGCGCACGATCAGGTCGCCACCAGCAAGCGTGTCAACAGCCACGCCAAGCCGCGCAAGGAGCTCGTCAGTCGCGTCCAATAGTGTCATGAAATCCACCTTTCCGTTTCGTTCGCGGGGATGACCCGATCCTCAGAGGTGCACCGCGCCCACTGCGCCGGGCGACGTCACCTGCCTGAACTGTGCCGCCATCTGCTTCAGCTTTGCTGGAGTATAATGATCGTAGAAATGCTGGTTGCGGCGACCGAGGCCATGCTCGGCGCTGTAGCTGCCATCATGCTCCTCGACCGCGATTCTCGTCACATAGGTGCGCAGCCGTGCCGCCAATTCGACGTCAACGCTGCCGTCCGGGCTGCGTGGCACCACTAGATTGAAGTGCACGCCCCCGTCGCCAATATGGCCAAAGTCACTGATCTCGACCTGCGGGAATTCTGCCGCCAGCAAGACGGCCATGCGCTCGCGGAACCGCATCACCTCCCCGCGCCGGAAGGAGAGATCGAGCCCAACAACGTTGCCGGCCGATTTCGCCCCTTCGGACAAGGCGTGCCGCAGCGCCCACATCTCGGAAGGAGCACCGATGAAGGCGTCGAGCAGCGGACCTCCGGGCAGTTCCCAGATGTCGGCCAGTATCTCTTCCAGCACGGCGTCGAGCGACTGTTCGCCCGCTCGCGGCGCCCATGAACGGGAGAGTTCGACGAGGATGACATAGGCGGGGATGTCGCCACCCGGAAACGGATTGCGTAGCGCGGGCGCGTGGGCAAGCGCGTGGCGGATCGCTTGTCCCGACATGCCTTCAAAGGCATTGAGATAGGTGCCGGCGCGTTCCTCCATCTCCGAGAGCAGGAGAAGCGCGTCCTCGCCCCCGCGCGGCACCAGATAAGCGGTGGCCGTCTGTTTCGGCAGGCGTTCCAGATTGAAGGTGCATTCGGAGACGATGCCAAAGGCACCGCCGGTGCCAATGAAGAGCTGCTTCCAGTCGGGGCCGGAATTGTCCTTGCGCAGTCCCGCGCCGCAATCCAGTACCGTGCCGGACTTGTCGCCCAGCACCAATTTCAGGCCGAGCGTGTTCCGGCGGACGTCGCCGAAACGCAGGAAACGCGTACCACCCGTATTCGTCGCTACCATGCCGCCGGCCATGGGATCGGCCCCCAGATCGATGGGGAAGAACAGGCCGTACGGTTCGAGCCGGGCGTTTATCTCGGAAAGCCGGAAGCCCGCATCCACGCATAGACTGCGATTGTCGATGTCGAGTTCGAAGGTGGAACGCAGGCGATCGAGGCTGAGTACACCCTGCATACCGCTATCGTCCGGCGTTGAGCCGCCGACGAGACCGGTATTGCCGGACTGCGGCACCAGCGCGATGGAATGGCTCACGCAATAGGCCACTACCTGCGACACAGCCTCGGTCGAGGCCGGTCGTGCGACAAAGGCGGCGCGGCCACCATCATAACGCGCACCACTTTCGTAAGACGCCATGTCGGCCGGCTGGCTCAACAGGCCCTGCGGGCCGAGAATGGCGCCGAGCCCATCGATGTGATCCGCGGCGAGCATCATCAAGCTGCGGCCGCCATCGCCCTGACGGCGACTAGGCACTGTCCAATAGAAGCACGCTCGATGCCGGCATAGTGATCAAATTCGCTAAGCACCCTTGAGCCCAGCGCCGCCTCGAACAACTTCTGGTTCGGGCTTGCCACGAATTCCTGCACGGCATCGTCGCCCAGATTGGACTGGAAGATGCCAGCGGCCGATACGGGCAGAAAATCCTCGTAGACGATTGGATCGAAGCGAACAGCCCCTGCTTTGATCAGGGCCTCGATGTCACCTTCGGGACACTTGGAAGGGTCGCCGGCCGGCACGACAGTATAAAGGAAATAGCCAAGCCCCGCCCTGCGGATGGCGTCCCAGTCGTCAGGAAAGGCTTCGAAGCTGTCCTCCAGAGCAGTGCTATAGGCGTGCGCGTTGGAGGCATCTGCGGCCGGGCGGACGTTAGCCCGCGCCTCGTTGAGCAGGCGGTCGTAGAGGGCGCGGCCCTTCGGCGTCAGCGCGATGCCGCGCTGTTCGATCTCGCCGAAACGGGCGGTATGGGAGCCACTGGAAAGCTTACCTTCGGCATCGAGGAACGAAACACGTTCCTCGATCGCCTTGAAAGATGTCTGGCGCAGCAGGATCGGGCAGGCACGACTCGGCGGTCCTTCGATCACGGCCTTGGGGACGATCCCGCGCCCTGGCATCTCGTCCTGCACGGCGTCGATGTCCAGCGTACGCGGGGTGAGGTGGTTGATGTGGGGTCCCTTGAAAGAAACGACGTCGGCAATCAGCCGGTGCGCCGCGTGCAAACGGTCGTAGAGCGCCTGATCGACGCTCGCCATTTCGTGCCAGCGGAAGGTGTTCAGCACTTCGCCTACGAAACGCGCGCCATCAACCTGGGACAGACCCCCGCTGCGCTCAGCCTTCTCCACAAGCGCAAGGGCCGCGTCGGAAAAGATCCGCCGTGCGGCGAGCATTTCTTGCGCTGCGGCACGCAATTCGGGATCAGCGATCAGATCGAGTCTCAGAAGTGATGTGAACACCCGGAACGGATTGATTTTCAGTGACGCTTCATCCACCGGACGGAAGGCCGTGGCATGAACCGGCACGCCAGCTTCGCTGAGATCGTAATAACCGACCGGAAACATGCCCATCACGGCAAAGACGCGGCGCATCATGGCAAGCTCGGCCTCTGTACCGAGCCGAATTGCACCATGCCGCTCCTCCGAAATGCGGTCTAGCGTCTCGGTGGCCTCAAGGCTGGCGTACAACTCGGGCTGGTCGTCAAGGGTCCTCGCATTGACGTCACCCACCAGTTTCATCAGCGTGCCATAGGCCGGCACTTCCTCGCGATACATGGCCGACATTGCCGCCGAGAAGGCCGATCGGATCGTGTGCGGCGCTACGAAAATGGCATCTTCCATGGTAGGCAGTCCCGACTTAAGAACAGGTAGATCATTCCTGAAACCGTGATACTTGATTTCCGGGTCTTAAGATCGTGATGAGTTCGACTAGGTTGATGCGGATTAGGCATGACATTGAGTAGAAAACTGATTCCGGACCTGGTCGCGATCCAGGCTTTCGAATGTGCAGCCCGACATCAGAGCTTCACGCAGGCAGGCCGCGAACTCAACCTGACGCAGAGCGCCATCAGCCGACAGATCAAGGACTTGGAAAATCATCTAGGCACGCGGCTTTTCGAGCGCATCCGTCAACGCGTGGTGCTTTCCGCATCGGGTCAGCGCTTCCTGCCGGAGGCGCGGAAGCTCCTCCAACAGACCGAAGAGACGATGCTGAGGACAATGTCTTCTGCAGAAGCCGGCTCAAGCCTCAGCATAGCCACCTTGCCGACATTCGGCAGTCGCTGGCTCAGCCCGCGGCTGCCCGAGTTCCTGAGCCTGTATCCTGATACGGTTTTCAATGTCGGCTCGCGGTCGGCACCGTTCGACTTCGAAGACGAAAATTTCGAACTGGCCATCCACTACGGACAGCCTGTCTGGGCACGCGGGACCTGCACCTATCTCTGCAACGAATCCATCCTACCGGTAGCCAGTCCCAGTCGAAAGCTGGCGGGACAAGGTGCAGCAATCACGCCAGCCGACCTGGTCGATAAGCCACTGCTTCATCTTGCAACGCGCCCGAAACTCTGGGGTCAGTGGTTTGAACACACTGACTTGTCACCGGAAATGGCTTATCGCGGCCATCGTTTCGATCAATTCTCAATGATTATCGAAGCCGCCACGGCCGGCATGGGTTATGCATTGCTGCCACGCTATTTGATCGAACAGGAGTTGAAGTCGGGGGCGTTGCAGGTGGTCGTCGATTTACCTATGAAAACTGAGAATTCATACTATGTGGTCGTTCCCGAATCGAAAATGTCGTCGCCGATTGCCCGAAACTTCGTTTCATGGCTGATCGGCCAGGTTCAGCGTGAAGACTGAGTTGATGTCGTCGTCCGATAGAAGTGCGACGGAAAGCGACAGCCTCTCATTCGATGTGGACGCCCATTGCCCGATCTGCAAGCAGGGCTTCCTGCTGAAAGTCCGCGAAGGGCCTCAACAGCGAGGTGAGTGGAACGCCCAACGCCCGAGAGAGGGCCTGCAACGTCGATAGCGACGCGGATATGATCCCATTCTCGATCTTGGACATCATGCCGAGCGACAGTCCGGCGGCCCGCGCGAGTTCCACCAGCGTCATGCCAAGTTTTCTGCGGCAAGCCCTGACCTCTCGTCCAATCGAAACCTCAAGAAAATTCCCTGCCGGGTACTGCTCGGCTTGCGCATCAGTCCACAGGCTCGGCGGCTCGGGGCTGCGTTTCCGCGGATGGACGCAACGGTCGAGGGCTGTCCTTTTCACCTGACATCTCCGATCAGCGTTGCATTGACGTTGGTACCAGAAGGCTTGCTGCACGCGCCATTTGCGCGGCTCGCGCGCTCCATCTTTTGACGGAGTTCGATCACCGGCGATTGGATCGGGTCTTCAACATCCGACCAGCGCAGGTTGCTCCCCTCCGCCACTGGCGACTTGAGGCGCACGTTGCTGGCCAGGGCGATTGGAAGATATCCCATCTCGATGCTGCGGGCGGCTGTCGTCAGTTTGCCCCAGACGCAGAAGCCTCCCTCTCCGTCGAGGACTTCCCCTGCTGCCAGGTCGCGTTTTGCGACGGCGACAACATCTGCCCGGAACTTGGTTGGCGCTCCAGTGGGCTCGTGCCGAATGGCCATGCTTGCGATCGATATGCCGAGTTCCAGGCCGATGAGGTGGAAGGGCTTGTACATGCAGGCAAACTGTCCGCTGGCATCAGTGGTGAGCCCGTATTCGCTGAAGCAGCGCGCGACATAGGGAGATGGAGCTTCGAACACGGTGAATACGCCCCATCTAAGATGGCGCGGCACCTCGTGCCCGTCGGCAAACACGGATGAGACGACTTCCACCCGACCTGTCCGGGAGATCATGCCCTCGTCATCGCGTGGCTTGAGCTGCTCGGCTAGATCGTCAACGCCACAGGCGGGAAATCGCAGACCATCAACCGGGGCATCGAGCCCGGTCGCGTTCGCCACGGCCGCCATTTCCAATGCCGACTTCGTCCCATCCAGGAACGAGTTGAACATCTTCGGATTGAGGCGACCAAGCTGGGCTTGTTCCTGCGTCAAGCTGTAATGGTCCCAAACCGTCTCCGGCGTCGAAGCATGATAATGGAGCCGATGTTTGGTGCCCTTGCCTGCCGCGACCACATGGAGCCCTGCAGCACGCGCCCAATCCACCATCTCGCAGATCAGGGCCGGCTGGTCGCCATATGCCAGCGAATAGATGACGCCCGCCCGTTCGGCCTCCCTGGCCAAAGCCGGGCCGACCAAGGCATCGGCCTCCACATTCACCATCAACACATGCTTGCGGAAGCGGAAGCATTCCAGCGCGTGCAGCGCGCCGGCGACCGGATCGCCGGTCGCCTCGATGACGATGTCCACGAAGGGGCTGCTGATCAGGTCGTGGGGATCTTCGGTCACCCCGACGCGCTCCTCGCGAACGGCGTCCTCGATGCCACGCCGGCAGATCATCTCCCTGGGATGGCCGGTGACGGTGATTGCAGCTTCGGCATTCGCCAGCGAGAGATCGGCGATCGCGACGAGCTGAAGGCCGGGAGTGCGCAGGCATTGCGAGACAAACATCGAACCGAACTTGCCGGCGCCTATCAGGCCGATGCGTATGCTGCGTCCTTGCGCCTCCAGGGCACAGAGTTTGGCATACAGGTTCATCGCGCGTCTCCAGGTCATGGGTGCAGACAGCGCGGCGGGTGGCGCGTTGCTGCAGGCAATCAGGACATCGATGCCGGACGTGGGTGTGGGGAACCGGCAATACCCTCGGGTGCTGGAGAAGCCGGCATCCGAGGGCAGATGGGTGTCAGCGCTGATAGGCGGCCCCGGCGACCATTGTTCGCGTCGACAGCGCCCAGAACAGAAGGAAGCTGCTGATGACCGTCGCCGGCGCGGAGAGCAATTCCAACTGCGGAATGACGAGCAGCACGATACCGATACCGACCGCCCCAAACCAGGCAATCATTCCGGGGGCATAGTAGGCGGGGAAATCGTCGTCTGGCCGCGCGGCGTCCTCACCCGTGCCGTCATGTTGTCCACACAGGATATACGCTAGGGCAACTCCGACCCAGGCGACCACGAAGATCCCCTGATAGG
Organism: Aminobacter niigataensis; assembly: GCF_946995915.1. Lineage (GTDB taxonomy): Bacteria > Pseudomonadota > Alphaproteobacteria > Rhizobiales > Rhizobiaceae > Aminobacter > Aminobacter niigataensis. The sequence continues at coordinate 170,902 of NZ_OX341517.1, forward strand.
CGAGTGCGACGAGCAGATACTGGAAGATGTTGGCGAGCATCACGAAGTAGACGATGACGCCGACGATGATCGCCCAGACATATTTTGGCATCTCAAGCTTGAACACCAGCCGAAAGAACGCCTGCATGTTGACGGTCGACAGATAGAAATTGGTGGTGTTGATGCGGGTCTGGCTGATCCAGACGAAGAGCAGGCCGAGAGCGCCCATCATCACGATCAGGGCCTTGACGACGGAGACTTCCGATGTCGCGCCCTCGAGCGGGATCGTCTGCACGAGAAAGATGCCGACCAGGCCGTTCACGAAATAGGTGAGGGTGTAGAACGGCAGGCCGAAGTTGAAGACGGCGTGGTAGTTCTCGTCCTCCTTCTTGCCGAAGCGGGCGAAGTCGAAGGTGCACATCATCATCCACCAGACGCCCATGAAGGCGATGAAGACGTTGATCCAGCCATAGGGCGGAGCGCCGCCATCCGGCGTCATGGTCAGCCATGCGTTGCTGTAGCCGTAGTGGGAAATCGCGTAGATCACCGTGCCCATCAGCCCGAGCAGATACAGCGGCAGCAGGTAGCCGTTGAACTTGTCGAGCCAGTGCTGGACGCTGCCAAGGATCAGCGGCACGCTGTAGATGCAGACGATCAGCGCCGCGACAGCGAAGGTCAGGCCTTCAAAATAATAGGTCGCCGCGGTGGCGATCACCGAGCCTTCGAACACGGCGTAATAGATGCTGCTGACGGCGTAGATGAAGGTCGCGATTGCGGACCCGTAGCGTCCGAACAGCAATCGGGAAAACAGCGACACGGACAGTCCCGACCGGATGGCGTAGCGCGTGATCACCGCATTGATGGCCGAATACGAGATCACGGTCAGGATCAGCCCAATGATCGTATTGGCGGTACCATAGATCTCGGCAAGCGTTGCCGAGATGATCAGGAAGAACATGGCACTGCAGATCGCCCAGAATGCCATGGTAAGATTGAGCTTCGGCATGCGCCCGCTTGGCGGGACGGGCCGTTGCGAATAGTCCAATTCGCCTGCGACATCGATACTTCCAGACATAGCTCCCTCCGGATTTCTTGTTTTAGGCTCGACTGGCTGAGGCGGCAGCAAGCCCGCTACCGGGCTTGCTGCCTGATGGCGTCAAGCGACCTTCAAGGTCGCCCCGGCGGATTGGCCCGCCGTCCAGTAGGGAACGGTCCGGCGCTTGAGCATCTCGCGGAACTCGGCTGTGGTCTTGGGAAGCAACTCGCCCGAACCCCAGTCGACGATGACGCCGTATTGCCGGATCAGGTCGAACATATCGAGTTCGCGGGCGCGATAGCGCGCCGCGACTTTCTCGGCATCCTCGTTCAGCCAATCCTTGCGGTGCGATGCAATCCTGGCGCGTTCGGCAAGCGTCGCCTGTTCGTCCAGTTTGTACTCGTTGAGATCGGCATCGACCTCGTGGACGACAACGCCGTAGTCCTTCTTGGCGCGCCCGATAGAGACGTAGCCTTCGATCACATCGTTCAGCACACTTTCGATATCGCGCTTGAGAGGATCGCCGAGGCCGCCGCCGCCTGCCGAGGGGCGCTGGACCGTATCGCCCTGCTGCAGCGGGACACCTGAGAAGAGGGAGCCCAGATAGCGCTCGCTCTCCTGGCCCTGGTTGATCCACACCCCGTGCGGGATCGAAGGCAATCCGCCCCACAATCCCCAGGTGATCGAGCGTTCACGGTCGCAGCAGTAAGACACCACGGTGCGTTCGCATGCGTAGAGCGTGCCGCCCTTCTGGACGCCCAGGCCGCCGCGGAACTCGCCGGGGCCACCGGAATCGACCATCAGTTCGTGGCAAGTCGTCAGGACAGGGGAAAGGCGCTCCTGCCCTTCAAACGGTTGCGTCCCGAGCTGGACGCCAAACACCGGACCAGTGGCCGCCCAGCCGTCACGGCCGTTTCGCGCGCCCCAGCCACCGACCATCCAGTCGTACCACATGAAGTACGGCTTGCCTTCGTGGCGCGTATCCCGGCCACCGATGAGCAGGTAGTCGAGATTGAAGGTGCAGGCCATGGCACGCTCGGGCAGGACCTCTGCCCAGAGCTCGAAGACCGCATTCATGATCTTCTCGAACGGGCCGGACGCAAAGCCGGCAACCGGCGTCGGCCACTCGGCGTTGACGACCGACCCCAATGGACCGGCATCGACCGTCACCACGCGGTAGAAGCCGGAGTTCATCGGAATGTCGGGCGACTGCATCTTGGTTCCGGCGACCACCGCGGCGAATGCGCCTCCGTAGCAGCAGTTCAGGAACGAGCCGACGGACTTGGGGTGAGAACCGGTCAGGTCATAGTGGACGCGGTCGCCATCGATGGTCATCTTCACCTTGATCGGGACCAGGCCTTCGCCTTCGTCGGGATCGACGTCGATGTAGTCGATGGTCTCCCAGGTGCCGTCCGGCAGCTCCGAGATGCGTTGGCGAGTCATGTCCTCGACGTAGTCCTGGACCTCGTTGAACGACTTCTTGATCGTCTCGACGCCGTACTTGTCGCACAGGCGCTGGACCTCTCGCTCGGCAAGCCGGCATGCTTCCGACTGGGCCTGCAAGTCGCCGATGATGTCCTTCGGCGCACGCGTGTTGTGGGCGATCAGTTCCGCGACATCCGAGAGATAGACGCCCTTGCTGTAGACGCGCACCGGCGTGATGCGCAGCCCCTCGGCCATGTGGTCCAGGGCATTGACGTTGAACGAGCCGGGGACGGCACCGCCGACATCGGCCCAGTGACCGTTGGCTTGAGCAAAGCCAAGCAGTTCGCCCTTGTAGAACATCGGGGCAAACAGGCGCGTGTCGTTGAAGTGGGTGCCGCCCTGGTAGACGTCGTTGATGACGAAGACGTCGCCGGGATGGACGTCATCCCCGAACTTCTTGATCACGGCCTTGGCAGTCAGGTGGAGCGTGCCCACGTGAGCGGCAATGTCGCCGCTGCCTTGCATGATGGTGTCACCCTTCGGATCGCAAAGGGCCGAGGAAAAGTCTCGGGAGTAGATGACGAACGAGTAGCATGTCCGCAGGATCTGCTCGGCCATCTGGTCGACGATGTTGACATAAGCGTTCTTCAGAACTTCGAACGTGACCGGATCGAGCGTACGGCGATCTTTTTTCAGTGCCATTTCTATTCTCCAATACAAATTGTGTGGGGATGGGCGCTGTCTTCAGGAAAGCTGGGGAACGTGCATCTTGATGATCAGATACTCGTCCACTTCGGCCTTGATCCCGGGCGGAACGACAATGGTGGAGTCGAGCTGGTCGATGATCGCCGGCCCTTCCACCACCGCGCCGGCATGCAAGGTCGAGCGGTCGTAGACCGGCGTCTTGATGCGCTGGGGTGCCTCGTCGAACCGCACCATCCGTTGACCGATCGGTGCCGGCAGCGGAGCCTTGCGCAACTCGTGTTTCGCCAGTTCCGCCTTGCGGTTCAGGCCGGTGGCCTTCACTTGGATGCGGCACACCTCGACCGGAGCATCCGGCCTGGAGTAGTTGTGTTCGCGGCCATGTTCTTCGTGGAATTGCTTGACCGCCTCATCCAGGTTCGTGATGTCGGCACTCACCGGAATTGACATCGACCGCCACTGGCCGAGATAGCGCATGTCGATGTAGCGCTGGAACAGCATGCGGTCGGGAGAGATGTCCTCGCTCAACAGGCGGTCGCGGCCGTCTTCTTCCAGCACGCGGAACGCGTTGTTGAGTTCGGTCATGTCGATGTCGCTGACCGTGTCGGTGTACATCTGCGTGATGTCGTGGGTGATGTCGACGAGCAGGCAGCCGAGCGCGGAAGTGACACCAGGGTTCGGCGGGATGAGAACGACCGGGATGTACAGGTCCCTGGCAAGTGCCACGCCATGCAGTGCGCCCGCGCCTCCGAACGCGACCAATGCGAAGTCGCGCGGGTCATAACCCTTCCTCAGCGAGACGAGGCGCACGGCGTCCGCCATGTTGGCGTTCGCGACCTTGAGGATCGAAAGCGCTGCTTCCTCGGTGTCCATGCCGAAAGGTTCGGCAATGACGCGGTTGATGGCACCTTCCGCAAGCTTGATGTCGAGTTCGACTTTGCCACCTGCAAGCTTGGTTCCGAGACGTCCGAGGAAGACATTGGCGTCGCAGTTGGTCGGCTCGGTGCCGCCATGGTTGTAGCAAACGGGGCCCGGGGTCGAGCCCGCTGATTGCGGACCGTTGCGCAGTGCCCCGGCCTTGTCGCGCCAGGCCAGCGAACCGCCACCGGCCCCAATGGTCAGCACTTCGATGCTCGGGAAGCGGATCGGATAGCCGTATTCCACATGCCAGTCGTTGGTGACGTGAAGATGGCCATCGGAGCACAGGCTGATGTCCGTGCTGGTGCCGCCCATGTCGAGGCTGATGGAGTTCTTGTATCCGGCAAGCTCGGAGATGAAGCGGCTTGCAATCGCACCGGCGGCAATGCCGGACGCTGCAAGGCGCGCGGCAAACTTGGTGGCGCCCTTGGCGGTCATCACACCGCCGCCCGAGTGGAGCAGCAGCACCTCACCGCTATAGCCGCCGTCCTGCATGCGGCTCTCGAGCTCGGCACCGTATTGTCCCGCGACCGGCCCAAGCACGGTGTTGGCAACGGTCGTATTGAAGCGCTCGTGCTCGAAGATTTCCGGCATGATGTCGCTCGACAGCGAAATCGAAACGCCAGGGAGTTCCTCCAGCAGGATGTCGCGCATCCGTTGCTCGTTCTCGGGATTCACGAACGAATTCACGAAGCAGATGGCAACGTTGTTGACCTTGCGCTTCCTGATCACGCGGGCAAGTTCGCGCGCCTCGGCTTCATTGACCTCCGAGATGACTTTTCCGGAGTAGTCGATGCGCTCCGTGACCACCAGGCGGTCGCGGCGCGGCAGATAGGGAGCAGCCATCTCCTTATAGGTATCCCAAAGGTCGTCGCGGGTGCCGCGACGAATCTCGATGACATCGCGAAAGCCTTTGGTCGTGACCATGATCGCTGGCGGGAATCGCCGGGTGATCAGCGCGTTCGTCGCCAGCGTCGTACCATGCGAAAACAGGATGATATCGCGTAGGGCGACGCCGCCCGCTTCGATCCCCTTGAGCACGCCGTCGATGGGGTCCGGCGTCGTCGGCGTCTTGGCCACGTGTATCTTGCCGGAAGCCTCGTTCAGGACGCACACGTCCGTAAACGTGCCTCCCACGTCGCAGGCAACGCGTACCATTGACCTATCGGTTGGTTCTGCAGTCATAGACACTTCCTCCATCAACAGACGATACAGTTACGGTCGTGCAGACTTCGCGCCCTTTCAGACACGGAGTTTCAATTCCGGGCATCGGATTTTTTTGGATTTCAGGCAAAACATCACCTCAATGCAGATTTTATTTGCATTATACTGATGTTTGATTTTTGATAGCTTCGTTGCTAGCGTTTATTACTTCACGCTTAAGCAACCGACGAAATCGGATGCTTCATAAAAAAGCAGAAACAAAAAAGCTCTCGCAGGCATATTTCCCACGAGAGCTTCTTTGCTCAATTTCTTTCGCAACGTTGCGATGATCTATTGGTAATGCGACATATCGGCACTGTCAAGGGATTGATTCAGGCGAAACTAATTTTACTTTACCCTATCGACAACGCCTACAGCAGGTCCCGCGCTGTGATCACCGCCATGGCGATCGCCTCGATGGTCGTGCGCTTGTTCATGGCCTGCTCACGCAACGTCTCGTAGGCGACCTGTTCCGAAACGTTGTTGGCGGCCATGAGAATAGCCTTTGCCTTGTCGATGTCGCGATGCGCTTTCAGTTTCGCATCCATGCGCTCGACGCGCAGCCGCAATCGTTGTTCCCGCCTGTGGTTGTTCACGCTGAGCAGCAAATTGGCCAATATGCCGAAAGTGCGTAGCGGCAAGCCGATGACTGCCTGGGCACGCAGGCGCAGCACCTTCTCCACGATGATCGGATTCTCGTAGTCGACAATGGCAATCAGGACCGCTGGAGGATCGTCTGCATTCCAGTTCAGGACGATGTCGCCCTCGACGATGGGGCGAACGAAGACGAAAACCACATCGGTGTTCGCCGGAATTTCAGCCGGGGGCGGCCAGTTGGTCTGAACCTGGCAGCCAATTCTGTTCAGGTGCTGCCACAACTCCTCGCCTTCGCTGCTTTTTGGCTGCAGCAAGAGGACCCGAAGGTTCCTGAGATCCTTGATCAGGATGGGTGCCGATCGTTCGTTCGGCGAATGGGGGCTACGTGATACCATCGTTCCTCTTGGTGGCAACGTCGGGCTTTCCGCGCCAGCTGCATCGTCATCGATAAGCAGTGCGGGACCCGTTTCTTGGCTACCGGACTAGTTCGAACGTATTGCCAGCCTCCCCCCCCCATTCGTTCGGATCATAATTGGCAAGATAGGGATCGGGCCGAACGGCAGATTCTGACACCGACAGGATTTCGAACTGGCCGTCAGTCCGAGCGCGACCGATCTTGGGCCACACATGGGTATGGGCGTTGTCTGGATCTATCCTCACTCGCCCCTGCGGAGCGTCGAACTCGGCCCCCAGGATTGCCGGCCGTAAGATATCGACCTCATCCGTGTCGGACTTGCACATGGCCTCGGCCACGATCTTCACCTGGAAATAGGCCGCCTCCCAGCACATGTTCGTCACCATGTCGTCGCCGAACCTTGCCGCATAGCGCTTCATGCAGGCCTCGTTTTGCGGGCTGGACTGGGCCTGGAAGTAGGTGGCCGAGGTAATGTGCCCTGCCCCGGCCTCGGTGCCCATGGCCCGGATGTCGGATTCGCTGGTGGTCAGACTTGCAATGGGCATGGTCTTGGGATCGAGCCCTGCCTCGGCAAACTCCTGATAGAAGTGGACGATGCCTTCGCCCACGAAATTGCAGAAGATCACGTCGGGTCGGCTGCGCTTGATATCGGCAACCAGCTTTTTGTAGGCGGAGCGCGGCGCATCCAGCTTGAGGTATCCGCGATCGGCGACCTGGCCACCGTGGGTCACGACCATCTCCGTCATGATACGATCGGACTCGCGCGGCCAGATGTAGTCGGAACCGACCATGTAGAACCGCTGGCCAACATGGTTCAGCAAATACTCTGCCAGTTGCGTGCTGTTCTGGTTGGGTGCCGCACCGCAGTAGATGGCGTTGCGGGAGTATTCGAAACCCTCATACTGGGCCGGGTAGCAGAGCAGCCCGTTGCGTCGTTCGACGGCCCGCAACACGGCCTTGCGCGAACTCGACATGTAGCAGCCGAATATCACCCTGATCCCGCTCTCGATCAGCAATCGGTTGGCCAGCCTGTTATAAAGAAATGGGTCGCCACCCGGATCGAAATGAATCGGAACGAGTTCGCGTCCGTTGATCCCACCGGCCTGATTGACTTCATCGATCGAAAACAGCGTGGCATTCAGCATGCTACGCTCCATGACCGCAGTTACTCCGGTTTGGGAGAACAGGACACCGACACTGATCGGTTCTTTGGTCATATGCGCCCTCAAAATCCCGGTTCCCTCAGGCATGTCAGGGAGCCGTCCGATCTGGGGGCGCCCTGAACCTCGAAACAAAAAAGCGCCCCCTGCGAAGAAAACGCAGTAGAGCGCCATTGCTCGATTGTGAGGACGCAATCCTCACTCTGATCTTGGCTTATGCGACGGCACCAGTCAACTCGTTGCGCAGCCCTCGCCGCCGGCAGCAATGAGAGGCTCTGGTGCGTTCACTCCGCCTGCATGCCATGGGACGTAGGCGATCAGGTCCAGGAGGGCGTGCGCGCCGGGTACGACGTGAGGCCCACGATAATGGTGGTGGACACCGGCTTCAGGCCGGGGAAATGCACCGCCCATTCGTCCATCCCCTCGGCGAAGCTGTTGCCGCGATCGTGGAAGCAGGCGCGGCGCACGACATTTTCGAGCGACGTGCCGGCGGCCTCGCAGATCGCAGCCGCGTTCTTCAGCACGTAGCGCATCTGCGGGTTTCTGCGGCTTATCGAATCCCGCCCTCTCCGCCAGCGCATGCTCACTTCCCGATGTCAGCAGGCGTCGTTGAGAAGCCTCCAAGGCTGGCGTTCTGCGACACGTTTCTGCCGGATCGCCCCGGCCCGTCCGTACGGCCCCTCGCATCGACCGACTTCAAGGAATTTACAATTGGAATGAACGGAGCGACATTCATGGCGTCGTCCATTTGTACAGCTTTTACGCGAAACACAAATTGGAGGAACTGCCATGAGGACTGCAAGTCTCGCGCGTTGCGTAGTCATTGCTCTGGCTGGTTTCTGGGGCGTGGGACAGGCCCCAGCAGAGGAGCCGAACAAGGCTGAAATCGACGCCATTCGCCAGGCGCTGGAAAAATACCAGGACCCCTACAATGCGATCCGCGACCTCTATCTCTCGACGGTCGGGTGCGTTCACTACAGCGGCGAAAAGATCGAAGGGCACATGGAGTATCCGAAGGGAGCCATGGGAATCCACTTCGTCAACGTCACCATCAGCGGCCCGCCGGATCCGAAGCGTCCGAACGTGCTGATCTACGAGCCCGACGGCAAGAAGCTGCGCCTGGTCGCGGTCGAATGGCTCGTCCCGCTTGCGGCAGCCAAGGAACGGCCAAGCATGCTGGGCCAGCCCTTCCAGGGTCCAATGGAGGGGCATGAACCGCTGATCCCGAAGGACTTCGTCCACTATGACCTGCACGCCTGGCTGTTCAAGGACAACCCGCTCGGCATGTTCAGTCCGACAAACCCGGATGTGTCCTGCGACGGGTTCGACTTCAGCCTGCTGGAGACGCCGACCAAGATGGTGCACGCGCCATGAGGCAAGCGCACGACAGCTAGCCGCGAAGCCTTGCCCCGGGGACGGCATAGGCCTCAGACGATGTCGTCGAGCGCCTTGCGCTGGCGGTGCATTTCTAGGAACACGCGGTAGTCGCGGTCGAAGCGCGGCCACGCTGCAGGATTTGGACGGCGCGCGCGGCCCTCCTGGCGCATCGCTGCACAGGCCTCGGTGAGGTTGGGGTAAAGGCCGGCTGCGGCCGCCGCCGCCATGGCCGTGCCCAGAAGCACGGCGTCGCCGCCGACCGGCTCGACGACGGTGCAGCCGGTGGCATCGGCATAAAGCTCCATCAGCAGCGGGTTGCGGGTGTGGCCGCCGGTGACGTGCAGCGTGTCAATGCCGTAGCCGTTGGCGTTGAGCGCGTCGAGCACGTGGCGAAGGCCGAGGGCTATGGCAACCGCAGTGCGCCAGTAGAGCCGGCAAAGGCTGTCGAAGGACGAATCGAGCGTCAGTCCGCTGATCACGCCGAGCGCATGCGGGTCGGCCAGCGGCGAGCGATTGCCGTGGAAGTCGGGCAGCACGTGCAGGCGTCCGGCAAGGTCGAGGCCTTCGCCGGCGCGCAGTTGCATGATGCGTTCGGTGATCTTCCGGTGCAGCGCGGCATCGGGCTCGCCGCCGGCGCCATGCCAGCGGACGATGTGGTCGAGCAGCGCACCTGTCGCCGACTGTCCGCCCTCGCTCAGCCAGAGACCTGGAAGGGCCGCGCCGAAATACGGCCCCCAGACGCCGGCAAAGGCGCGCGGCTCCGGCGACATCGCCATGACGCAGCTCGATGTGCCGGCGATCAGCGCAAGATGACGTTCGATGCCGGGCAGTCCGCCGATGACGCCGACCGCACCGGCAAAGGCGTCGATCATGCCGGCGCCGACACGGCAAGCGGTGGTCAGGCCGAGCGCTTCGGCGGCAGCGGGCGTGAGCGGGCCGAGATCGGTGCCGACCGGGCTGGCACGCTCCGGCACGGCTGCATGGTCGAAGATGTCGCCGAGGCCGACGGCGGCAAAGAAGTCGTGCCGCCAGGCCTCGCGCTCATGGGCGAGATAGGTCCATTTGGCGGTCAGCGTGCATTGCGAGCGGGCGAGCGAGCCCGATGCCTTGTGGCAAAGGAAATCGGCGAGGTCGAAGAGCTGGCCGGTGCGGGCCCAGCTTTCCGGCAAATGACGCTTGACCCACATCAGCTTGGGCGTCGCCATTTCCGGCGACATCACGCCGCCGGCATAGCCGAGCACCTCGTGGCCGGTTGCGGTGCATTCGTCGGCCTCGGCCAAGGCGCGATGGTCGAGCCAGACGATGGTGTCCCAGCGGTCGCCGCCGCCGGCGGAAACGCCAACCTGCTCGCCACGCCTGCCCCTGAATACGGTCGAGCAGGTCGCGTCGAAGCTGATGCCGGCGACGTCGGCCGGCTCGACATCGGCGGACAAGCGCGCCGCGCGCACTGCGGCGCAAGCCGCCTGCCAGATGTCTTCGGAATCGTGCTCGCAATGGCCCGCCGCCGATCGGTTCATGGCGATGGGGAATTCGGCACGGGCGAGAAGCTTTCCGCGCTGATCGAAAATGCCAGCGCGCGCGCTGCCAGTGCCAACATCGACGGCGCAAAGATGGGCCGCCATCAGGACGACAATGTCCGGCTGCGGCCAGCACGCGCGCGGCCGACTGGCGGCGTTTGCCGCGAGGTCAACCGGTCTGAAAACGCCGAGATCAAAACCATGACGCGCAGTCTATATGCGCGCCATGGCCAATGCCAGCGGGCAGCGGCGGCTCGGCCTGGCTCAGAGGCTGTCGCCGAGGTAACGCGTCAGGGTCTCCCTGGTCCCCAGCGTCCACAGCGCCTCGAGGCCATGGGCGAAGGCCGCGGCGAAGGGTGCCGAGTTGCCGACCTCGCCATAGATGTCTTCCATGGCGAGCCAAGCCTGGGGCATGTCCTTCGCCGCCGTGGCGGTCGCCTGCAGGCGGGTCCAATTGGGGTCGTTGGGCTCGATGACAGCACCGGAGTCGGTCGTGCCGAAGCAGTAGCGGCACCAGAGCGCGGATTCGAGCGCAAGGCCGGTCATGCCGCCGCCTGCCTTGAGGCGGTCGGCGATGGTCGGGATGATGAATTTCGGCTGCCGGTTGGAGCCGTCGAGACAGAGCCGCCGCACAGTGTCGCCGATCTTTGGGTTGGAAAAGCGGCGCTCGATGAGTTCGCAATATTCCTCGAGCACGACACCCGGCACCGGCGGGACGGTGGGCATGATCTCCTCGCGCTCGAGCTTGGCCAGGAAGGCGCGCACGAGCGGGTTCTCCATCGCCTCGTGGACGAAATGGATGTCCATCAGCCCGGCCGGATAGGCGATGGTGGCGTGGCCGCCATTGAGGATACGGATCTTCATCAGCTCGAACGGGGCGACGTCATGGACGAACTGGACGCCGACCTTGTCCAGCGCCGGCCGGCCATCGGTGAAACGGTCCTCCATCACCCATTGCTTGAACGGCTCGCAGAACACCGGCCAGTTGTCCTCGACGCCGAATGCGGCTGCAAGGATGCCGCGCTCGCGGTCGGTTGTTGCGGGCGTGATGCGGTCGACCATGCTGTTGGGGAATGCAACATTGTCGCGGACCCAATCGGCGAGCGTCTTGTCGACCAGCCGGGCAAGACCGATCGTCGCATCCGACGTGACATGGCCGTTGCCGGGAATGTTGTCGCAGGACATGACGGTGAAGGGCACGATGCCGTCCCCACGGCGGCGGATCAGGCCGGCGAGGATGATGCCGAACACGGTCCTGGGCGTGTCCAGGTTCTGCGCATCGGCGACGATGTCAGGGTGGGTCGGATTGAAGAGCCCCGAGGCCGGATCGATGAAATAGCCGCCTTCGGTGATGGTCAGCGAAACGATGCGGATCGCCGGATCGGCAAGGCGCTCGATGATGGCGGCCGCATCGCCGGGCATCAGGAAGTCCACCATGACGGCGGTGACCCGCGCGCTCATGTGGCCGCTGTCCTGCTCGACTACAGTGGTGAGGCAGTCCTGCTCGGCAAGCCTGGCGCGACCAACCTTTTCGCCGTCGAAGACGCCGGCGCCGACAATCGCCCAATCATGGCCGACACCGGAGTTGAACAACTCGTCGAGATAGACCGCCTGATGCGAGCGGTGGAAGTTACCGACGCCGAAATGGACGATGCCGGGCGTGAGCGCGGCGCGCTCGTAATTCGGGCGCGCGACATTGGCGGGGAGACTGCCGAGATTCGCTTGGGAGAGTTTCACGGGCATGGTTCGACGCTTTCTTTTTCACGGTTCGGCGCAAGCGCCTCCGATCCCTTCGCCCCGTTTACGGGGAGAAGGTGGCCCGAAGGGCCGGATGAGGGGCGGCATCAATCTTGAAGGTCAGCGCTGCCCCTCACCTGCCTGCCGGCATCCTCTCCCCGTGAACGGGGAGAGGAGCGCTGTATTCAACTCATCCAGTTGCCGCCATCGACGTTGTAGGTCTGGGCGACGATGTATTGGCTCTCCGGTCCGGCGAGGAAGATCGCCATGCCGACAAGGTCGTCTGCGGTGCCCATGCGGCCGAAGGGTACGGCCTCGCCGACAAGGCGCTTCTTTTCGCCTCGCGGCCGGTTCTCGTACCTGGCGAACAGTTCGTCGACGTGCTCCCAGTGCTCGCCCTCGACCACGCCGGGGGCGATGGCGTTGACGTTGATGCCGTGCTTGATCAGGTCGAGCCCGGCCGACTGGGTCAGGCTGATGACCGCGGCCTTGGTGGCGCAGTAGACGGCGACGAGCGCTTCGCCGCGACGGCCGGCCTGGCTCGCCATGTTGATGATCTTTCCGCCCCGTCCGGCAGCGATCATCGAGCGGGCAGCCGCCTGCATGGTGAACAGCGTGCCGGCGACATTGACCGCAAACAGCTTGTCGTAGCTCGCCTTGCCGATCTCGACGATCGGCGCGAGGTCGAAAAGTGCTGCGTTGTTGACCAGGATGTCGAGACCGCCTGCCCTCGCTTCGACGGCCTTGATCGCCTGATCTATCGAGTTCAGGTCGGTGACGTCGAGCTTGACGGCATAGGCCGACGGGCCGATCTCGGCGGCAGTCTTTTCGGCCGCTTCGACATTGATGTCGCCGATGGCAACTGTCGCACCCTCGCCGACATAGGCCTCGGCGAACGTCCGGCCGATGCCGCGCGCAGCGCCCGTGATCAGCGCCGACTTGCCCTGGAGCCTGCCGCTCACATGGCCCTCCCGTCGGTTCCGAAACGGTGGATCTTGGGCGGGCTGGGGGTGAGGAAGATCGTCTCGCCGTGGTGAACGCCTATCTCGCCGTCGGCACGGACGGTCAGCGGACCGACGTCATCCGCATGGACATGCAGGAAGGTGTCGGAGCCGAGATGCTCGGCCACACCGACAGTCGCCTTCCATTCGCCTGCGGTGGTGGAGATGCCGAGATGCTCGGGCCTGACACCGATGGTCGTGGCGCCATGCTTGGCAGCAGCAGTGCCGTTGATCAGGTTCATCTTGGGCGAGCCGATGAAACCTGCGACGAACAGGTTCTTCGGCGTCTTGTAGAGTTCCATGGGCGAGCCGACCTGCTCGATGTTACCGGCATTCAGCACCACGATCTTGTCGGCCATGGTCATTGCCTCGACCTGGTCGTGGGTGACGTAGATCATCGTCGTCTTGAGCTGGTGATGCAGTTCGCTGATCTCGAGGCGCATGGTGCCGCGCAAGGCGGCATCGAGGTTGGACAGCGGCTCGTCGAACAGGAAGGCCGAGGGCTGGCGCACGATGGCGCGGCCAATGGCGACGCGCTGGCGCTGGCCGCCCGACAGCTGACCCGGGCGGCGCTCGAGATAGTTGGTCAGGTTGAGGACACGGGCGGCGTCCTTGACCTTCCTGTCGATGACCGCGGCATCCTCGCCCGCCATCTTCAGCGGGAAGGCGATGTTCTTGTAGACCGTCATGTGGGGATAGAGCGCATAGGACTGGAACACCATCGCCAGCCGCCGCTTGGCCGGCGCCTCGCCGGTGACGTCGCGGCCATCGATGTTGATCTTGCCGGAGCTGGTGTCCTCCAGCCCGGCGATCAGCCTGAGCAGGGTCGACTTGCCGCAGCCCGACGGCCCGACGAAGACGACGAACTCGCCGTCTTCGATCTCAAGGTCGATCTCGGGGATGATGGTGGTTGCGCCGAAAGACTTCGACACCTTGTTGAGAACAATATTGCCCATGGTTTCCTCCCGCGGGTTCGACTATTTCACGGCGCCGAAAGTCAGGCCGCGGACGAGCTGGCGCTGGGAGAACCAGCCCATGATCAGGATCGGTGCGATGGCCAGCGTCGATGCCGCCGAGAGCTTCGCCCAGAACAGTCCCTGCGGGCTGGAGAAGGACGCGATGAAGGCGGTCAGCGGTGCGGCATTGGTGGTCGTCAGGCGGATCGTCCAGAAGGCCTCGTTCCACGCCAGGATGATGTTGAGCAGCATGGTGGAAGCGATGCCGGGCACCGCCATCGGCGTCAGCACATAGACGATCTCGCCCCACAGGGTGGCGCCGTCCATGCGTGCGGCTTCGAGGATCTCGCCGGGGATTTCGCGGAAGTAGGTGTAGAGCATCCAGACCACGATGGGCAGGTTGATCAGCATCAGCATGACGGTGAGGCCGATGCGGGTATCGAGCAGGTTGGTGTCGCGGAAAATCAGGTAGATTGGCACCAGCACGGCGACCGCGGGCATCATCTTGGTGGAGAGCATCCACATCAGGATGTCCTTGGTGCGCTTGGTCGGCGAAAACGCCATCGACCATGCCGCCGGGACTGCGACCACCAGCGCGAGGATGGTCGAGCCGACGGCGATGATCACCGAATTCAGGAAGAACTTGAAATAGTTGCTCTGCGCCTGGACCTCGGCGTAGCTCTCCAGCGTGCCCGACGGGATCAGGCTGAAGCCGGCGATCGCCTCGGTCTCGGACTTGAAGCTGGTGATGATGGTGTAGAGGATCGGGAAGAAGATCAGCAGGGCAACCACCCAGGCGGCCACGGTGAAGCCGATCTTGCGATTGGTCGAAACTGCGCGTGCCATGGGTTGCTCCTCACTTGTCCAGGTTCTTGCCGACGGCGCGCATCAGAAAGAAGGCGACGATGTTGGCAAGGATGACCGCAATGATGCCGCCGGCCGATGCGCCGCCGACGTCGTAGCCAAGAAGCGCCGTGCGGTAGATCAGGAACGGCAGGTTGGTCGAGGCGTAGCCCGGTCCGCCATTGGTGGTGACCAGGATTTCCGCATAGACGCCAAGCAGGAAAATAGTCTGGATCAGGATGACCACGGTGACGGCGCGCGAGATGTGCGGGATCGTCAGGTAGATAAAGCGGCTGACGAAACCGGCGCCGTCCATCTCGGCGGCTTCCTTCTGCTCGCCATCGAGCGACTGCAGCGCGGTGAGCAGGATCAACGTCGCGAATGGCAGCCACTGCCAGGCCACGATGATGATGATCGAAAACAGCGGGTATTGCGCGAACCAGTCGACCGGCTGGGCGCCGAAGAATTTGGCGATGTCGGCGAAGACGCCGTAGCCGGGGTGCATGATCATGTTCTTCCACACCAGTGCCGCCACCGGCGGCATGACGAAGAACGGCGAGATCACCAGGATGCGCACGATGCCCTGGCCGAACATCGGCTGGTCGAGCAGCAGCGCCAGCGCGATGCCGCCTATGACGGTGATCAACAGCACGCCGAGGACCAGCACCAGCGTGTTCCAGATCGACTGGAAGAAGGCCGGGTCGGTGTAGAAGAACTTGTAGTTGAACAGGCCGGCGAAGCTGACATTGGCCGGATTGAGCAGGTTGTAGTTCAGGAACGAGAACCACAAGGTCATCGCCAGCGGCACGATCATCCAGATGAAGAGCAGGATCACCGAAGGCGCCATCATGAAGCGCGCCAGCGTGGTGGTCTGTCGAGTAGCCATGGCGATCACCCCGGTTCGGACGGATGAGGTTTCAGGTCACCGAAAGGGGCCGTCCGGACTGGGAGACCGGACGGCCAGGCAGGGAGGATCTGCCTACTTGATGTAGCCGGCGCGGGTCATCTCGCGGACCGCTGCGGTCTGTGCTCCGGCAAGCGCGTCATCGACGCTCGACTGTCCGGCGAGGGCCGCCGAGAACAGCTGGCCGACGGTCGTGCCCAACCCCTGGAACTCGGGAATGGCGACGAACTGGACGCCGACATAAGGCACCGGCTTGACGGTGGGCTTGGTCGGATCGGCGGAATTGATCGAATCCAGCGTCATCTTGGCGAAGGGCGCGGCCTTCTGGTACTCGGGGTTGTTGTAAAGCGAGGTGCGCGTGCCGGGCGGCACGTTGGCCCAGCCTTCCTTCGAGGCAACGAGGTCGAGATAGCCCTTGCCGGTTGCCCAAGAGACGAACTTCTGCGCCGCTTCGGCCTTCTGCGTGCCGGCCGGAATGCCGAGCGACCATGCCCACAGCCAATTGCCGCGCTTGCCCAGGCCGGTGTCTGGCGCCAGTGCGTAGCCGACCTTGTCGGCAACGGTCGAATCCTTCGGATTGGAGACGAAGGAGGCCGCGACCGTGGCGTCGATCCACATGCCGCACTTGCCCTGCTGGAACAGCGCCAGGTTCTCGTTGAAGCCGTTGGAGGAAGCGCCGGACGGGCCGGCATCCTTCATCAGGTCGACGTAGAACTGGAGGGTATTCTTCCACTCGGGCTGGTCGAACTGCGGCTGCCATTTCTCGTCGAACCAGCGCGCACCGAACGAGTTGGACATGGCGGTCAGGAAGGCCATGTTCTCGCCCCAGCCGGCCTTGCCGCGCAGGCAGATGCCGTTGATGTCGGCGGCGCGGTCGGTCATCTTGCGGGCCGCGTCGGCGATGAATTCCCAGGTCGGGGCGTCGGGCATGGTGAGCCCGGCCTTCTCCATCAGATCCTTGCGGTACATGACGAAGGAGCTCTCGCCGTAGAAGGGCGCGGCATAGAGCTTGCCGTCCGCCGAAAGGCCACCGGCAATGGCCGGGATGATGTCGGCGGCGTCGTAGTCGGCGCCAAGATTGTCGAGCGGCAGCAGCCATTGCTGCTTGGCCCAGATCGGAACCTCGTAGGTGCCGATGGTCATGACGTCATACTGGCCACCCTTTGTGGCGATGTCGGTGGTGACGCGCTCGCGCAGCACGTTCTCTTCGAGCGTGACCCATTCGAGCTGGATGTCGGGGTTCTTGGCGGTGAAGTCGTCCGTCAGCTTCTGCATGCGGACCATATCGCCATTGTTGACCGTGGCGATGGTGATGGTCTCGGCATGAGCGGCAAACGCAAGCGCGCTCGCTCCGCACAGGCCCAGGAAGAGCGTGTTCAGTTTCATCGAATTCCTCCCAAAAGCCAAAGTGAGCATTTGCCTTGGCTGTGGGCAATTATTCATCTGATGTGATTTATGTCAAGCAGGAATCTGGGCACGGCAGTGCAGCCGCCGGATTGGCGGCTGGTCGGGATGCAGATGAAGGGAGGAGAGAGACGGCGCGCGGCCGCGCGGAGCGCCTATGCGTCGGAAGGCACGGCTCGTGGACTACGGGTCAGGCAGCCAGCAAAGCTGCTGCCGTGCGCTCGTCGGTGATCAGGCCGTTGACGAGACGCCGGGTGACGGCGGCCAGGATGCCGGGCAGCTTGCGCTCGCCCATGGCGAGCGCAACCACCAGCGAGCGCTCACGCGACGGCAGCGGCGCGGAGGCAACGCGGTCGTTGGTGATGCCGTCGATGAGCTTGCCGTCGCGGTCGAAGGCCCAGCCGACAATCTCACCGACAGCGCCGGCCTTCTGCAGCGCCTTGAGTTCGGTTTCGGTGATGAAGCCGTCCTCGTAAAGCGGCGCCTGGGGGCCCATGTCGCCGACGCCGACGAAGGTGACGTCGGCCTGCGCCGCAAGCGCCAGGGTCGGCTGGATCAAGGGCTGGCCATGCAGCATGCGGCGCTCGTCCGACGACGAGGCAATGGCCGGCAAAGGCATGGGAAAGCTGCGCGCCTTGATGGTGTCGGCCATGGTGAAGATGACGTTGTAGAACGCCGCCGAACCATCCGGCGAGATGTTGCCGGTCAGCGAAACCACCTTGTGCTGCGGGCATTCCATCGGCGGCAGCTGTTCGATCGCTGCCTTGAGCGTGCGGCCGGTGCCGATCGCCATGACGATCGGCTCGGGCGAGCGCAGCCATTTCTCGATCTCGGCGGCCGCCGCCTGGGCAATGCCGATCGTCGTCGACGACGAATCCGGATCGCTGGGCGTGACCTCGACAAGGTCGAGCGCAAAACGGGACCGGAGCCTTGCGGCAAGATCCAGGCAGTTGGCGATCGGATGGTCGACACGAACCTTGATCAGACCTTCCGACATGGCCAGCGACACCAGCCGCTGCGCTGTCTGGCGCGAGACGCCGAGCTTTGTCGCGATCTGGTCCTGGGTGTTGCCGGCAACATAATAGAGCCAGCCGGCGCGGGCGGCGTCATCGAGCCTTGGGTTTTCGCTCCGGGAACTCATGCGTCGTGCCTCATCATCTGCCGAGGCAGTTTCGCAGGGTTTTCGCAAATGCGCAATTGCCCGGCAATCGCGCATTTGCTCGGATCGACTCTTTGCCGCAACTGGCAGCGATCAGCGTTGCCGTCAGCCGGCGCTGGCCGGCGCCGAGGTGTCGACGACTTCGAAATCGTGGGTGATGACCGCCGACTTGGCGAGCATCGCCGAGGCCGAGCAGTATTTCTCGATCGAGAGGCTGACGGCACGCTCTACCTTGGCAGCCGCAAGGCCACGGCCCTTGACCACGAAGTGCATGTGGATGCGGGTGAAGACCTTGGGGTCGGTGTCGGCGCGATCGGCGTCGAGCTCGACGGTGCAGTCCTCGATCGCCTCGCGGCCCTTCTCCAGGATATGGACGACATCGTAGGCAGAGCAGCCGCCGGCGCCGATCAGCATCAGTTCCATCGGGCTCGGGCCCGGCGTCTGGCCGCCCGGTTCCTTGGAGGTTCCGAGCACGATCTTGTGCCCGCTGCCGGATTGGCCAACGAAGGTGCGATCCTCAACCCATTTGATGCGTGCCTTCATGACAGCCATCCTTCCCTGCAAAACTGCCCGCCATCGTGCGGTCCCAGTTCATAACCGGGCGAAGGTCGCAGCGTCGAGTGCCGCCTTGTGTCGCGGCGCAGATTTCAACACCAAGCACTGGCGACGCGTTCACAAATCCATCGACTGGACAGGCCATATCCGGGCGGCCCGCCCTATCGCCGGACAACAGCCCAAAGTTGAACTTCGGCGCAAGCAAAGCGCCGTCATGGACAGACCCTCTCCGCGGTTCGTCAAGCGGAGTGCCGCGCCACAATTCCATGCATGCAAACTAAATCTGCGATCACGACATTCTGTGCGGAACTTTGGCTGACCAGCGAAGTTGAGATGAAGGCAAAAGGTCGAAGTGGTGTTACACTCCCACCGACTTCGGCATTGTGAGGGTGCCATGCAAACACGTGAAACCGACGTCTTCAATCTCTTCTCGGAAATCTACAGCAGTCAGACAACCGAGGAGATGAGCCTCCAGCAATATCTGCTCGCCTGCCGCGACCAGCCGGCCATGTATGCCACGGCAGCGGAGCGAATGGTGGACGCCATCGGCGCCCCCACGCTGGTCGACACAAGTGCTGACCCCCGCATGGGGCGCATCTTCGCAAACCGAACAATCAAGCTTTATCCGGCATTTGCCGAGTTCTACGGCATGGAAGACACGATCGAGCGGATCGTCGGCTACTTCCGCTACGCCGCGCAAGGTCTGGAAGAACGCAAGCAGATCCTGTACCTGCTCGGCCCCGTCGGCGGCGGCAAGTCGTCACTCGCCGAACGGCTGAAGAAGCTGATGGAAGAGCGGCCGATCTACACACTCAAGATCGGTGGCCAACTCAGCCCGGTCTTCGAATCACCCCTTGGCCTGTTCCATCCAGATCGCATGGCCGACCTGCTTGAGGACAAATATGGCATCGCCCGGCGCCGGCTGACCGGCCTGATTTCGCCATGGGCGGCCAAGCGGCTCGAAGAAATCGGTGGCGACGTCTCCAAGTTCAGCGTGGTCAAGCTGATGCCGTCGCGGCTGCGCCAGATCGGCATAGCCAAGACCGAGCCCGGCGACGAGAACAACCAGGACGTGTCGGCCCTGGTCGGCAAGGTCGATATCCGCAAGCTTGAGAATTTCAGCCAGGCCGACCCCGACGCCTATTCCTACAGCGGCGGCCTGAACCGCACGACGCAAGGACTGTTGGAATTCGTCGAGATGTTCAAGGCGCCGATCAAGGTGCTGCATCCGCTGCTGACGGCGACCCAGGAAAGCAACTACAACGGCACGGAGAGCTTCGGCGCCTTCCCCTACCAGGGCATCGTACTGGCGCACTCCAACGAATCCGAATGGCTGCAATTCAAGAGCAACAGGAACAACGAGGCGTTCCTCGACCGCATTCTGGTGGTCAAGGTGCCCTACTGCCTGCGCGTCACCGAAGAGCGGCAGATCTACGAGAAGCTGCTGCGCGAAAGCGAACTGGTGAGCAATCCCTGCGCGCCCGAAGTGCTCGACATATTGAGCCGCTTCACGGTGTCGACCCGGCTGGCCGAACACGAAAACTCGCCGCTCTACACCAAGATGCGCGTCTATGACGGCGAGAACCTCAAGGACGTCGACCCCAAGGCCAAGTCGATGCAGGAATATCGCGACGCCGCCGGCGTCGACGAAGGCATGAACGGCGTCAGCACGCGCTTTGCCTTCAAGGTATTGTCGGAGACGTTCAACTACGACACCAAGGAGATCGCCGCCGACCCGGTGCATCTGATGTACGTGCTCGAACAGGCGATCAAGCGCGAACAGTTCCCCAACGAGATCGAGCAGTCCTATCTCGATTTCATCAAGTCGGAGATCGCCACGCGCTATGCCGAGTTCATCGGCCACGAGATCCAGAAGGCCTATCTCGAATCCTACAGCGAGTACGGCCAGAACCTGTTCGACCGCTACATCGCCTATGCCGACGCGTGGATCGAGGACCAGGACTACAAGGACCCCGACACCGGCCAGATCCTCAATCGCGGCATTCTCGATTCCGAGCTGTCGCAGATCGAGAAGCCTGCCGGCATCGCCAACCCGAAAGACTTCCGCAACGAGGTGGTGAAGTTCACGCTGAGGGCGCGCGCCAAGAACAATGGCCGCAACCCGTCATGGACCAGCTACGAGAAGCTGCGGGAGGTGATCGAGAAGCGCATGTTCGGCCAGGTCGAGGACCTCTTGCCTGTCATCAGCTTCGGCGCCAAGCGCGACAGCACGACCGAGAAACAGCATGCCGAATTCGTCGAACGCATGACTGAGCGCGGCTACACGCAGCGCCAGGTCCGGCGACTCGTCGACTGGTACATGCGGGTTAACAAGGCGGGCTGATCGGGGACACACATGCCGAACTTCATCGATCGGCGCCTCAACCCCAAGGACAAGAGCCTTGGCAACAGGCAGCGTTTCTTGAGGCGCGCTCGTGACGAACTGAAACGTGCGATCAACGACCGGGTCAGGTCCGGCAAGATCGAGACGGCGGACCAGGACCAGATCATCCCGATCCCCCGCAAGGGCATCAGCGAGCCGACGTTCCAGCGCGCGCCGCATTCCGGCCACCGGGAGGACGTGCTTCCCGGCAACAAGACCTTCGGCACGGGCGACCGAATCCCGCGCCCGGCAGCCGGCGGCGGCAAGGGCTCGGACCCCTCATCCTCGGGCGACGGCGAGGACGATTTCCAGTTCGTCCTGTCGCGTGGGGAGGTGCTCGACCTGTTCTTCGAGGACCTCGAACTGCCCGACCTGGTCAAGCACAACCTCAAGGAAGTCGTGACCTTCCGGCCGCGCCGGGCCGGCTTTACGATGAGCGGCAACCCGACCAGCATCAGCGTCGGGCGCACGATGTTCAACAGCTTCGGCCGGCGTATCGCGCTGAGACGGCCAAAGCAGGCCGAAATCGACGAACTCGCGGCGGAACTCAAGAAGCTGGAGGGTGAGAGGCGGCCAAGCGCCGCCACTCAGCAACGTATCGCCGTACTGCGCGAGGATCTGGCGACACTGGCGCGGCGCCGCAAGCTGATCCCCTATATCGATCCCATCGACATCCGCTTCAACCGGTTCGAGCCACAGCCGGTACCCAACGCCAATGCGGTGATGTTCTGCCTGATGGACGTCTCGGGCTCGATGGGCGAACGCGAGAAGGATCTCGCCAAGCGCTTCTTCGTGCTGCTGCACCTGTTTCTCAAGCGCCGCTACGAAAAGACCGACATCGTCTTCATTCGCCACACGCACGAGGCCTCGGAGGTCGACGAGGACACCTTCTTCTACAGCACCCAAAGCGGCGGCACTGTCGTTTCCACCGCGCTGGAGGAGATGCTGCGCGTCATCCGCGAGCGCTACCCGAGCAAGGACTGGAACATCTACGCGGCGCAGGCTTCGGACGGCGACAACATCCCCAACGACTCCGAGCGCTGCGTGTCGATACTCGACAAGACGCTGATGCGGCTCTGCCAGTACTACGCCTATGTCGAGATCATCGACGAGCGCGAAAGCGAGATGTTCCGCCATGCCGACAACGGCACGTCGCTATGGAACGCCTATCGCGAGGTCAGCGCCGAGTGGCCGAATTTCGCGATGACGCGCATCGCCAAGCCATCCGACATCTATCCCGTCTTTCATGAGTTGTTCGCCAAGGCACCGGCGCCGGCAAAACGCGGATGAGGACACCACGTGGAGAATCGCGCAAAAAGCTCCCAACTGCTCTTCACCAGTTCCGACTGGAATTTCGACGATCTGTCGCGCGCCTATGACGCGATCAAGGAGATCGCGGTCGACGAGCTTCGCCTCGATTTCTACCCCAACCAGATCGAGGTGATCTCATCCGAGCAGATGCTCGACGCCTATTCCTCGATCGGCATGCCGCTGATGTACCAGCACTGGTCCTTCGGCAAACATTTCGTCCACGAATCGAACCTCTACCGCAAAGGGCGCATGGGGCTCGCCTATGAGCTGGTGATCAATTCCAATCCCTGCATCACCTACCTCATGGAAGAGAACACCATGGCGCTGCAGACGCTGGTCATCGCGCACGCCTCGTTCGGCCACAACCACTTCTTCAAGAATAACTACCTGTTCCAGCAGTGGACCGACGCTGGCGCCATCCTCGCCTATATGGAGTTCGCCAAGAGCTACATTGCGCGTTGCGAAGAGCGCTATGGTCCGGCCGCGGTGGAAGCCGTTCTGGATGCCGCCCATTCGCTCATGCCGCAGGCGGTGTTCCGCTACCGACGGCGCCCACGCCTGTCGGTGGAAAGGGAGCAGGCGCGCATCCGCGAGCGGCTGGAGCATGAGGAAAGGACCTTCAGCGACCTGTGGCGGACACTGCCGCAAGCGACGGAAGCCGAAGCGCCGCGCGAGGTCGAGACCGACATGTCGGAGCGGCAGTCGGCGATCGAATATCCCGAGGAAAACCTGCTCTATTTCCTGGAGAAATACAGCCCGGTGCTCAAGGCCTGGCAAAGGGAGATCCTGCGCATTGTCCGCGTCATCGCGCAATATTTCTACCCACAGCGTCAGACCAAGGTGATGAACGAAGGCTGTGCCACCTTCGTGCACTACACGATCATGAACCGCCTGTTCGACAAGGGCCAGATCAGCGAAGGCACGATGCTGGAGGTGCTGCAGAACCACTCCAACGTGGTGTTCCAGCCCTCCTTCGATGATCCGCGTTACGGCGGCCTCAACCCCTACACGCTTGGCTTCAACATGATGCGCGACATCCAGCGCATCTGCACGACGCCTACCGCCGAAGATCGCGACTGGTTCCCGGACTTTGCCGGCAATGGCGACTGGTGCGGCACGCTGCTGGACGCATGGGCAACACACCGCGACGAGTCCTTCATCCGGCAGTTCCTGAGCCCGGCGCTGATCCGCGACATGCGGCTGTTCTCATTGCAGGAAGAAGCCTCGGACCCCTATTACGAGGTAACGGCGATCCACGACGAACGCGGCTACGAACGCGTGCGCTCGCGGCTCGCCGACAACTACGATGTCGGGGTGACGCAACCAGACATCCAGGCGATCGACGCCGATCTCAAGGGCGACCGCAAGCTGCGCATCAAGCACACGATCCACCACGGCACCACGCTGCAGGAAGACACGCGCAACGAGACGCTGCGCTATATCCAGCGGCTCTGGGGCCACGAAGTCAGCATGGTCGGCATCGACGATACGACCGACGATACGACCGACAAGACGCTCTACGAAATCTCGACCAAGGATTTGGGCGAGAAGACCTAGAGCCTGTCCAGCGCAGCCCTCATCTTGCGCACGATGCCAGCATCGGTGTGCTTCGGCCGCGGCGAGACGAAGCCGAGCTCCAGTGCCTTGCCAGCGGGCGCGTCGACGGCCACCGAGCAGGACGAGTGGATTTCGCGGAAGGGCAGCCGCGCCTTGATGGCGCCGAGGGTTTCGAGATTGACGCCCGAGCCCGGCATGATGGCGATGCGGTCGCCGGCGTGGGCAAAGCAGGCAGCAAGCGCGCCCAGCCCCTTCAGCGCCGTCGTTTCGCCACCCGAGGTGAGGATGCGCTCGAAGCCCAGTTCGACGGCGAGGTCGATGGCCGGCGCAAAGTCGGGACCGGCGAGATCGAAAGCGCGATGCAGCGTCATGCCCAGCCCCCGGGCATGTGCAGCCAGCCTGGCCAGAACCTCGCGGTCGAGGCTGCCATCGGCATGGCTGGCGCCGAGCACGACGCCCGCCAGACCGGCAGCTCGCACGGCGTCGACGTCGGCCAGCAGTGCTGCCATGTCCTTGTCGGCGTAGACGAAGTCGCCGGGCCGCGTGCGGATCATCGCGTAGACCGGGATCGGCGCCTTGGCCGCAAGCGCCATCAGGCCGGGCGACGGGGTGAGGCCACCGGTCTCCAGCGCCGCGCAAAGCTCGATGCGGTCAGCGCCGCCAGCGATCGCTGAGGCGAGGCCCTCGGGGCTGTCGACGCAGACTTCGAGCAGGATGTTCTCAGACATTGGCGATCTCCTGGAGGCCGAGGGCGGCAGCACCGATCAGGCCCGGCTCCGTGGTCAGTGTTGCCTTGACCAGCAGCGGGCTCTGGGCCCGCCTGAGCGTCCGTCCGCGCACCTCATTGTCGAGTGCAGCGATCAGTTCGGGCACGTTGGAAAGCCCGCCACCGACCGGAACGACGGACGAGCCGATGATGTTGAGCGTCAGCGCCAAAGGCACGCCGACCAGTTCGAGATAGATGTCGATGGTACGGCTCGCCTTGGCCGCGCCCGAGAGCCAACGGTCGATGACCTCGGTGCTCGACAATAGCTCGCCGCAGAGCAAATGGTGCAGCTTCTCCATGCCGCGCGCGCCGCCGATGGTGTCGACGCAGCCGGACTGGCCGCAGCCGCAGGCGAAATGCGGCACCTCGACCGGCGGCTGGCCGACACGCGTCTGCAGCGCCTTGCCGTGGCCCCACTCGCCGGCATAGCCGCCGGCGCCAGCAACGATGCGGCCATCGATGACGAGCCCGCCGCCGACGCCGGTGCCCAGGATGACGCCGAAGACGTTGCGGTGGCCCTTGCCTGCGCCGCTGGTCGCCTCGGCCAGCGCAAAGCAGTCGGCATCATTGGCGATCCTGACCGGCAGGCCGATGACGCGCTCGAGATCGGCGGCGATCAGCCGGCCGTCGAGGCACGGGATGTTGGCGCATTTCAGGCTGCCGGAGGCGGGGTCGACGACGCCGGCGATGGAGATCGAGACGCCCTTCGTGCGGCCCCTATCCGCCGCAACGCGCTCGGCGAGCACGGCGGCGAAGGCCTGAAAGTCGTCGAGCGGGGTCGCTACCCTGTCGATGATCTCGATTTCGCCGGCCGAACGGGCGCGGGCGCTTTTTATCGTTGAACCGCCAATGTCGAAGCAGGTAATCATCAAATCAGTTCCCGAAAGAAATTCTGCGGCGGGACGCCCCGGCCGGGACGCCTGGATTCCCAGACCGACACTTCGCAAAGGCAGCAATGGACAGTTCGCGCAAACGACGCACCTCGCCGACCATCGCCGATGTCGCCGAGCTTGCCGGCGTCTCGCGCGCCATCGCCTCGCGGGCGCTGTCGAGCGAAAGCCGCCCGGTGTCGGCCGACAAGCGGGCGCGTGTGCTTGAAGCAGCAGAGAAGCTCGGCTTCAAGCCCAATCTGCTGGCGCGCAGCCTGACCACCAAGACCGTCAATCTCATCGCGGTCATCGTCAACCACATCCACGATTTCTCCGACCTCGACCTGTTCGACCTTCTGATCGGTGAAATCCAGTCGATCGGCAAGCAGGTCATCTTCCTGCGCGTCGGCTCGGTCGAGCGCATCGAGGAATTCCTGCGCAACGGCGTCGCCTACCATGTCGATGCGGCACTGGTGTTCTCCGACTTCGCCGACGCCGAAAACGTGCGCAAGATGTTCCGCAGCGACGATGTCTTGATGCTCAACGGCATGCATGATGGTTCCTCGCCCTCGGTCGTTCCCGACGAGGCCATAGGCATCGCCGAAGCGGTGGCCGACGCCGCCGGCAAGGGGATCGGCACGGCTGCGCTTGTCACCGGCCGTGTGTCCTCGCCGGTCGAACAGATCCGCGTCGCCGCCTACAAGGCCGAGATGCAGCGCCACGGCATCCGGCTCGTTGCCGAACTGCGCGGCGACTATTCCTACGCCAGCGGCCGGCAGATGGCGCAGTCGGGCGACTGGCCCGATATCGACGCGGTGTTCTGCACGTCGGACGCCATGGCGATGGGCGTGATGGACGTTCATCGCGATGCGTTCCCGCAAAACCAACCCAGTCGCTTCAAGCTCTATGGCTTCGACAATCTGTCGCTGACCGACTTCGAGGCCTATCCGATCTCGTCCATCGGCTACGACAAGAAAGCCTATGTCGGCGAGATCCTGCGTTTCCTTACCCAACCGGGCGAATTCGCCGACGGCAATGCCGACGTGACGGTGCCGACCTTTTTCGTGCCGCGCGCGACGTCCTGACAGCAAACGGACAGGTCGGATCGCCCCGCCTGCCCGCTGCCTCAGCCCTGTTTTACCAGAGCGGGGTCAGTGCCGGCGGATTGGCGGTTTCGCCCCACCACTTCTTGTAGTTGGTCTCGTAGGCGCCGCTCTGGATGTAATCGGACACGAACATGTCGATCCAGCGGACGAAGCCTTCATCACCCTTGGCGACAGCGATGCCAATCGGGTCGTTGGAGTGCAGGCCCGGCAGCGTCACCAGGTTTTCGTTCTTGGTGGCGAGATAGTCGAGCAGCGAGGAGTCCTCGATGGCCGCATCGACACGCTTCTGCTGAAGAAGCAGCACGCCTTCCGGCGAGAAGTTGTCGGTGTAGACGAGCTCGGCCTCAGGTGCCGCGTTCTTGATGAAGGTCTCGCCCGTCGAGCCGCGGCCGACGACGATCTTCTTGCCGGCGAGGCCTTCCAGCGAGGTGATGCCGGCATCCTTCTGGACGATGATGCGCAGGCCGGCGCGGTTGTAGGGGATCGAGAAATCGACCGACTTGGCGCGCTCGAGCGTCGCCGAAGTGTTGGCAACCGCGATGTCGATCTGGCCCGAAACCAGCATCGAGATGCGGCGTCGCCCGACACGTCGACGAACTCGACCGGCACGCCGAGTTTTTCGGCGAGCATGGTGGCGACATCGACGTCATAGCCGACCGGGTTGTTCTGGTCATCGCGGAAGCCGATCGGCTCGCCGCCGAGCGACACGCCGATGCGGACGGTGCCGCGCTCGCGGATCTCGTCGATCTTGCCGGCCTGGGCAGCGCCGGTGGCGGCAAGACCGACTGCCAGCGCCATGCCGGCTAGCTTCGTCATCAGGTTCTTCATTTTCCCTCTCCCTCGGGTTGTTAGGATGTGAACGGTTCGGCGAAGCGATGTTCCGGCTCGGGCAGGTCGGTGTCCCAGAACCAGTACTTGATCTGCTCTTCGCAATTCAGGCTGACGACCTTGTGGTTGCCCTTGGCGTCAAGCGCGTGGATGACGACGCCGGCAAGGAAGCCGCTTTTCAGCTCGCGCAACTCGTCGATGGCAAGTGCTATGGCCTGCTCCAGCGAATGGCCGAGGCGCATGGCCAGCACGATGGTGCGCGCGGTGCCACAGCGCATTGTCATCTCGCCGGTGTGCGTGCAGGCGGCGGCGCCGAAACGGCTGTCGGCGTAGAAGCCGGCGCCGGGAATCGGCGAGTCGCCCAGGCGGCCCGGATATTTCCACGCCCAGCCTGACGTCGAGGTCACGACGTTGAGCCCGCCAAGGCTGTCCTGCGACAGGAACACGGTGGTGTCGCGCACGCGCTCCGGGTCGGTGATGGTGCGGCTGAGCGGGGCAAGCGGAATGTCGGGGAACTTCGCCAGTTCTTCCGGCGAAAGCTCCTTTTCCAGCCGCTTCCACCAGACGCGCTTGCTCTCTTCGTAGAGCGTCTCGTCGTGGGCGAAGCCGATCTCGGTGGCGAAACGACGGGCGCCGTCGCCTGTCAACATGACATGCGGCAGGCGCTTCATCACTTCATGGGCAAGGGCTGCCACCGGAATGGTGTCGGGCACAGCGCCGACCGAGCCCACTTCACGCGTCGTGCCGTCCATGACGCCGGCGTCGAATTCCATGCGGCCAAGCATGTTCGGCCAGCCGCCAAAGCCGACCGAGCGGACCTTGACCTCGCGCTCAACCTCGCCGATGCCGGCGACCATGGCGTCGATGCCATGGCTACCGCCCTTCAGCAGTTCGACGCTCTTGGAGAAGCCGGGCCAGGCCTCGGAATTGGCAAGCAGGATCATTTCAGTCTTTACGCATCTTGGAGAGGAATTGAGCCACGCGCGGCAGCGCCATGCCCTTGTCGGAGAAGAACTCTTCGGTCGCCAGGTCGGCGATGAGCGTGCCCTTATCGAGGAAGGCGATCCGCGAGGAAATGGAGCGCGCGAATTCGATCTCGTGGGTGACGAACACCATCGTCGTGCCGCCCTTGGCAAGCTTGGCCAGGATCGACAGCACTTCGGACGTCATCTCGGGATCGAGCGCGCTGGTGACCTCGTCGAGCAGGAGGTAGCTCGGCTTCATGGCGAGCGCCCGGCAGATGCCGACGCGCTGGCGTTGGCCGCCGGACAGCTGCGAGGGATAGGCGTCGGCACGATCGGTCAGCCCGACCGACTGCAACAGCTCGCGTGCTTCGGTCTCGGCCTGCTTGCGCGGCACCTTCAGCACCTCGACCGGCGCGAGTGCGATGTTCTGCACCGCCGTCATGTGCGGATAGAGATTGAACAGCTGGAACACCGTGCCCGAGCGCTTGCGCGCCTCGCTCAGCTCGCGCGGCTTCGAAACATCGAAACCGTCGACCGTGATCCTGCCGGCGTCGATCTTCTCCAGGCCGTTGATGCAGCGGATCAGCGTCGACTTGCCCGAGCCGGACGAACCGAGCACAGAGACGACCTCGCCCTGGCGGATTTCGAGGTCGACGCCGTCGAGCACGGTGGCGGCGCCAAAGGATTTGCGTAGGCCCGATACGCTGATCATCAGAGACCTCTCCATGCCGTATGCGCCCTGAGCCGCTTTTCGAAACGGCCTCCGGCGTAGGCGACCAGCTTTGCGGTCAGGTAGTAGAGCGCGCCGACGGCGGTCCAGACGATGAACGGCTTGAGCGTGCGCAGGTTGAGGATGTTGCCGACCTTGGTCAGGTCCATGACGCCGATCACCGAGATCAGCGACGTGACCTGCAGCTGGTTGACCAGGAGGCCGGTGAGCGGGCCGATGGCAAAGGCCGCGGCCTGCGGTGCGATGACCCGGCGCAGGGTCTGCCAGCGGCTGAGGCCGAAGACACGCGCGGCCTCGATCTGGTCGCGGCCGACGGACTCGATCGCAGACACAGCGATGACATAGATGAAGGCAGCACTGTTGCCGGACAGCGTGATGACTGCGGCTTCGGTAGGCGTGACGTTGATCTTGAGGAAGGCAGGCAGGCCGAAGAACACCAAAAACAGCTGCACCAGCACCGGCGAGTTCTTGAGCAGCTCGGCGACGAAGGTAACGATCTGCATCAGCACCGGCACGCGGTAGAAGCGGATCACTGCCCAGGCCGTGCCGATGACGAGGCCGATCAGCGTGGTCGAGACGAACAATGCCAGCGAGACACCAAGGCCTTGCAACAGAAGGATGATGTCGAACGGCGTGAAGTCCCCGTAACGCATCAGACCGCTCCCTCTTGCTGGTGGCGGTTGAGATGGCGGTGCAGCATGCCGATGAGGATCGATACGGCATAGGTCAGCGCGGCGTAGGCGACGAGCAAGACGAAATAGACCTCGAACGGCCTGAACGTGTTCGATGCCACGATCTTGGCCGAGCCGGTCAACTCGTTGAGCGTGATCGTCGACAGGATCGAGGACGTCAGGATCAGATTGATGAACACCGATCCGAGCGGCCGGATCGAGGCGCGCAGGGCAATCGGCAGGATGATCTTGCGGAAGATTGTACTCTTCCTCAGCCCACTGACCTGCGCTGCCTCGATGACGCCCGGGTCGATTGCCAGGATGCCCGAGCGGATGACATCGGAAGTGAAGGCGCCGCCGGCGATAGAAAGCGCAACGACGCCGGTGGTGAAGGCGTCGATGTAGATGCCGATCTCCGGCAGGCCGAAATAGAAGAAGAACAGCTGCACGATGAAGGGGATATTGCGGAAGATATCGACATAGATCGCAGCGACCCTGTTGAGCAGCGGCGAGGCCGATGTCCGCATCGCACCGACGGCAAGGCCGAGCACAAGGGAACCGATCACGGCAAGCGTACAGGCCTGCAGCGTCAGCCACGCCCCTTCCAGCAGGAAGGGGATGTGCTTGGCGAGGATCGACAGGTCGAACTTCAAGCGGGGCTCGTTCCCAAGAGTGAAACCGGTTTCACTTTGCAAAACGACCGAACCGATGTCAACGCCCGGCCGACCAGCGGATTCGCTTTTTCACACGATGAGCGAAGATCGCGCAGGCACCGGAACCGCTGTGCTGATGCCCCTCTTCGCGGCCCTGCAAACGACAGCCGCCGCCGGGCGAACCGGCGGCGGCTGTCGTTTGTGACCGGCAGTACTTCGAAACCGTTTCAGTTAGCCGGCACCAGGACAGGCTCCGGAGCCGGCTCGACCACTACCACCGGCTGAAGTTCGGGCTCTGGCGCCGCAGCCGCAGTCTCTGTCGGCAGCGTAGCCTTGATCTCATCGATCTTGCCGTAAGCCTCGCCGACGCCGAGAACATCCTTGGCCCAATCCATCACGTCGTCGTTCAGATAGTCGTCGCCATATTCGGCAACGCGGTTGGGATTGGCTGCCGCCAGCAGGGCTTCCCTCAGATCCGCTTCCGTCGTCCCTTCGGCCGCCGCATCAGCGGTAGCCTGGGCATCGTCTGCGGCCTGATCGGCGGCTGCCAGGTCATCGGCAGCGGCGATTGCATCGGCCAAGGCCTGCTTCTCGGCATTGAACGCGTCGAGCTCCGACGGATCGGCCGGGAGCTCCAGACCGTTCAACTCATCAAGGCGCGCCTGCAGCGCATCCGTCGTCGGATCGGCGATCGGAGCACTGCCGTCAAATGGCTCGATGGCAGCGATGGCCGCGTCGAAGGCAGTCTGCGCCAGTGCTGCCTTTTCGGCCGCAGCGGCAAGCGCCTCCGCTGCCAGATCCGCCTTGGCGGAATTGAGCACATACTCCCTGACGAGAGCCATGCGCGGCGACTGCGAATTCAGATAGGCGTGGTAATTCCGCTTGAGGGAATTGAGGCCGGCCAGGCGGGCATTCAGGTTCTTTTCCTTGACCGGCTTCACCGCCGGAACCTCCACGGAAGCCGGCAGGACTTTGGCCACAGACTTCGGCTTCTGATTTGCCTTGGCATTCTTCGGCGTCGTGCGCTTTGCGCCGGTGGCGGCCGCCTTCTTGGTCTGCCCACCGCCGAACAACGATTTCATCAGCCCACCTGCGGAAGCAGTCTGGACACTGCCGCCCGATCTGGTCTTGCCGGCTGCGGACGCCGACTTGCCATTGGACGAGCCACCGCCCTTGCCACCGCTGTTGCCCCGATCGTTGCCACCACCGTTGCCACCTCCGTTACCGCCACCATTCTCGCTCTTGGCATAGGCTGAGGTCTTGGCGATGCCAACGCCGGCCCCAAGGTCGAGCTTGACCGGCAAAGCGCTGATCGCGAGCGCAGAGGCCGCGCTGACAAGAAGCTTCCTGCTGTATTTCACCGGATTTTCTCCCTCTCTCGGTGCAAAGATCGAATCAAGCCCACGCCACATTAGGTTCTGGCCATATGCCCGCCAGCCACTATGTGTTGCAGCGTGAAACGCTTGATGGCGCGATTGCCCGGCGCTCCGCACGCTGCCACATGGTGCGGCGGCGTGCATTGGCGACCGCCATGGCCACACGCCATGGCACGCGCCAAATTCTTCTGCTCCGATGTGTAGAAAAACCACATGGCCTGCCCCACGGCTGCGGGACATTAGGACATGCTGACATTTCAGGAATTATTGCCGAGATCGTTAAAATGCCAACGATCTCGATACATGTCGCGAAGCCACCGCGGCTCCGCCAGCCTCAGGCATTGAGGCTGGGCTTGCCGCCGTCTTCCGACATGTCGGCGAATTCGATGCGGTTGCGGCCGCGCGCCTTGGCCTCGCTGAGGCGGTCGTCGGCATGGCGGAACATATCGTCGAACTCGACCTGGTCTTCGAACAGCACGGCACCGACGCTGACCGACAGAGGCAGTTGCCGAGCACCCGGCTCGAGCACCGTGTCGGAGACAGTGCCGCGGATACGCTCGGCGACGCGCTCGGCGTTCTCGCGGCTGGTACCGGGCAGGAAGATGCCGAATTCCTCGCCGCCGATGCGACCGACCAGATCGCCCGCGCGCACCGAGGCCTTGATCGTTCCGGCGACGCTCTTCAGCACCTCGTCGCCCCAGGCATGGCCGAACTTGGCGTTGATGGCGCGGAAATCATCGATCTCGACGACCAGCAGAGCACCCTGGCGGCGACCGCCTGATGCCGAGCTGCCACGGAAAGCATCGATCAGATTGGCGAAGACGCCGCTGTTGAGGCAGGAGGTGAGCGCGTCGGTCGACGACAGCCGGCTGACCTCGGATTTCAGCGCGCCGAACTTGCGCCGTTCATTGGCAACGATGGAGAGCAGCGGTGCAGCGACCAGACCGGCAACGACACCGGCGCCAATCACGCCGCGCCAGAATACCTGGTCGCCCTGGCCCTGAAACAGGATTGCCGCGGCCCCTGCCGCAACAGCCACGCAAGCGGCCGTGCCGAGCAGCGCATAGCGGGCGACCGGCGCCCAGCTTCGACCCGCATTCCCTGCACCAGAATTGTCCACGCCAGATCCCTCCGCTCTCATGTCGAATCGATCTACCCGTTGAGAATGAAACATTCCCTCCGTGAATACGAACAATTTGACGGATTTGCCGGAAAGTAGCCGAAGCTGGCGCTTTTGAACAGGCCCAAGCCATTTTGCGGCGTCGATTTGTGCCGATCAATCCGGCGGGCCGAACACCCCCATGCCGGCCTTCCGCGCCACCTCTTCGGCCTTTTCATAGCCACCACCGGGCAGCGCATGCGCCCAGCCATTGGAAACGAGCCATGCGCCGACATCCTGCTTGCCGATCCTGCAGGCGGCCGCCACCGGTTGCCGCTCGGCCGGCGGAAACACCTGGCACAGAGGTGCGCGGCCGCGAAGCCAGTACCTGAAGGCGAGCATGGCGCGCTCGCCGCAACGCCAGGCAACCCCCTCGAACCGGCAGGTCTGGCCAGGGTCGATCGCCTCGGCGCCGGCAACAAATATGACGTAGCCCATCGCCTCGAACGAGGCCGAGGATGTCACCACGGGACGATACAGCAGCGTGCCCTCCCAGTCGTCAGGCCCAACCCGCTTCGGCGGCGGGGCAAGCCCGAGATCCCCGAGAGGTGGCCTGGCCTCGATACGCTCCAATTGGAGCCTGGCGACTTCGGGAGGCGCGATAATGTCGGGTGCGATCGATCGCGCCGGGCTCGGCGGCACCTCGGCGACGGCTATTCCAGCGCCCTGATGTCGAGGCGACGGCAACGACAGCGTTTCGGCCGGCACGCTTTCAAGTACCGGCTGCGGCGGCAGATGTACGCTTTTCGCCGCCATGATCGTCACTGCGACAGCGCTGATGGCCATCGCCGCTCCGGCGTGAACCAGCATCCTTCGCGCCATTCTCATAAGACCGGCCCTCGCCCGCACCGGACCGCCAAGGTTTCAGATCTGCTGCTTGCCATCGCCCGGCTGTTCGCACTCCTCCGCTCAAGGTCAACAAGGCCATGGATCGTGCGGCTGCGCCAGCCCCGGACAAAGCGAAGTAGAAAATTCTCGTAAAATTCGATGCAAAGTGTAACTCGAAGATTATCTTCTGATTACCTGCGTTCCTTTCCGATAATTTGAGACGATGTTGCTAGCTTTCACCAAAATAGGTGGGCGACATGAAAGCAACACTATCTAACGCTTCGAAGTTCGGGTTGAATATCCTTGCGGCAACGGCATTTCTTGCCGCGGCACTGCACGGCGCCCATGCCAGCCAGGATTCCGATACCGGTGCTTCCGCCGCCAGTCAGCCACACGCCACACGGCTTCTCGGCGGCCTGATGCTGCTGGAACCAACTGCGGCCGCGGTTGCAAACAAGCCTTTCCAGTTCGGCCAGGACTTCGACGGCTACGGCCTGGCCGTGCGCACCGCTTCGCAGGTGGACGTCACTCCCGAGGGCATCGACCCGATCAAGACGGCTGCCATCGTGCCCGGCGTGTTCGGCTCGGTCGCCATTCCGATGCGCAACTTTCCCGTCGCCGGCCGCTGGGCCAAGGTCTACAGCAAAATCGGCGACTGTGCAGACGCGACCAGCTGCGGCAAGCGCGGTGCCGCATTTGCGGCCGTCGCAACTGGCGCCCGCGACAAGAAGTTCATGGACAAGCTTGCCAGCGTCAACCGCGCCGTCAACACGATGATCACCTACCGCAAGGACGACGCGGTCTACGGCAACCTCGATTATTGGGCGAAGCCGGCGGAAATACTGTCGCGTGGCGTCGGCGACTGCGAAGACTACGTCATTCTCAAGATGGCGGCGCTGATCGAAGCCGGCGTTCCGGCGCGCAGCATGTCGCTGGTTGTACTTCAAGACACCGGCCGGGGGGTGTTTCACGCAGTCCTGTCGGTTGCCACCCAAAGTGGAAACTTCATCCTCGACAATCTGAGCAACACGGTGGCCAGCGACGGCGCCTACAGGAGCTATGTTCCGCTCTATTCGTTCAGCACCGACCGCGCCTGGATCCACGGCGCGCGGCCTGGATCGGCGCAGATCGCTTCTGCAGGCGGCAATTTCGCAGCAATTGCTCCCGGAGAGGGGCCCCAGCCGCAGTAGGCGCAGGCGCTAGAATCGCTTGGCCGATTCCAGCAATTGCCGGTTGGCCCCCAAACCGCCAGCCGCCCCACCCGCGGCAGCCCTGTACACAACCCCGGCGTTTATTACGAAAGTCCGATTTAGCAACTGGATATGTAGTATTTTTGCACCAGTGCTTTCACCAAATAGCATAAATCCTCATGATTCAGCATATGGACAATCAAATTGCTGTCGATTTTCATGCGCTGCTGGATAATTGCTCACGGCGGGTACGTATAGGGATCCTGGCTGTGACGAATGTCGGGATGGAGTGGGGGAGAGTTTAGATGCAGTTGAATTTTGGGCGCTTTGCGCAGCGGCTGGCGGTTTTGTTGGCAGCGACCGTGCTATCGGGCAATGGCGCGAACGCGCTGTCGCTGAAGGAAGCGATGGCGGTGGCCGTCGAATCCAACCCCGAGATCGGCCAGGCCGTCGAGAACCGCGAAGCGATCGAATTCGAACTGCGGCAGGCGAAGGGCCTCTATCTCCCCAGCGTCGACCTGGAAGCCTCGACCGGCGTGCGCCGACTCGACAACCCGTCGCGGCGCGCCCTGTCGATCGAAGACGATGCGCTCTATCCATCGGAAGCCGGCGTCGTCGTCACCCAGAAGCTGTTCGACAACGGCGCACGCCGCGCCGAACTGACCCGCCAGGCATCGCGCGTCGACGGCGCATCCTTCCGCGTTCTCGAGCGTTCGGAATTCATTGGCCTTTCGGTCGTCCAAGAT
This sequence comes from Aminobacter niigataensis, assembly GCF_946995915.1. Lineage (GTDB taxonomy): Bacteria > Pseudomonadota > Alphaproteobacteria > Rhizobiales > Rhizobiaceae > Aminobacter > Aminobacter niigataensis. The sequence goes on from NZ_OX341517.1 coordinate 206,928, forward strand.
TACCTCGAATACGTGCTGCAGGCCCAGATCGTGGGCGAGGCCAAGCGCAATCTCGGCTTCCACCAGTCGATCCTCGGCGACATCCGCGAGGGTATCCAGGGCGGTGCGCTGACCGACGCCGACCGCCAGCAAGCCGAAGAACGCCTGTTCGCCGCCAAGGCGCGCGTGCAGGAAGCGTCCGAGGAGCTGGAAGCGGCCAAGATCCGTTTCTTCAAGACCGTGGGCAAGCCGCTGGTCAGCCCGTCCAAGCCCGGTTCGGTGGCCAAGGCCCTGCCGCGTTCGCTCGATGATGCCATCGGCCTCGCCCGCCGCAACAATCCGCGCATCCACATGGCCAGCAGCGACATCGACGCCGCAGCTTCGCTGGTCGACGCAGCACGCGCCAAATACGGCCCCGAGGTGGTAGCGGAAGGCCGCGCCCGCGTCGGCAACGACATCGACGGCTCCGCCGACGAGACCAACGACCTGCAGGCCCGCCTGGTGTTGCGCTGGAACCTCTATCGCGGCGGCATCGACAAGGCCAACGAGCAGGAACAGATCCGCCGCGTCAGCGAGCAGCGCCTTGCCATGCATCAGGTGCAGCGCGAGATCGAAGAAGCCGTGCGCATTTCCTGGGATCGCCGCTTCCGCCAGGCCGACCTCGCCAAGACGCTGCGCCAGCAGGCCGTCGCCAATGACAGGCTGGTGACCTCGTATCGCGAGCAGTTCAAGGTCGGCCAGCGTTCGCTGCTCGACGTGCTCGACGCGCAGAACACGCGCTTCAACACCGAGACCCTGGCAAATACCGCATCATTCGCGTCGTTGTTCGCCGAATACCGGCTGCTCGCAGCGACCGGCCAGTTGCTGAAGACCATGAACATCGCACCGGCGAAGCAGGCTGCCGCCTACGCCCGCACCGAGTTCAACGTGCCGGCGACCGCCGACACCGAGACCTACGCACGGACGCCGTCGGAACAGGTCAACGACATGCCATTCGACCTGCTCGCCCCGGTCAGAAAGAAGTAGGGTGTCTGCCTGACGGCAGGCCCCGCCCGTCATGAACCAGCAGACGCATATCCAGACTCCGGTCGAAGCGTTCAAATCCTGTTTTTCGGCTGTGGCTGCCTATCTCGGCCGCCCCAGTGCCGAGACAGTGCTGTTTTCCGGCGTGCCGATCTCGGAAACGAGGGTCGAAGTCCAGGAAATCCGCCATCTGGCCGAACGTATCGGCCTGGAAACGCAAGAGTTCGAACATCGCGATTTCGTGCGCGGCCGCTTCGACCTGCCGGCCATCGTCTTCCGTTCCAACCGGCTGCCCATCGCCATCCTGGCCGAGCAGAGGGATGGTGCGGAGTTCCTGACGGGACCGCAGGAAGATGGTCGCACCTCGATCTCGCGCGCCGAGTTGATGGGCGTGCCGATATCAGGTGGCGTCGGCTTCTCCATCACCTATGCCAATGCCGCCGAGGACATGACCGTCGGCACCGCGGCGAAGATAGAGCGCCCGCACTGGCTGTACGGCACGCTCGGCGCGTTCTGGCGGTCCTATTCGCGCGTGGCGCTGGCGGCGATCTTCATCAACCTCCTGGCCATCGCCTCGCCCATCTTCACGATGAACGTCTACGACCGCATCCTGCCCAACAAGTCGATCTCGTCGCTGTGGGTACTGGCGATCGGCGTGGCAACCGCCATCCTGTTCGACCTGCTGTTGAAGACGGCACGCGCCGCGCTCATCGACCATGCCGGGCGCAAGGCCGACCTGCGCATCTCCTACATGCTGTTCGAGAAGGTGCTGAACACCTCGCTCAGCGCGCGCCCCGCCTCCACCGGCGAATATGCCAACCGGGTGACGCAATATGAGTTCGTGCGCGAGTTCTTCACCTCGAACACGGTCAGCACCTTCATCGACACCGCCTTCGTCTTCATCTTCCTGCTGGTGATCTATGCCGTGGCGAGCTGGCTGGTGGTCATCCCTGTCATCGCTTTCATACTGGCCGTTATCATCGGGCTGGTGGCGCAACAGCGCATCGGCAAGCGGGTCGCCGCCTCGCTGAACGAAGCGTCGCAGCGCCAGTCGCTGCTGGTCGAGTCGATCTCGACGATCGAGACGATCAAGTCGCTGCGCGCCGAAGCCTACCTGCTGCGCAAGTGGCGGGAGCATTCCAAGAATGCCGCCAACACCTCCGAAAAGATCAAGGAGCTGTCGGCGGCGGCCGCCAACATGACGCAGTTCATCCAGCAGATGGTGACCGTGGCTCTGGTGGTCGCGGGTGCCTATGCCTTCGACAGCGGCGCCATCTCGACTGGCGCCATCATCGCGGCCGTCATGCTGTCGGGCCGCGCTGTGGCACCGCTCGGCCAGTTGGCCATGACCCTTTCGCGCTTCCGCCAGGCGACGCTGTCGCTCAAGGTGCTGAACACCATCATGCAGCAGCCGGAAGACCGGCCCGACACGGTCGGCTTCGTCAACCGCCCGATCCGGGTCGGTGCGCTGACGCTGCGCAATGTCGGCTTTGTCTATCCCGGTACCGAGACCGAGGTCCTGACGGGCGTGAACCTGTCGATCAATCCCGGCGAGCGCGTCGGCATCATCGGCCGCATCGGCTCCGGCAAAACGACGTTCGGGCGGCTGGTCGGCCGGCTCTATTTGCCGACGACCGGCGAGCTGCTGCTCGACGGCATCGACATCCGCCAGTACCACCCTTCGGAGGTCCGCTCCGCCGTCGGCATCGTCGCCCAGGCCGGCGACCTGTTTTCCGGCACGATCAAGGAAAACCTGCTGATGGCGCGGCCCGAAGCCAGCGACGAGGAAATCATCGATGCCGCCAAGCTGGCCGGCGTCGACGACTTCGTCTCACGCCATCCGCGCGGCTACGACATGAATGTCGGGGAGCGCGGCACCAACCTGTCGGGCGGACAGAGACAGGCGGTGGCGATCGCCCGGCTGCTGATGACGAAACCCAAGATCGTGTTCCTCGACGAACCGTCCGGCTCGATGGACCTTGCGTCCGAGCGCCAGCTGATAAAACAGCTGAAGACCGCGTTCAACGACAAGACCACGCTGATCATTTCGACCCACCGCTACAGTATGCTCGAGATCGTCGACCGCCTCATTGTCGTCGAACAGGGCCGTATAGTTGCGGATGGTCCCAAGGAAAAAGTCATTCAGGCACTGCAGAAGCCAAATAGCTGAAGGCAGTCCGTTTGACAGTGTGATTATATTGAACGTGTTCAATATAACGGGGCATTGATGATAGCCAGAGAAGACAGACCGCCATTTTTCGCGTCGGCCGCGGTGCTGATCATCGCGGCATTGTTCGTGGCGTTCGTCGCCTGGGCCTCGTTTGCCGAAGTCGACGAGATCGCGCGCGGCGAAGGCAAGGTCATTCCGGCATCCAAAACCCAGATCGTGCAGGCGAGCGAGGCCGGCGTGGTCCAGGAAATCGCCGTCCAGGTCGGCCAGGTGGTCAAGAAGAACGACCTCATCGTCCGGCTCGACAACACCGTCAGCACTTCCAGCCTGGGTGAACAGCAGGCCAAGGCGCGCACGCTCGGCGCACGCATCGCCCGCCTCAAGCAGGAGCAGGAAGGCCGGATCGCCGAACCGCTGGCCTGCCCTGAAAACCTGATGCAGACGGCGCCCCAGATCTGCGAGAACGAACAGAAGCTCCTGGTGGCGCGCCGGCAGAATTTCGACACCAAGCTCAACGTGCTGAAATCGCGGCTCGACCAGCGCGAAAAGGAACTCAACGAAGCCAAGGTCAACGTAACCAGGCTGACGGAAAGCCTTGCGGTCAGCGACCGGGAGGCGGCGCTGGTCAGCTCCATGGTCAAGCGCAACCTGATGGCCAAGACTGAGCAGATCCGCGTCGACCGCGAGCAGACCGAAATGCGCGGCCAGCTCAATCTCGCCGACGAGACGATCAAGAGAACCGCGGCAGCGATCGTCGAAGCCAAGCTCCAGGTCGACGAATTCGGCCTGCAACTCCAGCAGGAGGCCCTGGACGAACTGACCCAGGCGCTGGCCGAGCTTTCGGTCGTCGACGAAACCATCCGCGGCGCCACCGACCGCGTTGCCCGCACCGATATCCGCTCGCCGGTCGATGGCATCGTCAACACGCTCGACGTCAATACGCTCGGCGCCTTCGTGCAGCCCGGTGCCGTGGTCGCAGGCATCGTGCCGACCTCCGAGACCCTGCTGGTGGAGGCCCGCGTCTCGCCGCGCGACGTCGCCTTCATCCGTCCCGACCAGAAGGCGCTGATCAAGGTCTCGGCCTATGATTTCTCGGTCTTCGGCGGCCTCGACGGCAAGGTGCAGACCATCACCGCGGACAGCCTGGTCGACCAGAATACCGGCGAACCCTATTACCAGGTTCGCGTCTCGACCGACCGCTCGGCGCTGGAAAGGGACGGCAAGTCCTATTCGATCATTCCCGGCATGATCAGCACGGTGGAGATCATCACTGGGCGGAAGACCATCCTGAGCTACCTGCTCAAGCCCATCAACAAGGCACGCGACGAGGCGCTTCGTGAACGATAGCGCCACCTCGCCCGAGAGCCACGGAATCCACGTCTTTTCGACCGACGATCTGACCACCGATTTTCGCGTCGTCGTCCGCCTAGGCACCCGGCGCGGCATCAGGCTCGAGCGACTGTTCTGGAACACGCTGCGGCAACTCGCCGAGCACAACCACCTGACCATCGGCGAGATGGTGGAGGTGATCGCGCAGGCCAATGGCGATACCGCAAACCTCGCCTCGGCGATCCGCGTGGCCTGCCTGCGCTGGATGTCCGACCAAGGTGCAGCGCTCGGCAAGCTGGCCTCGCTGCGCACGATCAATGCCATTCTCGGCGCCTGCCCGGCGCCGGCCTTCGCGCTTTCATCGACCAAGAAGATCCTGACGTTCAATCCCGCTTTCCAGCACCTGGTCAGGCGCCAGCTGCCCGTCGGGTTCGGCGAAGACGCGCATCGCGATCTCAGGCTGTCGCTCGATCTCAACGTCGCCGACATCTTCGCCAAGCTCGACGCCAATGACGGCGTGCCGATCGCCAGCGGATTTGTCATCAGCGCCGCCGAGCGGCGTTACCGCGGCCAGCTCAACATCGTCCGTGCGCCGATAAAGACGCCAGAACTGCTGCTTTGCTTCGTGGTCAACGGCTAGGCGGGCGACAAAAGCGCCCACCTGATGTCCGGTTAGTTCAAATTGTAATGACCTCGGCAACAATTTGTCAGCCGCGCCGCTATCGCTTTTGACAGAGTTTTATTTTAGCAACCCCTCATTAATCACCCTACGTCATTCTGAAATCCACACATCGGGGATATCTGCTGTGAAACGCTTCATTGCGCTGATCGCATTCTCGTCTTTGCTTGCCGGAATCCAGGCAGCCCAGGCCGGGACCACCATGGAAACCAAGGGCAAGGCCTTCGCGCCGCCCGCATTCGCCTCCTTCTGCGGCCGTGAACCCGGCCTGTGCAGCACATCGGGCGATAAGAAGGTCGTTGCGCTGCAAGCCGACCTGAAGTCGGAGCTCAAGCAGGTCAACCGCGCCGTCAACTCGCGCATCAAGGAACGCAATGACAGCGGCGACGACTGGCGCGTGCCGGTCGCCTATGGCGACTGCGAGGACTTTGCGATCCTGAAGAAGCGCGAATTGCTCAAGCGCGGCTGGCCGGCCTCGGCGCTGCTGCTCACCGTTGCGCGCTATCGCGGCGAGGGCCACACGGTCCTGACCGTGCGCACCAGCGAAGGCGATCTGATCCTCGACAATCTGACGAGTTCAATCCGCGACTGGTCGAGCACGCCCTACAGCTATTTCGCCCGCCAGGCACAAGGCAACGGCAGCCGCTGGGAGCGCATCGGCACGGCCAAGCCGATCCTGTCGACGGCGTTCGGCGGCTAGCTCTCCGAACGTCAGCCCTGACGTTCGAGCAGGATCGTCGGCTCGCCGTGATAGGTGGTCCGACCGATCTCGCGGTAGCCGTTCTTCTCGGCAACGCGCAGCGAAGCGCCATTGGCTGGATCGATGATGCAGACCGTCCGGCCGCCAAACCGGCGGTCGGCCCATGCCACGAAGGCGCCGACCGCTTCGCTGGCCATGCCCTTGCCGTGCATCTCGGCGACGAACCCCCAGCCTGCTTCCGGGATGCCTTCGATCGACGGCACGATGTCGCGCTTCAGGTCGTGGAAACCGCCCTCGCCGATGAAGCGGCCGGTAGCCTTTTCCTCTACCGCCCAGAAACCATAGCCGATCAGCGACCAAGAACCTGCATGACGCAGGAAGCGCTGCCAGCTTTCCTCGCGCGTGCGTGGCTTGGCGATGAAGCGCGTGACCACAGGATCGGCCCACATCGCGGCATAGGCCTCGAAATCATCAAGCTTGTGCGGCCGCAGGATCGTGCGTTCTGTCTCGATGACAGGAATGTCGGCAAGGGCAAAGGCGGTCATCGATCAGGCTCCGTGAAACAGGACGCGGGTCTATCACGGATGACGGATGAGGCAGCAGGCCAGAACGCGCCGATAGTGCCTGCCAGCTAGCCTTTCCAGGCCATCCGCATGTAGACGCCGCCGCGCTCAAGCTCTTCAAGCATCTGGTCGAGCCGCTTGCGTCGCGTCTCCGCGCGCTTGGCGCGCTCGATCCAGCCGAGATAATCGTTGCGCTGGTAGTCCGGCCGCGCCTCGTAGGCCGCAAGCACGCCGCGCGAAACGAGCTCGCTGCGGATCCAGTCCGGCATCGGGTTGATGTCGCGCCTCAGGGCCATCGGCGAAATCTGCGGGCTGTGCGCCCGACCGTCAACCGGGAGGGCATCGCTCTGCTGACAAGATAAAAGGCGGCTACTGAGCCGCAACCTCCGCTTCCGCGCCTTCGATCGGGTCGATGTCGTCGAGTGGCACCAGCGGGGCCGGCTCGCTCGTACTCTTTTCCGGTGACTTGCAAATGTCGGCGATGACGCAGCGCCAGCAATCGGGCTTGCGGGCCTTGCAGACGTAGCGCCCGTGCAGGATCAGCCAATGGTGGGCATGGCGCATGAATTCGTCGGGGATGATCTTGACCAGCAGCGCCTCGACCTGGTCCGGCGTCTTGCCGGGCGCCAGCCCGATGCGGTTGCCGATACGCAGGATATGGGTGTCGACCGCCATGGTGTGGTGGCCGAATGCCATGTTGAGCACCACGTTGGCGGTCTTGCGGCCGACGCCCGGCAGCTCGACGAGCAGGTCGCGGTCGTCGGGCACTTCGCCGCCATGGTCGCGGATCAAGGCTTCCGAGAGCGCAATCACGTTCTTGGCCTTGTTGCGCCACAGACCGATGGTGCGGATGTGCTGGCCGACCGTCTCCTCGCCCAGCGCAAGCATCTTGTGCGGCGTGTCGGCAATGGCGAAGAGCGCCCGCGTCGCCTTGTTGACGCCCGCATCGGTCGCCTGGGCCGACAGCACCACCGCCACAAGCAGGGTGAAGGCATTGACGTGCTCGAGTTCGCCTTTCGGTTCCGGTCGCTGGACCGCGAAACGGCGGAAGATCTCCCGGATTTCATCCGACGAGTAGAGCGACCGGCGGCGCGCCGTGCGCGGCTTGGGCTTGGCCTTCGAAGCCTGGCCAAGGCCTGCAGGTGCCGTCAGCGCAACATCTTTTGTCTTGGGGTTTTTCATGGCCTCTCTATAATTAACCGGCATGAGCGAGACAAACGCCACTTTCGCCGCCGACGAGCCCTTCTTCAAGGCGCTGCTTCTGCCGCACCGGTCGCTCGGGCGCACCGGCTTCATCATCCTGATGGGCGCATTGCTGTTCGGCTGGATCGTCACCGGCGTGGTGTTCCTCAGCAATGGCGCATGGCCGATATTCGGTTTCTTCGGCCTTGATGTCGTAGCCCTCTACGTCGCCTTCCGCCTCAACTACCGCGCCGCCCGCGCCCGCGAGGAAGTGAGCGTGTCGCGCACCAGCCTCGACATCCTCAAGACCGCGCCGTCCGGCAGGTCGGAGCGCTTCCATTTCAACCCGTTCTGGGCGCGGTTTGCCATATCCCGCCATGACGAGATCGGCATCACCGGCATGGCTGTCGAGTCGCGGGAGAAGAGCGTTTCGATCGGCAGTTTCCTCAATCCCGACGACCGCGAGAGCTTTGCCACCGCGTTTTCGCGCGCTTTGGCCACGGCACGGTCGCGGTGAGCAGGAATCGGGTGGGAATTCCCAATCCGGCAGCCGATATTGGCGTTCAAGGAGACATTGCCATGAACGCCCAGACGAGAATGAGCCCCATCGCCACGCTGCAACAGGACATCACGCCCGTCGGCGCCGAATACGAAACCGTACGACGGGTGATCGAAAAGATCAGCCTCGACTATCGCGACCAGCCTTCGCTCGAAGCATTGGCTGACGAAGTCGGCGAAACGCCGACCGGCCTGCAGAAGCTGTTCAGCCGCTGGGCCGGCCTGTCGCCGAAGGCCTTCCTGCAGGCGGTGACGCTCGACCATGCGCGCAAGCTGCTCGACGACGGCCTGCCGCTGCTCGAAACATCGTTCGAACTCGGCATGTCCGGTCCGGGACGCCTGCACGACCTCTTCGTCACCCACGAAGCGATGTCGCCGGGCGACTACAAGACGCGCGGCGCCGGGCTCACCATCCGCTACGGCTACCACATCTCGCCCTTCGGCGTGGCGCTCGTCATGGTCACCGACCGCGGCCTTGCCGGCCTGTCCTTCAACGACGCCGGCGAAGAACGCGAAGCCTTTGCCGACATGGCCGGCCGCTGGCCCAACGCCACCTATGTCGAGGACATGAGCGCCACGGCACCTTACGCGGCACGCGTCTTCGACCCGGCGCGCTGGCGGCAGGACCAGCCGTTGCGCGTGGTGATGATCGGCACCGATTTCCAGGTTCGCGTCTGGGAGGCCCTGCTCAAGATCCCGATGGGCCGGGCCTGCACCTACTCGTCGATCGCCTCCGAGATCGGCGCGCCGAAGGCCAGCCGGGCCGTGGGTGCCGCCGTCGGCGCCAACCCACTTTCCTTCGTGGTGCCCTGCCACCGTGCGCTCGGCAAATCAGGCGCGCTCACCGGCTATCACTGGGGCCTGACGCGCAAGCGCGCCATTCTCGGCTGGGAGGCCGGCCAGGTGACGCGCTAAGACGACGCGCCGTCTCGCCGTCCGGCAAATGACGAGACGGCATCTGGCAAGCGGGCCCGACACGGGTTAGTTTCCGGCCGAGTTTTCAGGAGACTGTCGTGATCACCGTTGTCGGATCCATCAACCTCGACCTCATCGCAACCGTAAGCCGTCTTCCCGGTCCCGGCGAGACAGTTCCCGGCGCCGATTTCAAGTCGGCGCCCGGCGGCAAGGGCGCCAACCAGGCGCTCGCGGCGGCGCGTGCGGGTGCTCAGGTGCGGATGGTCGGCGCGGTCGGCAAGGACGCCTTTGCCGGCGAAGCCACGGCCTATCTCAAGGCGGGCGGCGTCGATCTCGGCGGCGTCGCCGAAATCCAGGCCGCCACCGGCATCGCCCTGATCCTGGTTGGCGCCGACGGCGAGAACATGATCGCCGTGGTGCCCGGCGCCAACGGTTCGGTGGTGCAGGGCGATCTCAACAAGGCGCAGTTCAAGAAGGGCGATGTCGTGCTGCTGCAGCATGAGATCCCGCTGCCCACCGTGGATGCGGCGATCGATGCGGCGCGCAAGGCGGGCGCCATAACCATGCTCAACACCGCACCCTTCCGCGCGGAGGCCGCGAGTTTTGTCGGCAAGGCCGACTATGTCGTCGCCAACGAAACCGAATTCGACCTCTATGCCGAAGCGCTGACCCTGCCCGCCGGCGAACGGCCGCAGCGCATGGGCGAGTTCGCCCGCCGCACCGGCGCGACCGTCATCGTCACGCTCGGCGGCGACGGCGTGCTGGCAGCCAAGGGCGACGAACTTGTCCAGGTCGACGCGCTCAAGATCACGCCGGTCGACACCGTGGGCGCCGGCGACACTTTCTGCGGCTATCTTGCCGCCGGACTGTCGGCCGGGCTTGAGCTGGAAGAGGCGCTTCGCCGCGCCGCCGCGGCCGGCTCCCTCGCCTGCCTCAAGCCAGGCGCCCAGCCGGCGATCCCGCTTGCCGCAGAGGTGGACGCAGCACTGAAGGGTTGAGTTTCCCTCCGCTGGACACGCAGGATTTCCGCGTGCTTACTTGCGGGCGACAGCCGAAGGAACGGAAAAATGTCGCTCGAACTCTATGTCGCCTATGTCGTTGCATGTATCGTCATCGTGCTGATCCCGGGGCCGACCGTCACGCTGATCATCGCCTCGAGCATCAGGCACGGCACGCGCGCCGGGCTCGCCAACGTCGCCGGTACCCAGATCGGCGTGGCCATGATGATTGCCATCGTCGGCATCGGCCTCAACTCGATGATCGAGACGATGGGCCACTGGTTCGAATGGGTCAGGCTACTGGGAGCCGCCTACCTGATCTGGCTCGGCATCCAGATGTTCCGCTCCAGCGGCAAGCTGGAAGCGGACGGTATGCCCAGGCGGCCGCGCGGCGGCTTCTTCCTGCAGGGTTTCCTCGTTGCCATCTCCAACCCCAAGACGCTGATCTTCTTCGGCGCCTTCATCCCGCAGTTCATCGACCCGACCGCCAATTATGCCCAGCAGATCGTCATCATGGGCGTCACCGCCATGGTCTTCGCCGCGCTGTCGGATTCCACCTATGCAGTGGCCGCCGGGCGCGCCGGCAGGTTCCTTTCGGCCCGGCGCCTGAAGCTGATGACCCGCATCAGCGGCACGTTCCTTGTCGGCGGCGGCGTGTGGCTGGCGTTCTCGCGAGCCAAGTAAGGCAGAGGCACCGTCAGACATGAAAAGGGGCGGCTCGCGCCGCCCCTTTTCGCTTTGCCTGCCCGTGTCGGAGCGGGAAAACGGCTAGAGCCTGCCCAGACGCTCGACCAGCAGCGCGAAGAAGCCGTCATGGTCGATGTCGCGCATGACGATGGCGTTCTTCGGCCGCTTGGTGACGCCCCACCAGTCGACGACGGTCATGCCCATGGTCAGTTCCGAGGCGGTCTCGACGGTGACGTTGCAGTGGCGGCCCTGGAACAGCTCAGGCTTGATAAGGTAAGCGATGACGCACGGATCGTGCAGCGGACCGCCGTCGGTGCCATATTTGCCTTCGTCGTAGCGCTCGAAGAATTCAAGCATCTGTGCGGTGGCAAGGCCGACCTTGGTTCCGAGCTTGCGGAAAGAGTCGATGCGCTTGGTCGTGGTCAGCGCCTTGTGGGTGACGTCGAGCGGCATCACGACGATCGGAACGCCCGAGCGGAACACCACGTCGGCGGCGTGCGGGTCGACATAAATGTTGAACTCGGCCGAAGGCGTGACGTTGCCGCCTTCGAAGAAACCACCGCCCATCAGCACGATTTCCTTGATGCGCGGCGCAATCCTGGGTTCGCGGATCATGGCGAGGGCGATGTTGGTCAGCGGGCCGAGCGGGCACAGCGTGATGGTGCCGGCTTCCTCGCGCATCAGCGTCTCGACCAGGTAGTCGACGGCGTGCTGCTCCTGCAGCTTCATGGTGGGTTCGGGCAGGTCGGGGCCGTTGAGGCCGGTCTTGCCATGAACTTCCTCGGCGGTGACGAGTTCGCGGATCAGCGGGCGGATGGCGCCGGAATAGACCTTGACGTCGGGGCGGCCGGCCAGTTCGCAGATCTTGCGGGCATTCTTTTCGGTCAGCTTCAGCGGCACGTTGCCGGCAACAGCGGTGATTCCCAGGATATCGAGTTCGGGGCTTCCGAGCGCCAGCAATATGGCGACGGCATCGTCCTGACCGGGGTCGGTGTCGATGATAATCTTGCGCGGTACGGGCATTTTCTTTCCTTGTTGGGCAGGTTTTTGCAGTCTTGAAGTTGCCGACGGGGCGGACCATATCAACAACTGTCGGAAAAATGCCATCCGGGTTTTTCCGCATTATGTCGCTCTCGGAGGACAAGCTGTAACATGAGCCGTATGACGCCCTTCTCGAGCCCGCTGCTTCTGGGCTTCGACACGATGGAAAAGACGCTGGAGCGCCTTGCCAAGTCGGGCGACAGCTATCCGCCCTACAACATCGAACGCATCCGGGATGCCGACGAACGGGGCGAGAGGCTGCGGATCACGCTGGCGGTGGCGGGTTTTGCCGAAAACGACCTGGAAGTCACCGTCGAGGAGAACCAACTCATCGTGCGTGGCCGACAGGGTGACGAAAAGGAGCGCGAGTTCCTGCATCGGGGCATTGCCTCGCGGCAGTTCCAACGCTGCTTCGTGCTGGCCGACGGGATGCGGGTTATCGCCGCCGACCTGAAGAACGGTTTGCTGTCGGTCGACCTCGACCGACCGGAAGCTGAACGCCTGGTACGAAAAATAAACATATCGGTAGCAGAATAAACACTGCCGAAGCTCTTATGCGGGATGGCCATCATGGCATCCAGGCTAGAAGGAGGCTGAAAATGCCCAATACTGACCAGAGACACACCATGACCACGGGGGAACTCGCCCATCTCGGCGAAGGCTCCGTCGCTTATCTCCGGAAGGTTTCCAGCGACGACCTGCGCGGCCGTTTCCCAGGCCTGACGCAGATCGATCCCGGCCTTGAGCTGTGGGCGCTGTTTGCCGCCAATGGCGAGCCGATCCTGCTGTCCGATGCCCGTGACCGCGCCCTTGCCGGCGCCATGGAAAACGATCTGACGACCGTCGCCATCCACTAACCTTGCAGGGGTTGTCGGCCCGGCAGGCCGATGTGACAGGCGAAACGGAAAAGGGCCGCAAGACGCGGCCCTTCCAAGCTTTTTCCAACAATCGAAATCAGGCGGCGTGCGACGCAGGCGTTTCCGACAGCAGCGCGTGTATGGCCGACGAATCGCGGGTGCCGCGAATCTTGGCAACCGTGTCGGCATCTCGCAGCACGCGCGCGATGCGCGACAGTGCCTTGAGATGATCGGCACCGGCGCCTTCAGGAGCCAGAAGCAGGAAGACGAGATCGACCGGCTGGTCGTCCAGCGCCTCGAAATCGACCGGCGTTTCCAGGCGCGCGAAGACGCCGGTAATGCGCTTCACCCCTGCGAGCTTTCCATGCGGGATGGCGATGCCATTGCCAACACCGGTCGAGCCAAGACGCTCGCGCTGTAGGATGGTGTCGAACACCTCCCGCTCGGGGATGCCGGAAATCGCTGCGGCCCTTTCGGCGAGAAGTTGCAAAAGCTGCTTCTTCGAGTTCGCCTTCAAGGCCGGCATGATCGCCGGTACCTCGATCAGATCACTCAGATCCATGCTGAAATTCCCTTGCTGTGCTCACCGCCGCATTACCCCAAATCCCCACATGCGGTCGGCGGCGACTATCCCTGAGCGACCTTTGCGGTCGAGGGATCTATCCAGCCGATGTTTCCATCAGACCGGCGGTAGACGATGTTGAGTTGCTCGTTGCCGGCATTGCGGAAGACCACAACGGGGCTGTCCTTGGTGTCGAGCTCGATGACCGCAGAAGCCACCGACATGGTCTTCAGTACCATCGTCGATTCGGCGACGATGGCGGGTGCGAAATCCTCGGGCACGTCTTCGTCGTCATCGACGAGGGCTGCCACCACCGAGTAGGCAATGTCGGTCAACTCGCCGTTGCCTGCACCCATATTGTGTGACTTGAGCCGGCGCTTGTAGCGCCTCAAGCGGGTTTCGAGCTTGTCGGCCGCCGCGTCGAACGCGGCAGTCGGTTCCTGGGCGTCTCCGGTCGCTTGCAACGACATGCCCGAATCGAGCCGCACCACGCAATCGGCGGTGTAGCGCGAGCCGGCCTTCACGACGTTGACGTGTCCGGAAAATCCACGATCGAAATATTTGCCGATCGCTTCGCCGATACGTCCTTCGATGCGCGCACGAAACGCATCGCCGACATCCATGTGCTTTCCTGAAATACGCAGGCTCATCTGAAAACTGACCTTTTCTGTTCAGACTTCAAACTGGTCCGAGTTTATACCCGTGGCCGATGCAAACAAGCGTTGCCTCGCTTGCCACACCGAATTTAAGTCCGAACCTGTCGGCTGATCTTGGGCCACCACCCGGCAGCCGCTGGCTCGTGTCGCAAGCCATCCTGTGCCGCATCTTTCCTTGGCGGGCTTAGCCCTCTTCATGCGGGCGGGCTTCTAGACACTTCATTAGGGATTGTCAATCAAGGGCCCGGATCGGCCCAAATACACCGCTTTTCGGCTAGTTCGCGGTACCTGCTATAGCGCGCTTTTCGCGCCGGCGCTGCACCGACGAGGCGATGTTCATGCCCTCACGATATTTTGCGACGGTGCGGCGAGCGATGTCGACGCCACTTTTCTTCAAGATATCCACAATGGCATCGTCCGAAAGCACGTCAGCGGCCTGCTCCTCCTCGATCATCTGTCGAATCCGGTCCCTGACTGCCTCTGAAGAGTGGGCGTCGCCGCCCTCGGCAGAGGCGATCGAGGCGGTGAAGAAGTAGCGCAGTTCGAAGACGCCGCGCGTCGTCAGCATGTATTTGTTGGCCGTGACGCGGCTGACCGTCGATTCATGCATGCCGATGGCGTCGGCGACCGTGCGCAGGTTGAGAGGCCTGAGATGGCGCACGCCATGGACGAGGAAGGCGTCCTGCTGGCGGACGATCTCGGCGGCGACCTTGAGGATGGTCTTGGCGCGCTGGTCGAGGCTGCGCGTCAGCCAGTTGGCATTCTGCAGGCACTCGGAGAGGAAGTTGCGCTCGCCTTGGTCCTTGGTGCGGCCCGTCACCTCGGCGAAATAGACCTGGTCGACCAGGACGCGTGGCAAGGTCTCGGGGTTGAGTTCTACGGCCCAGCTGCCGTCGGCGGCCTGGCGCACCTCGACGTCGGGCACGATGGTGTCGGCAGCACCTCCGACAAAGCCGCCGCCCGGCCTGGGGTCGAGGGCACGGATCTCGGCCAGCATGGCGAGCAGATCCTCCTCGTCGACGCCGCAGATGCGCTTGAGGCTCTGGAAATCGCGCTTGGCCAGCAGTTCGAGATTGTCGACCAATGCCGCCATCGCCGGATCGAGGCGATCGCGGCGCCCAAGCTGGATGCGCAGGCACTCGGCAAGGTTGCGCGCAAACAGGCCAGCCGGATCGAAGCCCTGGCAGCTGGCAAGTACCCTCAGCACAAATGCCTCGTCGACGCCGAACCGGCCGGCGATCTCGACAGGCTCGCCACGGAAGTAGCCCGCCTCGTCGAGCCAGTCGGTCAGTTCGGAAGCGACCAGCCGCTCCGCCGGATCGACAAAGGCGAATGAAATCTGCTCGCCGACATGATCGCGCAGGGTAACGGCTGCAGCGGCCATATCCTCCATGTCGAAGCCTTCGGACGCGCCGCCCGAGCCGGTGCCAGAGGAGGCCGACTTCCACTGCATGGCAAGGTCCGGGCCCATTCGCTCGACGGCACCGGGATCGTCGGGAAACAGGTTCTCGAGCGAAGTGTCGAGCTTTTCGGAGATGGCCTCGGAACTCCAGCCGGCCTCGCCTTCGAACCAGTCGTCGCTCGGCGCAGCGTTGGCCTCGCCTTGCGTTTCAATCTTGGGAAACTGGTCGCCGGGCGCGTCTTCGGGCGCTTCGGCGCGTTCCAACAGCGGATTGCGCTCGATCTCGTCGTCGATGAAACGCTCAAGCTCGGTGTGGGTGAACTGCAGCAGCCGGATCGACTGCATCAGCTGGGGCGTCATCACCAGGGACTGCGACTGCCGTAGCTGTAGTTTTGCCGACAGCGCCATTATCTGAGGTAACCGATCCCGACCCAGGACGGCCGAAAACCGGCACGCCTACCGGCGAGATAGAACTGGCCCAGCTTTTGCATGTCAAGCAGATTGGGGCTTCGCCGACGCTATTTGCGGCGCAGGACACCCTCGGCATGCCAAGCAGACACGCAATGGCAACAAACCGCTGCCCGGTTCGCGCGTAGGCTGTGCAATCGCCAGCTAGAGGGTAAAACCCTCGCCGAGATAGAGGCGGCGGACGTCGGGATTGGCGACGACCTCATCAGCGCGGCCGTGGGTCAGCACCTCGCCGGCATGGATGATGTAGGCGCGGTCGATGAGGCCGAGCGTCTCGCGGACGTTGTGGTCGGTGATCAGGACGCCGATTCCGCGCTTGGTCAGGTGGCGGACGAGCTGCTGGATGTCGGCGACGGCGATCGGGTCGATGCCGGCAAAGGGCTCGTCGAGCAGCATGTAGTTAGGCCGGCTGGCGAGAGCCCGCGCAATCTCGAGCCGCCGCCGCTCGCCGCCCGAAAGGGCGATCGCCGGGGCCTTGCGCAGGTGGCTGATGTGGAATTCCTCGAGCAGCGCATCGAGCGACTTCTCGCGCTCCTTGCGGCTCTTCTCGACCACTTCGAGAATGGCTCGGATGTTGTTTTCGACCGAAAGGCCCCGGAAGATCGAGGCTTCCTGCGGCAGGTAGCCGATGCCGAGGCGCGCACGGCGATACATCGGCATCTGCGTGACGTCGAAACCGTCGATCTCGATCGTGCCCTGGTCGACCGGCACGAGGCCGGTCACCATGTAGAAGCAGGTCGTCTTGCCGGCGCCGTTAGGGCCGAGCAGGCCGACGGCTTCGCCGGCACGCACGCCCAGCGTCACGCCCGACACCACCTGCCTGCCCTTGTAGCTCTTGGTCAGGCCCTTGGCGATTAGGGTGCCCTTGAACTTGCCGTTCCTGGCACTGCCCATCGTCGCGGGCGCGGCGAGTTCCTGCGCCGAGCCAGGCTTCAGACGCGACAACAGCGGGGATGCCTCCGTCATTATTTCTTCTGCGAACCCGGCGTGATCGACATCATGACGCGGCCGTTGCCCTTGGTGCCCTTGTTGCAGCCGTCGACCTGGGCGAGACCGGTCTTCATCTGGACGGTGAGCTTGCAGCCGACGAGCACGTTGTCGCCTTCGGACAGGACGACTTCCTTGCCCGACATCACCAGCACCTCGGTCTTCATGTCGAAGGTGCCGCGATCGCCGGTGGCAACCTGCTTGTCGGACTTCACATAGACCTTGTCATCGACTTCGAGCCGATCGATGTTGGCCGAACCGGTGGCCGCCGAGCCGCCATCCTTGGCGTAGTAGACGGTCATCTTGCCCGACTTCATGACAGTCGGGCCCTGGGTGACGCTGACATTGCCGGTGAAGATCGCAAGATTCTCCGATTCGCGAACCTCAAGCTTGTCGCTCTCGATCTGGATCGGCTGGTCGCCCGACAGCTTGAGGCCCGAAAGCCTGCTCTGGCTGTCCTGGGCGTAAGCACCCGTCACGCCAAGCGCTACCCCTGCGCATGCTAGAGCGGCCAATGACCGCCAAGACCTAATTTGCCGCACTCCCGCCTCCGCTGCCATTCTGTGCCGCCTTCATTCGCGCCGGATCGATGTCCATGCGCACACGCTTCTCGAAGACGACCACCTTGCCGTTCTCAAGCATCGACATCGAATCGGACGTGATCTTCGAACCGTCAAGGGTTATTTCGACCGGTTCGTCGGTCTTCATCGCACCGCTGCCCATGTCGAGATACGCCGATTTGAGCTTGGCGACCATGCCGTCGCTGGTCGTTACGGTTACTTGTTCGGTCAGGTTGAGCGTATTGCCTACGCGGTCGTAGACGCCGCGTGCCGCATCGACCTCGGCGACGTTGTCTGCGGAGAGCGGCAGATTGGCGTCGATGCCATGCAATTCGACGACGCCCTGGTTGGCCGGATCCTGAACCGCGCGCTCGGCTGTCATCGAATAGGGCAGATTGTCCCGGGTGAAACCGCTGAGCTGGGGCTTGGCCATCACCAGCTTGCCCTCCGAGAAGGCGGCCCCTTCGGCCTTGACCTGGAGGGAGGGCGGTGCGGCAAGATAGGAATAGCCGCCGAACAGGAAGGCAAGCGCCACCGCGGCTGCCGGCAAGGCGCGCTTGAGGACGCGGACCCGGCGCGAATGGCGCGCGGCAAGATCAAAGGCATCGGCGCGCGACGTCGCAAGCGCGATCGCGGTGTCCACCGCAACGCCGCTTCCGCCGCCGCTCGTCTCGATTGGTCGCGCCAACGCAAATGTCCTTCTTCGAACTATCCAGGCCGCCTTCAGGCCGGCACGGTGAAACGGATGAAAGCCACAAAAATATGACCATAAGGTCAAAGAGTTGCGGCCGGACGCGCAATAGACGCGCATCCGGCTGCCAGAATGCAAACCCGAATATGGCTATTTACCTTACAAATCCAAGGTCCCGCAACGGCAGCTGCGTCAGGAAAGCGGTGGCTCTCGCCAAACCGTTGCGATAAAAGCGCAGGCTTGCACAGCATGCGAGGCCCGCAATGTCCATGAAAGCTGACGATCTGATCGACCGACGCCGATTGCGGCGCAAGCTCACTTTCTGGCGTATCGCAGCCTTCCTCATCGCCGGACTGGCCATTGTCGGCCTGTCGACATGGCTCGCCGGCGAGAGAATTCCCGGTGTGGCCAGCGATCATATCGCCAAGGTCAAGATCGAAGGCACCATCACCGAGGACGAGGACCTGCTCGACCGGCTCGACCAGGTGCGCAAGTCCAGTTCGGTCAAGGGCGTGATCCTGTCGATCGATTCGCCCGGAGGCACCACCGCCGGCGGCGAGGCGATCTTCGATGCCGTTCGCAAGCTGGCCGCCGAAAAGCCTGTCGTCGCCCAGGTCGGTACGCTGGCAGCATCCGCCGGCTACATGATCGCCTCGGCTTCCGACCACATCGTCGCGCGAAAGTCGTCGATCGTCGGCTCGATCGGCGTGCTCGTACAGTTTCCCGACCTGACCGGCCTCATGGACAAGCTCGGCATCAAGCTGGAAGAAGTGAAGTCGTCGCCGCTGAAGGCCGAGCCCTCGCCCTTCAACCCGACGACCGAGGAAGAACGCGCGATGATGCGCAACATGATCCTCGACAGCTACGACTGGTTCGTCGGCATCGTCGCCGAGCGCCGTTCAATGTCGAAGGCGGAAGCCACCGCGCTCGCCGACGGTTCGGTATTCACCGGACGCCAGGCGCTTGCCAAGAAGCTGATCGACGAGGTCGGCGGCGAAGACCAGGCCATCGCATGGCTCGGCACCAAGGGTGTCGACGCCAAGCTGTCGGTGGTCGAATGGAAGCCGGCAGGCAGCGGCAGCATGTTCCTGCCGCGCGCACTGGCGCAGGCGCTGGGCCGCACGCTCGGCGTCGGCGACTTCTCCGCCGAACTGCTCAGGGAAATGGGCGCGGAACGCTTGTTCCTTGACGGTATGCTGTCGCTCTGGCAGGCTGAAAAAGCCGTGTCAGGCGACTGAAAAACAAGCAAAATCATCATAATTTCGACGGGGACCGCGCTCATGATCAAGTCTGAACTGGTGCAAATCATTGCGACACGCAATCCGCATCTTTTCCTGCGGGATGTCGAGAACATCGTCAGCGCCATCTTCGACGAAATCACCGATGCGCTGGCCGACGGCAACCGTGTCGAACTGCGCGGCTTCGGCGCATTCTCGGTCAAGAACCGTCCGGCCCGCACCGGCCGCAACCCGCGCACCGGCGAATCCGTCGAGGTCGAGGAAAAGTGGGTGCCGTTCTTCAAGACCGGCAAGGAGCTGCGCGAGCGGCTGAACTCCGCGAAATAGGCCGGCGTGCGGCCGCCCCGGGGGCTCAAACGGGAAGATTCATGTTCAATCGCTTCATGCTCATCGTGGTGTTCGTGCCGGTGGCGATCGTGCTCATAGCACTCGCCGTGGCCAACCGCGCCCCTACCGCCTTCACGCTCGATCCGTTCAACCCGGGCAACCCGGCGCTGACGGTGCAGGCACCGCTGTTCGTGCTGCTGTTCCTGGCGTTGGCGCTCGGCGTCATCCTCGGCGGCGCGGTGACCTGGTTCAAGCAGGGCCGCTACCGCAAGGTGGCGCGCCAGCGCGGTCTCGAAGCCGAAAGCCTGCGCCAGGCAGCGGCCCAGCGGCCTCCGGTTGCTCAAGGCCCGGCCCTGCCGCGCCCCAACTGATCCGCTCCGGCGCGTGAGCGCCTTTTCAAGGAGAATTCCATGCTGCACTTTTCGGCCGGCGACATCGACCGGGCGCTGACCTTTCCCGGATTGGTCGAGACATTGCGCACCGCCTTCCGCGAGGGCGCGGTGCAGCCGGTGCGCCACCATCACACCGTCGAGCGTGCCCAAGGCACCGATTCGACGCTGCTGCTGATGCCCGCCTGGACCGACTTCAAGGCACCGGATGCTGCCGCCGAGGGCCATATCGGCGTCAAGATCGTCACCGTCTCGCCCGACAACAACGACATCGCCAAGCCCGCCGTAGTCGGGCTCTACCTGCTGCTCGACGGGGTCACCGGCGAACCGCAGGCGCTGATGGATGGTCCGCGCCTGACGCAATGGCGCACGGCCTGCGCCTCCGCGCTGGCAGCAAGCTACCTAGCGCGCGAGGATGCCTCGAAGCTGCTGGTGATCGGCGCCGGCGCGCAGTGCCAGTTCCTTGCCCGCGCCCATGCCGCGGTGCGGCCGATCAAGGAGATCCGCGTCTGGAACCGGACACTTGCCAACGCCGAGAAGCTTGCCGCCTCGCTGCGCGGCGACGGTTTTGAGGCGAAAGCCGTATCGGATCTCGACGCCGAACTCGGATGGGCCGACATCATCACCGCCGGCACGATCTCGACGGTGCCGTTGGTGAAGGGCGCCAAGCTCAAGCCGGGAGCGCATGTCGACCTCGTCGGCGGCTTCACGCCGGGCATGCGCGAGGCCGACGACGACGCAATCGCCAAGGCCCGTGTCTATGTCGACACCCGCGCCGGCGCCACCAAGGAAGCCGGCGACATCGTCCAGCCGATTGCCGCGGGCGTGCTCAAGGCCGACGACATCGTCGCCGACCTGCACGAACTCGCCCGCGACCAGAAGCCGGCCCGCCAGTCGGCGGACGAGATCACCTTGTTCAAGTCGGTGGGCGCCGCACTCGAGGACCTCGCCGCCGGCATCGCCGTCTATAAGGCGCTTAAGGCATAGCCCCGCGAACCCTGGCGATCACATAGCTGGCTTTCTGCTGCAGAACGCGCAGCTACGGCCCTGCCGGAAATCGTCCTGTCCGGGCGCGCGACCTCCCGTCAGGTTGCGGCGTGCGGTGCCCTGTGTCAAAAGCGGCCAACCGTCCGGAGAGATTTTTCCTTGAAGCACCCGCGTGACAAACGCCGCGACAGCCGCCCGCAGCCCTCCCGCAAGGGCAGTGCCGCACCCGCGCAGGCGCGCGACCGCGTCGAACGGCCGGAACGCAAGCCGGAGCAGCAGCGCCCGGCTCCAAGACAGGACCATCAGCCGGAGCCGAAGGCGGAACCGCGCAAGCTGGTGCGCCGCGAAGGCGCCTTGCCGGCCGAACGCCTGCCGCTGATCCTCGAAGTCGCGCCCAACGACGATTATGCCCTGCTCGACAGCGGCGACGGCGAGAAGCTCGAACAATACGGCCCCTATCGCATCGTCCGGCCCGAGGGCCAGGCGATCTGGCAGCGTGCGCTGCCGGCCAAGGAATGGGAGCGCGCCGACGCCGTCTTCACCGGCGACACCGACGAAGAAGGGCTCGGCCGCTGGCGTTTCCCGAAGGCACCGCTCGGCGAGACCTGGCCGATGCGCCATGACGGACTGCACTATCAGGGCCGCTTCACCTCGTTCCGCCATGTCGGCGTGTTTCCCGAGCAGGCGAGGCACTGGGACCACATGGCGCGGTTGATCGAGGACGCCAAACGCCCGGTCAAGGTGCTCAACCTGTTCGGCTACACCGGTGTGGCCTCGCTGGTCGCGGCACGCGCCGGCGCCGAGGTCACCCATGTCGACGCCTCCAAGAAGGCCATCGGCTGGGCCCGCGAGAACCAGGAGATGGCAGGCCTCGCCAACAAGCCGATCCGCTGGATCTGCGAGGACGCGATGAAATTCGTCGAGCGCGAGGAGCGCCGCGGCAGCCGCTACGACATCATCCTGTTCGATCCGCCGGCCTATGGCCGCGGCCCCAAGGGCGAGGTGTGGCAACTGTTCGAGAGCTTGCCCGCCATGACCGACATCTGCCGCTCGATCCTGACGCCGAAGCCGCTGGCAGTGGTGCTGACGGCCTATTCGATCCGCGCCTCGTTCTTCGCCATCCATGCCCTGATGCGCGACACCTTCGCCGGC
Organism: Aminobacter niigataensis; assembly: GCF_946995915.1. GTDB lineage: Bacteria > Pseudomonadota > Alphaproteobacteria > Rhizobiales > Rhizobiaceae > Aminobacter > Aminobacter niigataensis. The sequence goes on from NZ_OX341517.1 coordinate 229,028, forward strand.
ATGGGCGGCACCATCGAATCAGGCGAACTGGTCATCCGCGAGAAGTCGGCCGGCCGAGCCCTGTCCACATCGCTTTTCTCGCGCTGGGTAGCCCAATGAGCGAACACCGCACCGGGGCGCCCGGCCGCGTCAAGGAAGTGACGAGCCTGGCCAATCCGCTGGTCAAGGACATCAAGGCCCTGGCGCTCAAGAAATTCCGCGACCAGCAGAACGCCTTCATGGCCGAAGGCCTGAAGCTGGTCATCGACGCGCTCGATCTCGGCTGGACGATCAAGACGCTGATCTTCGCCAAGTCGGCGCTGGGCAACCAGGCCGTCGAGAAAGTCGCGGCGCGCACCGTCGCCTTGGGCGGCGACGTGCTCGAGGTCTCCGAAAAGGTGCTTACGGCGATCACCCGGCGCGACAATCCGCAGGCGGTGGTCGGCGTGTTCACGCAGCGCTTCGTGCCGCTCAAGGACATTCGCCCGCACAGCAATGACGTCTGGGTGGCTCTGGACCGGGTCCGCGACCCGGGAAATCTCGGCACCGTCATCCGCACCGTCGATGCCGTCGGCGCCAAGGGCGTGATCCTGGTCGGCGAAACCACCGACCCGTTCTCGCTCGAAACCGTGCGCGCGACGATGGGGTCGATCTTTGCCGTGCCGGTCGCCAAGACCACCCCCGAGGGCTTCCTCGCCTGGCGCAAGGATTTCCCCGGTACCGTCGCCGGCACACACCTCAAGGGCGCGGTCGACTATCGTTCCGTCGATTTCGGCAACCGCCCGGTGCTCCTGATGATGGGCAACGAGCAGCAGGGCCTGCCCGACAATCTGGCCAATGGCTGCGACAAGCTGCTGCGCATCCCGCAAGCGGGCCGCGCCGATTCGCTCAACCTGGCGGTGGCCACCGGCGTCATGCTGTTCGAGATCCGGCGCAACGCCCTGAAGCTTTAGGAGCCCCATGTGAAGCCAGCCGCATTCTATGGGCTCGTGACGATACTCGCCGTCGCACTCGACCAGTGGATCAAGCTGCTCGTCGAGACAATGCTCGTCATGCACGAGAAAGTGGACGTGCTGCCGTTCCTGGCGCTCTACCGCACCTACAATCCGGGCATCGCCTTTTCGATGTTCTCAAACGTCGGCGATACCGGCCTCATCGTGCTGACCGGCATCGTCATCGCCTTCGTGAGCTACCTGGCCATCCGCACGACCCCGGCGCAGATCATTTCCCGCTTCGGTTTCGCGCTGATCGTCGGCGGGGCACTGGGCAATCTGATCGACCGCACCGTCTACGGCCACGTCATCGACTACATCCTGTTCCACACGCCGGTGTGGTCGTTCGCCATCTTCAATCTTGCCGACGTTTTCATTTCGGTCGGCGCAGCACTGGTCGTGCTCGACGAGTTCCTGGCGTGGCGGCGCAGCCGCCACCAGGCGGCCCCATCCGACGATTAATTCTGCCGTCGCACCGCCAATCCGGACCGAATCCGGGCCGGATCAAGTTGTCTTACGTTCAGTTATCTCTACGTGAAGTTAGACGGAATTTTCCCACAGACTTCATTTAGCGGTTAAGAATTTTTTGACGAAGGTCGCAATCGGGTCCAAGCTCTGCCACAATCGGTGATCATGGTGCGTTCGGCGGACGGGCCGAAAGGCACCGCCTAAACTGTCTTGCGGCCACGTGGCGAAGATTTGCGGGTCGAAACGACAGGTGGGGACGCTCGATATTGCGAGCGCTTGGGGCCTGAGTGGAGAGTTGCTTGTGAAAATGCCCTTCGGGTTGGGCGCAGCGAATCAGCCGCGCTCCGCTATGATGTTCACAAAGACCGAGACCGCCTCGTGGCGCGAGAACGCGCCTAACCGTGGCCTGGTCTGCGGCGTCCTGGCCATGACCGCGCTGATGAGCGTCACCGCCGTCTCTGCATTGTTCATCCTCCCGCATATGGGCCAGCAGTCCGTCGACGCGGTGCAGGAGATCCAGCAGGCCGCTGCCGAGCCGGCAAAAGAAAAGATTACAACCATTACAGCCGAACCAACCGGCCGCAAGGAGCGGGTTGCCACCTCGCGCAGTTCGATCCTGGTTTCGGAAGCGTCCGCGTCGGAAGCGTCCGACATGCCGCTGGCGGCCGATCCGCGCTGGGCGCAGGTCGTGGCCGCAGGCGCGACCCAGCCGCTCGAGGCGATGCCGGCAATCCCCGGCGCCGAAAAGGTGATCGCAAGGGATCTCAGCGAAACCGCACCACTCGCGCTGGCCGAAACCCACGCCGAGACCGATCCCGGCGAGACCTCAGCCGTCAAGGCGCTCCAGGCCGAGATAAAGACTACCGAGGGCACGCGCGGCGGCACGGTCAAACGCTCGGTGAACATGCGCGCCAAGCCCCAGAAAGGTGGCGCGGTCCTGGGCGTCATACCCGCCAAGACCGCCGTCGAAGTGGTCTCGTGCACGCAATGGTGCGAAATCGTTTTCAACGGCAAGCGCGGCTACGTCTACAAGAGCTACGTCCAGTAGTTCTCACGGTCACAGCCAAAAAGCGCGCGACCGCTAAAATTCGAACTATCCGCCCAAATCTTCCCTAAGCTCTCCGCGCTAGCATTCCGCCATGATGACGGATTCCGAGACCGCGGAAGGAACGACGACGCAAGGTGCCGCCGATATCGGCGCCGGCGCCGCGATATCGCACCGTCGCATCATCTCGCCGCCACCGCTGGCGCCGGAACTGCTGAAGGAGCCGCCGCGCGGCCTCTACTTCACCACCCTGGTCGCCGTGCTCGTCCTTGCCGGCCTTTCCCACCTGACTGGTGCGCCAGCGTTCATCAGCATCGGCCTGCTTGCGGCCGGCCTCAGCGGTCTGGTGCTGCTCGCCCGTAGTCTGGGCGAGCGTGAACGTGCCGCGGAAGCGATCAGCGAAAACGCCTCGCGCAGCCGCGCCGAGATCGAAACGCTCGCCGACCGCATGTGGGAGTTGCAGGAAAGCGAGGAGCGTTTCCGCGGTCTCATCGACGCGCTCGGCGACCTGGTCGTGCACCGCGACCGCGACGGCCGCATCGTCTACGCCAACAAGGTGTTCGCCGAGCTTATCGGGCAGGACCAGCGCGACCTCGCCGGCCGCACCCTGTCTGAAATCGGCGTCGATGTCGGCGTGGTGCCGGATGCCGCCTTCTCGGAGGGGGAGTGCCTGAGCTCCACCGATGTCGGCATCCGCTCGGCGGGCATGGTGCGCTGGTTCTCGTGGATAGAGCTGTCGGTGCGCGACAAGACCAGCAACGCCGTGTCGCACCGGGCCATCGCCCGCGACATCACCGCCCGCAAGCGCGCCGAAACGGCGCTGATCAGCGCACGCGAGCGCGCCGAATATGCGAGCCAGGCCAAGTCACGCTTCCTCGCCACCGTCAGCCACGAAATCCGTACGCCGATGAACGGAATCATGGGCATGGCGAAGCTGCTCCACGACACCGAGCTTTCGCCCGAGCAGCGCACCTATGTCGGCGCAATCTCGACATCGGCAAGCGCCCTGCTCGCGCTGATCGAGGACCTGCTCGACTATTCCAAGATCGAGGCCGGCCGGTTCGACCCAGAGCCGCAGCCGATGTCGCCGCGCGAGATCGCCGACAACGTGGTCGAACTGCTGGCCGCGCGCGCCTACGGCAAGGGCATCGGCCTTGGCTGCCACGTCGCACCCGACGTGCCGCAGATGATCACCGCCGATCCCGGCCGCGTGCGCCAGGTGCTGCTCAACCTGATCGGCAACGCCATCAAGTTCACCGACGCCGGGGGCGTGCGCCTCACGGTCGAGCGGACCGGCGACGAACACCCCGGCAGGATCCGCTTCACTGTCACCGACACCGGTGCCGGCCTGCGCGCCGAGGACATGGAGCGCATCTTCGAGGAGTTCGAGCAGGGCGACGGCACCTCCACCCGCTCGCATGGCGGCGCCGGCCTCGGTCTTGCCATCTCCAAGCGGCTGGTCATGTCGATGGGCGGCACTATCGCCGCCAGGAGCATGCCCGGCGAAGGCTCGGAGTTCTTCTTCGACCTGCCCGCCTATGGCGCCACCGACGGAACGCCGGCCAAGACCGATGTCCTGGCCGGCCGCTGCACCGTGATCCTGTCCAGGAACGCCACCGAGGCCGAAGCGATCGCCGACACCATCCGCGCCCATGGCGGTCGCGCCAATGTCGTCGTCACCCCGGAGCAGGCAGCCGCCATTTCCGACGGCTGCAATGCGATCCTCGTCGATGCGGCGATGGAAGAAAACGACGGCCGGGTGCTCAGGCAATTGCGCGAGAACGGCTTCGCGGCGAGCGAGGCCGTGACGCTGATTGCGCCTACCGACCGCGGCCTGCTGGGCGAATTGCGCGCCAGCGGCTACTCGACCTTCCTTGCCAGGCCGGTGCGCGCCGAGACCTTGCTCCGTGTGCTCTTGGCGAACCAAAATGGACTGCAGCCGCAGCCGACCAGCCGCCGCGCCGCGGCAAAGCCGGCCGCGAGCCGCCACCTGCAGGGGCTTTCGGTGCTGATCGCCGAAGATAACGAGATCAATGCCATGCTGGCCCGTGCGGCATTGTTGAAGGCGGGTCACCGGGTCGACGTCGTCAGCAACGGCAAGGCCGCCGTCGAAGCCGTGACGGGGGCCGCCCGCAAGCGCCGCTATGACGTCGTGCTGATGGACATGCACATGCCGGTGATGGACGGGCTGGACGCGATTTCGGCCATCCGCAGGCATGAAGAACAGCATGGCCTTGCCGCGGTGCCGATCCTCGTCCTGTCGGCCGACAGCCAGGAAAAGACCCGCCATGCCGTGCTTGCCCATGGCGCCAGTGGCTTTGTCACCAAGCCACTCGACCCCGACGTACTGATCAACCTTGTCGAGCAACGGGCGGCAGCCTGAACTACAACTGCCTGATTTTCCTAGCCGGCTAGGCTCTCTTGCCGCCCGACCAAGTCTTGCCCGGGCGGGTCGATCACGATACTGTCACAATCCTGTAGCACCGACACCGTATCCCCGCGCCAGGAGGGATGGCTCGAAGGAGAATCACCCGTGCATACAGCCTTGCCGGACAGTGACACTCAGAAAGCCAATGGCGCCAAGGTGACCGTGCCTTCCAAACCTCTGTTGCCTGAAGCGCCGCTCGGACGGATCGGAACACTGGAGGTTCGCCTCGCCCGCAACGAATCAGAGATCGCGGCGGCCCAGGAAGTGCGCTATCGCGTGTTCTTCGACGAACTCGGTGCAAGGAAGCAGGCGCTGCACTCGATCGACCGACGCGATGCCGACCGGTTCGACGACATTTGCGACCATCTTCTCGTCTTCGACACCTCGATCAACGGCCCCGAGCATCGTCGTATCGTCGGTACCTATCGCCTGTTGCGCCAGGAGCGCGCTACCGAAGCCGGCGGCTTCTACTCCGACGACGAATTCGAGCTCAATAAGCTGATCGCCCGCCATCCCGGCCAGCGCTTCCTGGAACTCGGCCGCTCCTGCGTGCTGCCGGAATACCGCTCGAAGCGGACCATCGAGGCGTTGTGGCAGGGCATCTGGGCCTATCTCAACCGCTACGACATCGACGTCATGACCGGCTGCGCCTCGTTCCACGGCACGGTGCCGGCGGCACATGCCGAGGCGCTGACCTATCTCGCCCATCACTGCCGCACCAGCGCCGACTGGGATGTGCGCGCGGTGGCCGGGCGCTATTGCCAGATGGACCTGATGCCGATCGAGGCGGTCAATGCCAAGGCGGCGATCTCGGCCATGCCGCCGCTGGTCAAGGGCTATCTGCGCGTCGGTGCCAAGATCGGCGACGGCTGCGTCATCGACCATGATTTCGGTACCGTCGACGTCTTTGTCGTCATGCCGGTCAAGGAAATCGGCACCCGCTACATCAATTACTATGGCGGGGAAACGCAGCGCTTCGCCGCTTAGCATCATGGCCGACAACCTCCAGCCCGCCTTCGACAAGCTGCGCGCAGCGGCCGAGGGGCTGGCGGAGGTGGTTGAGGGCACGTCCTACGGCACACCGTCTCTTCACGTCCGCAAGAAATTCCTCTGCCGCGTCAAGGATGCCGACACGGTCGCGGTGATGTGTGCGCTGGAAGAGAAGGAGATGCTGATGGAGGCCGATCCGCATCTCTATTTCGAGACCGCCCACTACAAGGGCTGGCCGGCAATGCTGGTGCGCATCCACGACATCCCGCTCGACCAGCTCAAGACACGCCTCGAACGCGCCTGGCTGATGCAGGCTCCCAAAAGCCTGGTCAAGGCGCGGCAAGCGATAGGCTGAGCGGCCGGGGAGACGGAGGAAGAATCATGACTTACACCCGGCGGACCGACACCGGCTCGAGGATCATCAAGGCTCCGCCAGCGGCCATCTATCGTGCGCTGGTGGACCCGGAGGCCGTGGCAAGCTGGCGCCCGCCAAAGGGCATGCGGGCCGAAATCCTGGCCTTCGAACCACGCGAAGGCGGCGCCTTTCGCATGACTTTCATCTACGAGGACGGTGGGGGACACGGGAAAACCACCGACAGCGCCGACGTCTTCGAGGGCCGTTTCGTCGAGCTGGTGCCCAACAGGCACGTCGTCGAGGTCATCGCGTTCGAATCGGATGACCCGGCCTTCGCAGGGACCATGCGGATCGTGACCACGCTGGAGCCTGTCGAAGGAGGCACCAATGTCACTGTCCGGTGCGAGGACGTGCCGCCTGGAATCGGCGAGGACGACCATCGCGAGGGCATCGCCTCTTCGCTCGAAAACCTCGCCGCTTTCACCGAAACGTAGGACGGGAACCCGGCTGGCGAACTGTGGCATGGTCCATGATCGGCGCGGGCAGTATCAGCTAATCCTGCCGGGCCCGGGCGGCTCGGCCTGCTTGCCGAGCGACAGGTCGGCGGCCTCGCCCTGGGTGATCAGCCGCGCGCTCCGCTGGTTGCGGGCGTGAATCCAGAGCCAGTTGATCGCCACGCTCAACCGGGCGCGCGAGCCGATGAGGAAGTAGATATGGGCGGCACCCCATAGCCACCACGCCAATGCGCCACGCAGCTTGAGGCGGCCGAAGTCGATCACCGCGCGCCGTTTGCCGATCTGGGCAAGGCTTCCCTGGTGGCGATAGTGGAAGGGCATAGGCTCGATCTTGCCACCCAGCCGTGCCTTGATGATGCCGGCGACATGCTTGCCCTCCTGCTTGGCGGCAGGCGCAATGCCCGGAACGGGCTTGCCGGTCGGGCCTACCACCGTCACCACGTCGCCAATGGCGAAAATGTCGGGATGACCGGGCACCGTCAGGTCGGGCATCACCTCGAGGCGCCCTGCCCTGTCGGCCGGCGCATCCAGCCACTCGGCGGCGGGCGAGGCCCGCACGCCGGCGGCCCAGATGATGGTTCTGGTGGCCAGGCGAACGTCGCCATAGGCGACGCTGTCAGCCGTGCAGTCGGAAACCGCGCGACCGAGCTCGACCTCGACGCCGAGCTTGCGCAGCGAACGAAGGGCGTAGTCCGAGAGATCGTCGGGAAAGCCTGCCAGCACCCGCGGTCCGGCCTCGATCAGCACGACGCGGGCCCTGGCGGTGTCGATGTTGCGAAACTCCCGCCGCAGCGTGTCCCGCGCCAGCTCGGCGATCGTTCCGGCCATTTCCACGCCGGTTGGACCGGCGCCAACGATGACGAAGGTCAGCAACGCCGCCTGCCTAGTTGGGTCGGTCTCGCGCTCGGCCTGCTCGAACGCCATCAGTATGCGCCGCCGGATGGTCGTTGCATCCTCGAGGGTCTTCAGGCCAAGTGCGAAAGGCTCCCATTCGTCATGGCCGAAATAGGCGTGGCGGGCGCCGGGCGCCAGCACCAGCGTGTCGTAGGGCACCGTCTTGCCGTCCTGGAGCAACACGTGCCGGCGCGCGGCATCGACGCCCGTCACATTCGCCAGCACCGTCGTAACCTCGGGCCTGTCCCGCACCACCGAGCGGATCGGCCAGGCAATCTCCGATGTCGCCAGCGAGGCGGTGGCCACCTGATAGAGCAGAGGCTGAAACAGGTGATGGTTGCGCCGGTCGATGAGGGTGATGCCGACAGGCGCGCCGGCCAGCGCCTTGACGACTTCCAGACCGCCGAAGCCCGCGCCGACGACCACTACTCGATGCTGCATGGATGCTGTCCTCTGCCTTCCCTAGGCATAGTAGAGCCAGCCTCGCGGGCAGGTATAGCTCCGAAGATCATGGAATGTCTTCCGGCCTCCGCCCAGGGCGGCTGCGGTAGGCCGGGAAGGTCCAGCCGAATTTCAGCGCACCGCCACGCACCATGAAGGCGGCGACAAAGGCGACGACCGCCGACACCTCGGGCGGCAGGTCGGCGAGCTCGGCCAGCGTGTAGATGCCTGCCCCCACCATCGCCGCCGAGACATAGATCTCGGGCTTGAGCAGAACCGACGGCTCGCCGGCGAGCAGGTCGCGCAGGATGCCGCCAAAGGTCGCCGTCAGCATGCCCATGATGATGGCAACCGTCGGCGAGCCGGTGGCTTCCAGGCCTTTCGCCGCACCGATGGCGGCATAGGCGGCCATGCCCAGGGCATCGAGCCAGAGCAGCAGCTTGTAGCGGGATTCGACAAGATGAGCGGTGAAGAAGACAAGCACCGCGATCGCGGCGCAGACCAGCACATAGGCCGGGTTGACCACCCAGAAAACCGGCAAGCCAAGGATGACGTCGCGGACCGTTCCGCCGCCGATTCCGGTGAAACTCGCCAGGAACAGGAAGCCGATGACATCGAGCTCTTTGCGCGAGGCGGCAAGCGCGCCCGTGGCGGCAAACACCGCCACGCCGGCATAGTCGAGGTAGAGCAGCGGATTCATGAAGGGAGCGAATAGGCAGTAGTGAGTAGCGAATAAAAGAAGAGCATTGCAGGCACCCCGGCTTTACAGCCACATTACCCGCCAATTCCCTATTCGCTACTCCCTATTCGCTATTCGCTGCCTACGCGTCCTTCTCGGCCTGCTCGTTGACCGGGCCGGGCTCCGCCGGAGCCTCGGCGACATGCTTGGGGCCGCCCTTGGCGACACCGACCATGGCCGGACGCAGCACGCGATCACCGATGGTGTAGCCGGACTGCACGACCTGCACGACCGTATTGGCCGGCACGTCGGGGTTGGGCACCTCGAACATCGCCTGGTGGAAATTGGGATCGAACTTCTCGCCCTGCGGGTCGAGCTTGCGCACGCCATGGCGTTCCAGGGCCGTCAGCATGGCACGCTCGGTCACCTCGACGCCTTCGATGAGGCTTGCGAGGCCCGCGCCACCGGCAGCCTTGGCCTCATCGGAAACCGCTTCGATGGCGCGGCGCAGATTGTCGGAAACCGAAAGCATGTCGCGGGCGAAGTTGGCCACCGAATAGGCACGGGCATCCTGAACGTCGCGCGCGGTGCGGCGGCGCAGGTTCTCCATCTCGGCAACCGTGCGCAGGGCGCGGTCCTTCAGTTCCTCGTTTTCTTTCAGCAGCCGCACGACGGCTTCATAATCGCCATCGACGCCGCCCTCGATCTTTTCGGCCTGGGCCTCGACAGCCGCCGTCTCGTCGGGCGCGCGTTCGTCTTTTGCCTGGTCGCTCATCGCCAATTCCCGTTATTCGGATACGTTGGAAGTTGCGCCCGATATCGAGGTTCGGGGGCCAAAAATCAAGGGGCAAGGGCCGCCGGGCGCGATGCCGCGCCCTTTCGCCGCCCCGAGCGGCGGTCCGGCAAGCCCCCATACTTCAATGTTAATTCAAGTTTTACCATAGAGGCCGACCATTGCCATGGCGGGCGATCGATTCGGGAACCATTTGCATTTGGCAGGAGTTTTGCCGAGGAAGGAACAGGTCCTTTGCCATGCCGAGCAGACGCATCAACAAAATCGCAACAGCCAAGTTGGCGACCAACATCCGAGGCGAACTGGCCACGGAAAGCAATCTGCGCGTTCTGGAAGCGTTGCCGGCATTCCAGGCTGAGGACGATCTGCCACAAAAGCTTCGCCGCCTGCTCGACAGGCTGGAAGCGGCTGAGCGGACGCAACCTCATCCAAAACCCTAGATTCAGGCTTTGGCCTGCACCCGTCGCCATGAATAGCCGGCACCCTTGTCCGCCGGCTTCGTCGCGGGCTGATAGTGCAACGGCAAGCCGCCGACCTGCCCCGCTTCAAGCCGCTTCAGCAGCACCGGATGCGACACCTCGAACTCGTCGAAGCCCACCCTCAGCATATGCGGCAACTGATCAATCAATACCTGGCCGGTCGCACGAACGGCACCATCGAAGCCGTGGCGGCTGCGCAGCAGTTCGGCCTTCGAGAAGGAACGTCCGTCGTTGAAGGCCGGAAAGGCAAGCGCCACCAGCGACAGCTGGTCGAGCAGGTCCACGATCGACTCCAACTGGTCACCCGGCTGCAGCAGCACGCCAATGCGCTCCTTGGCGGCCTCGCGTTGCTGGGGATCGAGTTCGAGGAAGGCGGGCAGCGACAGGATGACCCGGCTGTTGCCGGCCAGGGCACCGGCATCCTCGGCATGGATCCAGCCGTCGTCGCGGAAACCCTCCGGGGTCCAGAGGCGGGTCTTGGTCTCCGGTGTCACGTCGGTCATTGCAGAATTCCTAGAGGGATGCGTCGGTCAGCGACTGTTCGAGGCCGGAGAGATGTATACCACATTCGGTCTTGCCCTGGCCTGCCCAGCGCCCGCTGCGGGCATCCTCGCCGGGCTTGACCGGCTGGGTGCACGGGAAGCAGCCTATCGACAGGTAACCGTAGGCGACCAGCGGGTTCTCGCGCAAGGCATGCTTGCGCATGTAGTCAGCGAGATCCGAGGTCGTCCAGCGCGCCAGCGGATTGATGCGAAAGCGCGGGCCGATCTGCTCGATCACCGGCAAGGCCGCGCGCGTCGACGCCTGGAACCGCTTGCGGCCGGTGAACCAGGCACTGAAGGGCTCGACGCCGCGGGCCATCGGCTCGACCTTGCGCACGTCGCAGCAGGCGTCAGTGCTGGTCTGGTGCAGATTGCCGGTCGGGTCGATGCGCGCCAGGGCCGCCTCGTCGGGGGTTATGACCCGGATGTCGGTCAGGCCGAAATCGGCGGCCAGCGCGTCGCGATAGTCGAGCGTTTCGCCGAAATGCTTGCCGGTATCGAGGAAGATCACCGGCAGGTTGCGGTCGACTTCGGAGATCAGGTGCAGCAGCACCGCCGAATCCGCGCCGAACGAGGAAACGGCGGCAATTTCGCCGGCAAAGCGGTCGACGGCCGTGCGCTCGATGATCTCCAGCGGCGAGAGATTGCCGTAGAGCGCGTCGAGCGATGCGGCTTCGGCCAGAACCTGCGCTTCGATGTCGGCGTCAGGCTGCCTTGGCTTCGCTAGCATAAAGCGCCTCCTTGAACGGCGCCGGGCCAATGCGGCGATAGGCGTCGAGGAACTTTTCCGACCGGTCGAGCCGGATCGCAAGATAGGTCTCGACGATCGTCTCGATGGCGTCGGTGATCTCTTCCGGGCCGAAGCCGCGGCCGATGATCTCGCCGACCGACGTATGTTCGTCGGCCGAACCGCCGAGCGTCACCTGGTAGAGCTCCGCGCCCTTCTTTTCGACGCCGAGAATGCCGATATGGCCGACATGGTGGTGGCCGCAGGCGTTGATGCAGCCGGAGATCTTGAGCTTCAGTTCGCCAATGTCGCGCTGGCGCTCGAGCGAGGCGAAGCGCTTCGAGATTTCCTGTGCTACCGGGATCGAACGGGCATTGGCCAGCGCGCAATAGTCGAGGCCCGGGCAGGCGATGATGTCGCTGATCAGGTTCGAATTCGCGGTGGCAAGCTCGATCGCCACCAGCGCGTCGTAGACCGCCTTGAGGTCGGCGCGGGCGACATGCGGCAGGATCAGGTTCTGCTCGTGGCTGACGCGGATCTCGTCGAAGCCGTACCTCTCGGCGATGTCGGCGACGGCCTCCATCTGGCTGTCGGTGGCGTCGCCCGGCACCTCGCCGATGCCCTTGAGCGAAATCGTGACGGCAGCATAATCAGGATTGCGGTGGGTGAAGACGTTCTGGTCGATCCAGTCGCCGAAACTCTTGGAATCGAGCCGCGCCAGCTTGACAGCTTCGTCGCCCTCGGGCCGCGCCGCCAGTGCCGGCGGCGCGAAATAGGCCTGGATCGCAGCGACATCGGCTTCCGGCAGCTTGAGCTCGCCGTCCTTCAGCGCCTGCCATTCGGCGTCGACCTGACGCGTGATCTCGTCGACGCCGGTCTCGTGGACCAGGATCTTGATGCGCGCCTTGTACTTGTTGTCACGGCGGCCGTGCAGGTTGTACACGCGCAGGATCGCCGTGGTGTAGGACAGCAGGTGTTCCTCCGGCAGGAAGTCGCGGATCTTCCTGGCGACCATCGGCGTACGGCCCTGGCCGCCGCCGATATAGACGGCGAAGCCAAGCTCGCCCTTGTCGTTTTTTTTGAGATGCAGGCCGATGTCGTGGGTCTGGATGGCGGCGCGGTCGCGCTCGGCACCGGTCACCGCGATCTTGAACTTGCGCGGCAGGTACGAGAACTCCGGATGCACCGACGACCACTGGCGCAGGATCTCGGCATAGGGACGCGGATCGGCAACCTCGTCGGCGGCAGCGCCGGCGAAGTGGTCGGCGGTGACGTTGCGGATGCAGTTGCCCGAGGTCTGGATGGCGTGCATCTCGACCGAAGCGAGGTCGGCGAGGATCGCCGGAATATCCGACAGGGCCGGCCAGTTGAACTGGATGTTCTGGCGCGTGGTGAAGTGGCCGTAGCCCTTGTCGTATTTGCGGGCGACGTGGCCGAGCATGCGCATCTGCTTCGAGTTCAACGTGCCGTAGGGCACGGCGATGCGCAGCATGTAGGCGTGGAGCTGGAGATAGACGCCGTTCATCAGGCGCAGCGGCCGGAACTGATCCTCGGTGATCTCGCCACCAAGGCGGCGCTCGACCTGGTCGCTGAATTCGGCGACGCGGGCCTTCACGAAATCATGGTCGAACTCGTCGTAACGGTACATGGTCGTCTTCCGGTCTTCAGGCGGCACCGGCCGAGGGCCGGGCCTGCTTGCCAAGGTCAAGGCGGTTGGTCGGGCCGGCGGCGCGGATCGCCTCGCGCAGCCTCAGGGGGCGTATGGTGCCGCCGACCAGCGACACGTCGATCAGGTTGACGTCGACCACCTCGTTGTTGTCGTGGGCGGCCTTGCCGATCGCCTCGAGGCGGGCTTCGCCGGCCTTGTCGTCGACGGTCTCGGCGACATCGATGGTCTCGGCCCAGGTGCCGTCGGCTGCGAACCATACGGCCTCGCCGTCGGTCAGCCGGTTGGCGGTAAGGATCTTCATGCCCTGCTTCCTTCGAGCGCCGCACGCGCGGCCTGTTCGTGCCTGTGTGCCGCCAGCGGCTCGGAAAGTTCGAAATTGGCGCCGGCGACCGCATCGCCGATGATGGTCATGACAGGTCCATCGAGATCGCTGCGCGCTTCGAGCGACGGCAGGTCGGCGAGCGTGCCATGGAAACGGCGGCGGTTCTTCAGGCTGGCATTCTCGACGACGGCAACCGCCGTGTCGGGCGACAGCCCGGCATCGATGAGCCGGCCGGCGACATCGGCGGCGACCGAGCGGCCCATATAGACGGCAACGGTAGCGCCCGAGATGGCAAGCTTGGCCCAGTCGGGTAGCGAGCCGCCCTTGAGGTCGTGGCCGGTGGTGAAGACCATCGAAGAGGTGACGCCGCGCAGCGTCAGCGGCAGCTCGAAATCGGCGGCAGCGGCAAAGGCCGAGGTGACACCCGGCACGACCTCGTAGGAGACGCCGGCATCGCGCATCGCCTGCATCTCTTCGCCGGCACGGCCAAAGACCAGCGGATCGCCCGACTTGAGGCGCACCACGCGCTTGCCTGCCTGGGCCAGTTCGACCAGCAGGTCGTTGATCTCGGATTGGGTCTTGGAATGGCAGCCCTTGCGCTTGCCGACCGGCAGGCGTTCTGCGTCACGGCGGCCCATAGAGATCACCGCCTCGGGCACCAGCGCATCGTGGACGATAACGTCGGCTTCCATCAGCAGGCGATGGGCGCGCAGGGTCAAAAGGTCCTCGGCACCGGGGCCGCCACCGACGAGCGCGACATGGCCCTTGGCTTCGCCGTTCTGCAACAGGAGTTCGGTCGCCGCGTCATGCGCCTGGGCCAGGGTACCGTTGTCCAGCGTCCGGGCGGGGACGCCTTCAAAGAACTCGCGCCAGAAGCCGCGGCGGACATTGCCCTTGGGCAACAAACGCTCGACGGAATCACGGAAGCTGGCACCCAGCGTGGCCAGCGCGCCAAGCTGGGGCGACAGCATGCGGTCGATGCGAGCGCGGATCATCTGGGCGAGGACCGGCCCTGCGCCTTCGGTGCCGATGGCGACGGCTACCGGCGCACGATTGACGAGCGCGGGCGTGAAGAAATCGCAGAGTTCAGGACGGTCCACCGCGTTAACGACGATGCCGAGCTCGCGTGCGTCCTGGGAAATGCGGCGATCGAGCGCTTCGTTGCCGGTCGCGGCGAAGACCATGACGGCACGACCAATCAGCGAGGCGTCATAGGCAGCGTGAATACGGGTCGCGCCGTTGGCGGCAATCCAGTCGCGGAGCTGCGGCTCGACATGATCGGCGATGATGCGGATTTCGGCGCTCGACTGGCCGAGCAGCCGCGCCTTGGCCAGCGCCTCGTCGCCACCGCCGACGATGACCACGGCTTCGCCTTCGACCTTGAGGAAGATCGGGAAGGCGTTCAACTTGGCGGCGGCTTGAGTCATGACGCGAGGGTTTCCGGAATACCCGTCATTTCTAGCCGCCATTGCTGCGCTGCAGAAGAAATGCACTCGCGCGCGTCGAGATGGGAGGCAATCGCTTTTGCCCGCGCCCCAGCCCGAGGAGAAAAATATTCCACCGCGGCGATGCCAGGATATTTCAATCCCTGCCTCGCTGCTGCGGCCATTGGCAGCCGACTGCCTCTGCGAAGCCCGGTAATCGCTTGCATTCACCGGCTCCGCGGCCAGGTGCCGCCCGCACAGATCGCCAATCCATAGTGCTTGCTCGCAAGGAAGGCGATGATGCCCCGAAACGCATTTTTCCTAATTTCTACCAAATTAGTAGAATTACGGGCAGATGCCCTCTCCCGCCATCGCGTCATTCGGAACCGTGCCGCCGCCCCCGCGTTCACCAAGCGGGGACGGTGCGGACAAGAAGGAGCACGAGATGACGCACATCAATCTGAAGCACGGGATCTGGGTGCTGGTGGCAGATGGCGAAAAGGCGCTGTTCCTGAAGAACCAGGGCGACACCAAATATCCGAACCTTGAGGTCGTGCGCGAGATGGAGCAGGACAACCCGCCGACGCGCGAGCAGGGCAGCGATCGCCCCGGCCGCTACAGCGACGGCCCTTCGATCCATCGCAGCGCGGTCGACGACACCGATTGGCACAGGGTCGCCAAGGAGCGCTTCGCCGACGAAATCGCAGCTCGCCTGTACAAGCTCGCCCATGCCGGCGATTTCCAGGAGATCGTACTGGTGGCGCCGCCCCTGGTGCTCGGCGAACTGCGCAAGAAGCTGCACAAGGAAGTCGATGAGCGCGTCTCAGCCGAAATTCCGAAGACGCTGACCAATCACAGCGTGTCCGACATCGAGACGATCCTGATGGCAGCCTGACCCGCAGAAGTAGTTCCCCAGCAACCAGGCGAGGAGTGCCGGCAGCGATGCCGGCACTTTTTTTCGGCACGAGCCAAGTTTCTTGGCCGCACAGGGTTGCGCATGCTGACCTGCGTCCACCATATTGGAAATGCAGCGGATTTCACCGCCGCACCCCACACAATTTTGACTTTCCGAAAGGTGCCGCCGGGACAATGCCGCATGACACGCCCCTCATCGCTACTATCGTCGCCGGTCTGGGGCTGGCATTCATCTTCGGCGCACTCGCCAACCGCTTCAGAGTGCCTCCGCTCGTCGGATATTTGATCGCCGGCGTGCTGGTCGGGCCGAACACGCCCGGTTTCGTCGCCGACCAGGAGCTGGCACTGGAACTCGCCGAGATCGGCGTCATCCTGCTGATGTTCGGCGTCGGCTTGCATTTCTCGCTCAAGGACCTGTTATCGGTGCGCGCCATCGCGGTGCCCGGGGCGGTCGTGCAGATTTCCTTTGCCACGGTACTTGGCGTCGGCCTCGCCTGGATGCTCGGCTGGTCGCTGGGCGCGGGCCTCGTCTTCGGCCTGGCGTTGTCGGTCGCCTCTACCGTGGTGCTTCTGCGCGCGCTGCAGGAGCGGCGCATGATCGAGACCGAGCGCGGCCGCATCGCCGTCGGCTGGCTGATCGTCGAGGACCTGGCGATGGTGCTGGCGCTGGTGCTGTTGCCGGCGCTGGCCGGCGTGCTCGGCGGCGAGCAGCAGGCATCGCAGGCGCCCAACATCCTCGCGCTGGGCTTCGACGTCGGCGTATGGGGCGTGCTGGGCATCACGCTTGCCAAGGTCGCGGCCTTCGTCGTGCTGATGATGGTCGTCGGCCGGCGGATCATTCCGTGGCTGCTGCACTACGTCGCCCATACCGGCTCGCGCGAGCTGTTCCGCCTGTCGGTGCTGGCAATCGCGCTCGGCGTCGCCTTCGGTGCCGCCAAGCTGTTCGGCGTGTCGCTGGCGCTTGGCGCCTTCTTCGCCGGCATGGTGATGAGCGAGTCCGAACTCAGCCACCAGGCGGCCGAAGAGACGCTGCCGTTGCGCGACGCTTTCTCGGTGCTGTTCTTCGTCTCGGTCGGCATGCTGTTCGACCCGACCAGCCTGCTCAGCAATACCTGGCCGATCCTCGGCACGCTGTTCATCATTCTCATAGGCAAGTCGGTGGCTGCCTTCCTGATCGTCATCGCCTTCGGCTACCCGATCGCAACGGCGCTCATCATTTCGGCGAGCCTGGCGCAGATCGGCGAGTTCTCCTTCATGCTGGCCGGTCTTGGCGTCAGCCTCGACCTCTTGCCCGAGCAGGGCCGGGACCTGATCCTTGCCGGCGCCATCCTGTCGATCGTGCTCAATCCGCTCGCCTTTGCCGGCGCGGCGCGGCTGAAGCCATGGCTCGAAAAGCGCGCCGGTATCCCCGAGGCGGTCGAAGCCGTTCCGATCGGCCCGGCGACCGAACCCGGCGAGGTTGCGACCACGACGACCGTGCCTGTGAAGGACGACGAGGACGCGCCGCCGCCGACCAAGCTGACCGGCCATACGATCCTGATCGGCTACGGCCGCGTCGGCTCGCTCGTCGGCCAGTCCCTGAAGGCCGCCGGAATGGAGTTCCTGGTCATCGAGGACGCGGACAAGACGATCGCCAGGCTCAAGGCCGAGGGGATCGAGACTGTCGCCGGCAACGCGGTCAAGGGCGAGGTCTTCGCCTCCGCCAATGCCGCCGGGGCCAGGCGGCTGATCCTGGCCATCCCCAATGCCTTCGAGGCCGGCCAGATCATTCTCAAGGCCAAGGCCGCCAATCCCGCGATGGTCATCATCGCACGCGCCCATTCCGACGCCGAGGTCGACCACCTCACCGGCCTTGGTGCCGACAAGGTGATCATGGGCGAGCGCGAGATCGCGCGGGGGATCGTCGAGCAGGTGATGGCAAATGCCGGCACGCCGCCGGCCGGCGAACCGGAGCCAGGCGCGCCGGTAGCGGCCTGACCGGCCGGAGGGTCCGAGCAATCAGGCCCGACGGACCCCGTGTCGGCATGATCAGCTTCACCTGCTGGCGGCGAGCTGGGCGAGATGGCCGGGCAGATCGGTGCCGGGTCCGGACGCATTGATCGTGTCGAAATAATCGTGCCATCCCGATGCGGCGATGCCCTGCAACAGCGCATCCAACGCGGCATTGTCGGGGAACCTCCAGATGGCGAAGAAGCGATACGGCGCAGGATGCATCTTGGTGGCATCGGTTTCGCCCAGTGCGATGGCCTCGACGCCAAGCGACGACAAGGCAGCCATGCCGGCACCTATGGCCTCGAAGAAGGCCTGCCGCCCGGCGGCTTCGAGCGCCTGCCATGCGGGTTTCGGGGTATAGAGCTCGGCCAGATAGTGCGCCACGGTGTTTCCTTTGGATAAAGCGCTGCCCACGGCCACGGGATGCGGCCGCACAGGCATACGCGGGATTGATGGGGGCGGTGGGACGCCGGGTCAGCCTGGTTCGGCTGCTTGAGCGCTTGCCTGTGTCACGGTGGGATCGAGATTTTGCCAGACACGGCGCAGCAGATCGCCAAACATCTGCCTGTCGTCGGCGCTGAAGCCGGCGAACAGCGTGGCGATCCACTTGGTATGCTCGTCGAACAGGACACGCGCCGCCGCCTGTCCCTTGGCGCTGAGGCGCACCGAGACCTTGCGGCGGTCCTCAAGACCCGCATGGCGCGCAAGGAAACCATCGCGTTCGAGCCCGTCGAGCAGCCCGGTGATCGTCGCGCGCGTGACGCCGGCGCGCTCGGCCAACTCGTGCGGCGAGAGCCCCTCGGGGCGATCGTGCAGCAAGAACAACAGCACGAACTTGCCCTCGGAAAGCTGATGCGGGGCAAGGCGTGCGGCACAATCCCGGTCGATCGCCGACGACAGCGCCAGAATTTCCAGGCACAGCCGCAAGCCGGTTTCGGGCTGGCCCCGGCGCTTGGCTTCGTCCAGCAAAGCGAGGTGTTTTTGCTCAAGCATTGTCATATGTCGC
Organism: Aminobacter niigataensis; assembly: GCF_946995915.1. Taxonomy (GTDB): domain Bacteria; phylum Pseudomonadota; class Alphaproteobacteria; order Rhizobiales; family Rhizobiaceae; genus Aminobacter; species Aminobacter niigataensis. The sequence continues at coordinate 247,683 of NZ_OX341517.1, forward strand.
CATATAGTATGGCGCCGTACTATATGTCAATCGGCGCCTGACCTCGCCCCAACAGTCAGAAATACGCGAGATCGCCCGCGCCATCGACGGGGGATGGTGGAAGGCCGGCGGACACCGTCCCGTGCCCCAAGCCCCGCCGACTGAATCGGCCTGCGCAGGTCCAGGCAAGCAAAAGCCGCGCAGTTGCCTGCGCGGCTTCGTTTTGCGTCTGAAGTGCCGGTCAGCCGCCGACGAGTGGCAGGACGAAATTCGGCCGGTAGGTGTCCATCGTGGCGCCGTTGCGATCCTCGTCGAGCAGCGTTCCGCTGCCGAAGCTGGCGCGCAGGCCGACCGTGAGCTTGTGCAGGTCCAGGCTATCCGACGCCTCCGATATCGAGACGTTTTCATACTGATAACGACCGAAGACCGACCAAGGGGTGTCGGTGAAGCGGTAGGTCGCCTGGAGAGCCAAGGCGACGACGTCGAAATCCAGCTCCATGCCGCCCTGGCTGATATTCATCCGGTGGAAGCCAAGCTCGGCGTCGAAGCGCAGGTTGTCCTGCGCAAAGTAGCGCGCCACGCCGCGAATGCCCATCAGATCGACGTCGAAGGGCAGCCCGTCAGCTTCAAGCCCACCGTAATAGGCCTGGCCGTAAAGGGTGACGTTGCCGAAATAGACCTGAGCCTCGGGACCGACCTTCCAGTCCCAGATATCCTGGTCGGGGCCACCATCGGAGAAGCCATAGGTCTTGACCTCGGCGAAGCCGCCAACAGCGTAAGATGCAGGATCGCGCCAGTTGAGATGCAGGACCCCGCCGATGCTGTGCAGCCTGGTGCCTTCGATGTCGATGGCATCGACGGTGAGGTCGCCCTGTGCGTTCCAGCGCTCGGCGAAGGGCACGTTGATGCGCACGGCGCCGCCATAGGCCCAGATGTCACCGTCGTCGAATTCATCGAACCACACACCGCCGCCGTAGATTTCACCATAGCCCGAGATCTGGCGGACGACCGTGTCGTCGACCGGCGCCAGGGCATCTGCTGCAAATGCGGATGTGGTCAGCGCTGCAAGGCAGACGCTTGAGAGAAGAGTCTTCACGGATGGCCCCTCGCCTGAGATTCGATGAGGGAATCCTATATCTCTAAATTAGCGATTCGTAATAATAGGAGCACCTGACAGGCCACAACCCTGGCGGGTTTTCCCCGACCTGAAGCATTCGGGCAACACTATGTCCGCGGCTGAATTCCGTGGGCAGTGCGGACACAGTTGCCGGATGGCCGGGGCGTCTAGTTGCCCAGCAGAACATCGAGGATCGACGTTTCGCGGCGCTGGACCGGGCCGCCAACGTCGGCGGGCGGCACCGGGCGGCGTATCGAAGCCGTCGGCTCCTGCGACATGCCAGTTGCATCGCCGACTTGCTGCCGGACAGGCTGGGGTGCTGCCGGGAAGGTGTCTTCGTCGAGCGGCTGGTCCTCGACAGCGACAGCGGGGGCCGCAGGCTGCGGCGTCCAGGAGCCCGGCAACGCAGCCACCGGGACGCCCTCATGCGCGGCGACCATGAATTCATGCCAGGCCAGCGCAGGCAGCGCGCCGCCGGTGACCTTCTTCATCGGCTTGCCGTCGTCGTTGCCGAACCACACGCCGGTGGTGAGGTTGGCGGTATAGCCAACGAACCAGGCGTCGCGCGAATTCTGGCTGGTGCCGGTCTTGCCGGCCGCCGGCCATGCGAAGGCAGCCTTCTTGGCCGTGCCCTCCTCGACCGCGCCGGTCATCATCGCGTTCATCATGCCGACCACTTCGGGGCTGATGACGCGTGGGCCACCGCCCGAGGTGTTCTCGTAGAGCACGTTGCCGTCAGCCGTGGTGACGCGGCGGATCATGTGCACTTCGGGGCGGTAGCCGCCATTGGCGAACGGCACATAGGCCGCCGTCAGCTCCAGCGGCGTCACCTCGGAGGTGCCAAGCGAGATCGAGACATTGGGCTGGAGGTCGGATTCGATGCCCATGCGATGGGCTGCCTCAACGACCGCGTTGGGGCCGACTTCCATGGCGAGCTGTGCTGCTACCGAGTTCAACGACTTCGCCAACGCGGTCTTCAGCGTGACCCGGCCGAAATATTTGCCGTTGTAGTTTTCCGGCGTCCATTTGCCGATCTTGATCGGCGCGTCGTTGCGCATGCTGTCGGGCGTACGGCCCTGCTCGAGGGCTGCCATGTAGACGAACGGCTTGAAGGCCGATCCCGGCTGGCGGCGCGCCTCGGAGGCGCGGTCGAACTGGCTGGTCGAATAGTCGTAGCCGCCGACCATGGCGCGCACGGCACCGGAATTGTCGATCGACACCAGCGCGCCCTGACTGACATTGAGCTTCTGGCCGCTCTCGTCGATCAGCCGGCGGATCGACTTCTCGGCCAGGTCCTGCAACGTCATGTCGACTGTGGTGTCGACGATGATGTCGGAGCGCACCTCGCCGATCAGGCCAGGCAATTCTTCCATGACGCGGTCGGCGACATAGTTTTCCGAACCGGTCCAGAACGAGGCGGCGCGCGTTGCCGGCGCGCTCATCGCCGTCTTCAGCTCCTTCTCGCCGATCATGCCCTCGCCGCGCATCGCCCCCAGCACGAGCTGGGCGCGGGCCTCTGCGGCCTTGGGGTCGCGCGCCGGCGACAGGCGCGACGGCGCCTTGAGCAGGCCGGCGAGCAAGGCAGCCTCGGCCAGCGTCACGTCGCGCGAGGACTTGCCGAAATAGCGCCGCGAGGCAGCTTCGACACCGTAGGAGCCCGAGCCGAAATAGACCCGGTTGAGGTACATTTCGAGAATCTGGTCCTTGGTGTGCTTCTGCTCCAGCCACAGCGCCAGCAGCACCTCCTGCACCTTGCGTTCCAGCGTGCGATCGGGCTTGAGGAACAGGTTCTTGGCGAGCTGCTGGGTCAGCGTCGAGCCGCCCTGGGTGAAGCGCCCGTGCAGGACCCTGGTCGACACCGCGCGCGCAAGGCCGATCGGATCGAAGCCGAAATGCGAATAGAAGCGGCGATCCTCGATCGCCATGACGGCTTGCGGGATATAGGGCGACATCTCATGCAGGCCGACGGCCTCGCCGCCGGTCATGCCGCGATTGGCGACCAGCCTGCCGTCGACACCGATGATCTTGATGTTGGGCGAACGATCGGGGATGGCCCAGGTCGTCGAGCTCGGCATCTTGGCGCCGTAATAGACGACGATGCCGGCGGCAGCGATGCCGCCCCAGATGGACAGCACGAAGCCCCAGTAGACCAGCCGGCCAAAGATGCCGAACATGCCGCGCTTGGGTTTCCTTGAGTGTCCACGCGATGTCGACCGCGTCTTGGAAGACTTGCGCTTGGTCGGGGCCTTGCGGCGGCTTGGCACGACGCGGTCCTCCTCGCGCACCGAAAAGACATCGTCCTCCGCCTCATTGCGCGGTCCATCGAAGCTGGGCTCGATGCGTCTGTCTTTCCGGTTCGCCATACCTGTTTGTCCGGCCCCCATGCCAATGGCGTTCCGGTTGAACAGTAAATGCGGCGATTTAAGGAGGGATTAAGTGGCGGCGCCTGCGTGCCCACAGGCAAGGCTGGGTATCATGCCAAGGCCGCCGACCTTCTCGGAGGCGGCGGCCGTGGAATTGCCAGAAATCAACCCGGAATCGGATCATTCGGGCGCGGGTCGTTCGGCTTGTCGGGGCGATCCGGCCGGTCGCTGCTCTTGTAGCAGGGGCTCGACGGATCGTTCTTGTTGCAGCAGTTGCTGCTCTCAAGGTAGCGCGGATCCTTCGGCTTCCATTCGCAGCGGCGTATTTCGGTCGACTGACATGCGGTCACGGCGGAGGCCGCGACCACGGCCAGGATGACATTGCGTAGTGCACTCATGGGTTCTCTCCTTTGAAACAGATTTGTCCACCTCACGAAGCTTGGTCGGCTCCAGGAGAGAAAAGGTTCAAAGGAGGGTGCAGTTTATTTTTGCTCCGGCTGCCTGCCAGCCTCGGCGAGGTATGAACGGACAGATCGAACGCCTGCACGACAGCATCGACAGGACCGGAAGTGCAGTCGATTACGCGCCTGCAGCATGCCAATCGGGGGGTGAGCCTTGCAGCGAGGCGCTACGCCGACCTCCAGCCGCATGGCCGAGCCGATACGCTGTCAGGGACCCGTGGTCTTGTTGAGCGCGGCCGAGATGCGCTCGCGCAGGAGTTCGGCCATGTCGGTGTCCATATGCAGACGCACGCGGCCGCCGCGCGCGTCGACTAGCGTCACCGCGACACCGTCAAGGGTAGGCTCGCTCGCCGGCTCGACGGCCGTGACCATGAATTCGTGCTCTTTCTGATCGGGTCTTTCGGCCATGGCTGTTCTCCCAGGCTGGCAACGCCGAGCATACGCTCATTCTTCGTCTTCGTCGCCGCCGGGTGCCGCCCACGAATGCGGGGCGATGCGCTTTTGGGTATCGCTGTCGACATAGGCCCACCAGCCCTCGTCGGTATCGTCCCACTGCCCGCCGGCCGCCTTCAGCCGCGCCAGGGAGCGGTACTGGGCGAGCGATTCATTTTCCTGGCCGTCGCGGTCGGTCCAGTAGACCGTGACCTTGGAACCGTCCGTCGGGGCGGTGGCGATGGGTGTCTTGGCGCTCATGCGGATCCCTCAGATTTGCGAACCAACGATAGCCGACCGCGCGGCCTGGTAAAGCCACGCGGCGGCAAAACTCATCGGCGGGTAAGCAAAGCCGCGAGCAAGCCGAAAACGGCGACGCCGACAAGTGCTGTCGTCATCGGATTGTCCTGGGCGGTCTTCTGCGCCGCGCGCGCCTGTTTGCGCATCACCGGCAGGGCCTCGGTGAAGCGGTCGTAGAAGCCGTCATAAAGTTCGGAGGCACTATCGCGGCCTTCCGCCAAGGCACTTGCACTGCGCTTGGACATCGCCTTGGTCAGCGATGCGACCTGCTTGGTGAGCTGGGAAACCTGCGCTTCGAGTTCGGTCTGGATTTCTTCACGAGTCGTGGCCATTCGGGTGCGTCCTTTCATCAGGTAACGCACCCCAAACGGCCAAGCCTGTCCGTTCGTTCCCTCGAAGGTCCCTGCCGCTGCGTCAGCTATGGGCGAAAATGTCCTCTTCGTCCCAGCCCATCAGGTCGAGCTTCGCCCGGACGGGCAGGAAGCGGAAGCAGGCCTCGGCCTCCTTGGTGCGGCCGTCGCGCTCCAACCTGCCGGCCAGCACGTCGCGCAGCCGATGCAGGTAAAGCACGTCGGATGCGGCATATTCGAGCTGCTCGGGCGACAACGTCTCGGCTGCCCAGTCCGACGACTGCTGCTGCTTCGACAGGCTGACGCCGAGAAGCTCGTTGCAGATGTCCTTGAGGCCGTGGCGGTCGGTGTAGGTGCGGGTCAGGCGCGAGGCGATCTTGGTGCAGAACACCGGCTCGGCCATGACGCCGAAGGCGTTGTAGAGCACGGCGATGTCGAAGCGGCCGAAATGGAACAGCTTGGTCACCTTGCGGTTCCTGAGCAGGCTCGTCAGGTTCGGCGCCTTCTTCTGCCCGGGCGCGATCTGGATCACGTCGGCGGTGCCGTCGCCCGGCGAGATCTGGACGACGCAGAGCCGGTCGCGATGCGGGTTCAGCCCCAGCGTCTCGGTGTCGATGGCGACCGCATCGACGTCGTAGTGCGTGAGGTCGGGCAGGTCGTGCTTGTGAAAGCGGATGGTCATCATTGTCTCCGATCGCGGCTTGGCTTCTCACTTGCCGCGATCGGAAGAAAAATCAACAGAAAGTTGATCTTAGGCGGTCACGAACGGGTCAGCGCATCGAGAATGCGGGCCCAAGAGCGCTGGCCCTTGTGGAACGAGGTCAGGTCGTACTTCTCGTTGGGCGAATGGATGCGGTCGTCGGGCAGGCCGAAGCCGACGAGCAGCGATTCCATGCCGAGATAGGTCTTGAAGTCGCCGACGATCGGGATCGAGCCGCCGACGGCGATCATCACGGCCTGCTTCGACCATTCGTCGGTCAGCGCGTCCTTGGCCTTGTTGAGGAACGGCGAGTCGGAGGACAGCTGGATCGCCGGCGAACCGCCATGCTTGTCGAACTCGACGCTGCAGTCGGCGGGAATGCGCGCGCTGACGAACTCGCGGAAGGCGGTACGGATCTTTTCCGGATCCTGCTTGTGGACGAGGCGGAACGACACCTTGGCCGAAGCCTGGGCGGCGATCACGGTCTTGAAACCCTTGCCGGTGTAGCCGCCGATGATGCCGTTGAACTCGGCCGTCGGACGGGCCCAGACCAGTTCGAGCACCGAACGGCCCTTTTCGCCCGAGGGAATGGACAGGCCGACCTCGCCGAGGAACTTCTCGGCGGTCTCGCCAAGCGTTTCCCACGACTTCAGGATCTGCGAAGGGGTTTCCTCGACGCCGTCATAGAAGCCGGGGATGGTGATGCGGCCGGTGTCGTCATGAATGTCGGCCAGCACCTTGGCCAGGATGCGCACCGGGTTGGCGGCGGCACCGCCATATTCGCCCGAATGCAGGTCGCGGTCGGCGGCATGAACGGTGATCTCCTCGCCGACGAGACCGCGCAGCGCTATCGAGATGGCAGGCGTCTCGCGGTCCCACATGCCGGTGTCGCAGACCATGGCGAAATCGGCCTTGAGCTCTTCCGAATTGGCGTCGAGGAACGGCTTGAGCGACGGCGAGCCCGATTCTTCCTCGCCCTCGAACAGGAGCGTGATCTTGCACGGCAGGCCGCCATGCACCTCTTTCCAGGCGCGGCAGGCCTCGACGAACAGCATCAGCTGTCCCTTGTCGTCGGACGAACCACGGCCAGTGATAACCTTGCGGCCGGGCTCCAGTTCCTTGACCTTGGGATCGAACGGATCGGCTTCCCACAGATCGAGCGGGTCAACCGGCTGGACATCGTAGTGGCCGTAAAACAGCACATGCGGCGAACCGGCGGGGCCGTCATGGTGGGCGACCACCATCGGATGGCCCGGGGTGTCGCGGACGCTGGCGTCGAAGCCGATCGACTTCAGGTCGGCGACCAGCCATTCGGCGGCCTTGCGGCAATCGCCTGAAAAGGCCGGATCGGTGGAGATCGACTTGATGCGGAGCAAGCCGAACAGGCGCTCCAGCGACTGGTCGAGATTGTTGTCGAGACGGTCGAGGACCGACGAGAGAGCGGACATTGGGGTGCCTTTCGATTCTTCTGCGGCGCAACCTAGTTGGCCAAAGAGAAAACGAAAAGCCGGCAGGATTGGGCCAACTGCCAAGGCTACGTAAGCCATCGTGGCAATGTCGGGACAAAAAAGTGCCGCCGTGGTGGAGGGGGGAGCCACGGCGGCACATTCTTCAAACGGTGCGGCAGCCCGGAGAGGGGGATGAGGCTGCCGCAGGGTCCGGATAGGCGGGGGACGGGCCTGAGACCGGACTTCGGCAAGAACTGCCGATGCCCATTATTTGTTCCTTTGAACATGGCGATTCAAGGGCACGAAGATTACACTTTTGTAACATGCGCGTGATCGCCCGGTGCGCGCAGTCAGCCCTGCCATCGCCCGCCGATGTATTCCTCGGCCGGTAATACGCCGGGTGTCCCGGGCATCGAAATCGTCGTCATGGATAGTGACGGAAGTGCTCACGAGGGCATTGTCGAAAACACCCACCGAAAGATGGCCGATGTTGGTGACTGGGCTGAATTCTTCCCCAGCGTAATGTGCTCGTGGGTGATCTTGATAGCGACTTGAAACATACCATCGCTCTCGCGCCGCAGCCGCCATTGCAACCGCATCGCAGAGCAAAAAGCTTCGCCAGCGTGTGCCGGGCCAAAACCGGTTCCCCGAGCACGGCGACCGGCCGACCGACCGGCACCGGCCGCGGTCCAGCACGGGCAAAGGACTTGTCAGTAGACGGCGACAGGGCCAGCTTGACCATGGACAGCCGCGCTATGCCAAGCTACCCGTATCGCCATGAAAAAAGGCGATCATCTCTTCCTTGTCGACGGCTCCGGCTACATCTTCCGCGCCTATCACGCGCTGCCGCCGCTGACCCGCAAGTCCGACGGCCTTCCGGTCGGTGCCGTCTCAGGTTTCTGCAACATGTTGTGGAAGCTGATGCTCGACGCGCGCAACACCGAAGCTGGGGTCGTGCCGACGCATTTCGCGGTCATCTTCGACTATTCCTCGAAGACCTTCCGCAACGAGCTCTACCCCGAGTACAAGGCCAACCGCTCGGCGCCGCCGGAAGACCTGATCCCGCAATTCGGCCTGATCCGGCAGGCGACCAAGGCCTTCGAGCTGCCCTGCATCGAGATGGAAGGCTTTGAGGCCGACGATTTGATCGCCACCTATGCCCGGCTCGCCTGCGAAGCCGGCGGCGACACCACCATCGTCTCCTCCGACAAGGACCTGATGCAGCTCGTCGGTCCCAGCGTGTCGATGTACGACCCGATGAAGGATCGCCAGATCAACGTTCCCGAGGTTGTCGAGAAGTGGGGCGTGCCGCCCGAGAAGATGATCGACCTGCAGGCGCTGACCGGCGACTCGGTCGATAACGTGCCGGGCGTGCCCGGCATCGGCCCAAAGACGGCGGCACAGCTGCTCGAGCAGTTCGGCGACCTCGACACGCTGCTCGCGCGCGCCGCCGAGATCAAGCAGGACAAGCGCCGCCAGTCGATCATCGACAACGCCGACAAGGCGCGCATTTCGCGCGAGCTGGTGCGGCTCAAGGTCGACGTGCCGGTGACCGACGTGCTCGAAGACTTCGTGCTGCAGCCGCCCAACGGGCCGAAGCTGATCGGCTTCCTCAAGACGATGGAATTCACCTCGCTGACGCGCCGCGTCGCCGAGGCCACCGGCACGGAGGCCGGCGAGGTCGAGGCTGTGCCTGTCAGCGTGCAGTGGGGCGCCGACGCGCATGGGCCTGACGTCGGTTCGGGAGCGGCACCGGCGGCGACCGCCGCGGCTCCTGCAGCGCGTGCGAACGGAGGCAACGCTGCTGCCGCAGCCCCCTCGTCCGCCTCTGCCGAAAGCGGCAACATGCACGACACTCCCACCGCCCTCGCCAACAAGATCGCCGAACGGGCAGCCTCGCAAAAGTTCGACCATGCCGCCTATGTCACCATCCGCGACCTGGCGACCCTGAACAACTGGATCGCCGAGGCAAGACAGGCCGGCGTCGTCGCCTTCGACACCAAAACCACCTCGCTCGACCCGATGCAGGCCGAACTGGTCGGCTTTTCCCTGGCAACTGCACCCGGTCGCGCCGTCTATGTGCCGCTGGCCCACAAGAGCGGCCGCGGCGATCTTCTCGGCGGCGGACTGGTCGAGAACCAGGTACCCGTGCGCGACGCGATCGCCGCACTCAAGGCGCTGCTCGAAGACGCCTCCGTGCTCAAGGTGGCGCAGAACCTGAAATACGATCTGGTGGTGCTGGACCGGCACGGCATCGACGTGCACTCGTTCGACGACACGATGCTGTTGTCTTACGTGCTCGACGGCGGCACCAATGGCGGCCACGGAACGGATTCCCTGTCGGAGAAGTGGCTCGGCCACACGCCGATCCCGTTCAAGGAGATTGCCGGTTCGGGCAGGAATGTCGTCGGCTTCGACCAGGTCGACATCGACAAGGCGACCGCCTATGCGGCCGAGGACGCCGACGTGGCGCTGCGGCTGTGGCGCGTGCTCAAGCCGCGCCTCGCTGCCAAGGGTGTGGTCTCGGTCTACGAGCGGCTGGAACGGCCGCTGGTGCCGGTGCTGGCGCGCATGGAACAGCGCGGCATCTCGGTCGACCGCCAGATCCTGTCGCGGCTTTCGGGCGAACTGGCCCAGGGTGCTGCCCGTCTCGAAGACGAAATCAACGCAATCGCCGGCGAGCGCTTCAACATCGGCTCGCCCAAGCAGCTCGGCGACATCCTGTTCGGCCGAATGGGCCTGCCCGGCGGAACCAAGACCAAGACGGGCCAGTGGTCGACATCGGCGCAGGTGCTGGAAGACCTTGCCGCCGAAGGCCACGAGCTGCCGCGCAAGATCGTCGACTGGCGCCAGATGACCAAGCTCAAGTCGACCTATACAGACGCCCTGCCCGGCTTCATCAATCCTGAGACCAAGCGCGTCCACACCTCCTACGCGCTCGCCGCCACTACGACGGGACGGCTGTCGTCGTCGGACCCGAACCTGCAGAACATCCCGATCCGCACCACCGAAGGCCGCAAGATCCGCACTGCCTTCATTGCCGACAAGGGCAACAAGCTGATCTCGGCAGACTACAGCCAGATCGAGCTGCGCGTGCTTGCCCATGTCGCCGACATCGGCCAGCTCAAGCAGGCCTTCGCCGACGGCGTCGACATCCATGCGATGACGGCGTCCGAGATGTTCTCGGTGCCCGTGGAAGGCATGCCGTCGGAGATCCGCCGCCGGGCCAAGGCGATCAATTTCGGCATCATCTACGGCATCTCGGCCTTCGGCCTCGCCAACCAGCTGTCGATCCCGCGCGAGGAAGCCTCCGACTATATCAGGAAGTATTTCGAGCGCTTCCCCGGCATCCGCGCCTACATGGACGAGACCAAGGCGTTCTGCCGCGAGAACGGCTATGTCGAGACCATCTTCGGCCGCCGCATCCACTATCCGGAAATCCGGTCGTCCAATCCCTCGGTGCGCGCCTTCAACGAACGCGCCTCGATCAACGCACGCCTGCAGGGTACGGCCGCCGACATCATCCGCCGCGCAATGATCCGCATGGAAGACGCTCTTGTCGCTGCCAGACTGTCGGCTCGGATGCTGCTGCAGGTGCACGACGAACTGATCTTCGAGACCGTCGAGAACGAGGTCGAGGCGACGATCCCCGTCGTCCGCCATGTCATGGAAAACGCCGCCATGCCGGCGGTGTCGATGTCGGTGCCGCTGCATGTCGACGCCCATGGCGCCAACAGCTGGGACGAGGCGCACTGAGATGGAGCTTGCGACGTCGTCGGACCTGCCGACGTTGCTCTCCTTCGCCCTGACGTCGCTGATCATCGAACTGACGCCCGGGCCGAACATGACCTACCTCGCGCTGGTGTCGGCCGGCGAAGGGCGCCGCGCCGGCTTCGCCACCGTGGCCGGCATCGCGCTCGGCCTCGCTGTCCTCGGCATTGTCGCGGCGCTGGGCGTCACCGAACTGATCCAGGCATCGAACCTCCTCTATGAAGGCCTGCGCTGGGCCGGCGTGCTGTTCCTGCTGTTTCTCGCCTATGAGGGCTGGAGGGGCCAGGCCGAGGTCGTCGCCACCGACAAGGACGCCGACCGGCGCTACTTCATGCGCGGGCTGATCACCAACCTGCTCAACCCGAAAGCTGCGGTGTTCTATGTCGCGGTCCTGCCGACTTTCATCGTGGCCGAGCGGCCGGTGCTGTCACAGACCATCACGCTCACCGCAATCTATGTTGCGGTTGCGACCATCATCCATGCGCTGATCGTCACGCTGGCAGGGACGCTCGAACCATTCCTCAACGATAGCAGGCGCGAGCGCTTCGCGCGCCGGACGCTGTCGGCTCTGCTCGCTGGGGTGGCTATCTGGTTCGCGTTCTCGACGGCGCGTTAGGCGGCAATCGCGGCGCATTTGGCGCAGGTGCCGCGAAACTCGATGACCGCCTTCTTGGCGACGAAGCCGGTCGAGCCGACCCAGTCGTCGAGGCGCTTGCCGATCGTCTCGTCGGAAATCTCGGTGACCTGGCCGCAGGTGTCGCAGATGGCGAAGGCCGTCATGCGATGGTTGTGATGGCTGTGGTCGTGCGGCTCGGAGCAGGCAACGAAGGCGTTCAGGCTTTCGAGACGGTGAACAAACCCGTCCTTCATCAGCGATTCAAGGGCACGATAAACCTGCAGCGGCGCGCGGAAGCCCTCGTCGCGCAGCTGGTCGAGCAGCGTATAGGCACTGAGCGGCCCGGTCGCCGCTTCGAGTTTCTCCAGAACCTTCTGCTGGTTCTTCGTCAGCGTAGCCCGCGCCGCCATTTTTCCGTTTTCACCTTCCTCGGCCAGGCCAATACCCGGACGGAACAATCCACCGCCTGAAGATGGCGATTGAACAAGGGGTTTGCTAGCGCGTCCGGCTGCCAAAGACAATGTTGGAGCTTTCAGCCGCCGCGCGCCGGCCCTTACCCCCACCCCTAACCCCTCCCCACAAGGGGGAGAGGGATTCGGGCGACGCCAAAACATGTGACCGAAACCGCTTCGCCCGCATGCTCCACGTCAGGGCACGGATTGTCCCCCTCCCCTTGTGGGGAGGGGCCAGGTGTGGGGGTACAAGGCCACCAAGGCAGGCGAAGGTAGCGGGAGATTTATTTCTTCTGCCGCGCCGGGCCTTCGCGCTCGGCCGAACGTGCCCAAAGGTTGATGTCGGCGTCGCGCGCATACTGGTCGATCTCGGCCAGCTCGGCGTCGCTGAAGGCGAGGTTCCTGATCGCTCCGACGCAATCCTCGACCTGCTCGGGGCGGCTGGCGCCGATCAGCGCCGAGGTCACGCGACCGCCGCGCAGCACCCAGGCCAGCGCCATCTGCGCCAGTGTCTGGCCGCGGCGCTCGGCAATTGCGTTGAGCGCGCGGATGTTGGCGAGCGTCTTGTCGCTGAGGAAAGCCTGCCGCAGCGACTTGCCCTGCGATGCGCGGCTGCCTTCCGGCACACCTTGCAGGTACTTGCCGGTCAGCATGCCCTGGGCCAGCGGCGAGAACACGATCGAGCCGATGCCGAGCCCGTCGAGCGCATCGAGCAGGCCGTCATCCTCGACCCAGCGGTTGATCAGCGAATAGCTCGGCTGGTGGATCAGGCACGGCGTGCCGAGCCGCTTCAGGATATCGGCGGCCTCGCGCGTGCGCTGGGCGTTATAGGACGAGATGCCGGCATAGAGCGCCTTGCCGGAGCGCACGGCATGGTCGAGCGCGCCCATCGTCTCTTCGAGCGGCGTCTCGGGGTCGAAGCGGTGGGAATAGAAGATGTCGACATAATCGAGTCCCATGCGCTTGAGGCTCTGGTCGAGGCTCGCCAGCACATATTTGCGGCTGCCCCACTCGCCATACGGCCCCGGCCACATGTCGTAGCCGGCCTTGGTGGTGATGATCATCTCGTCACGCAGGCCGGCGAAGTCGGTGCGCAGGATTTCGCCGAAGGCGGTCTCTGCCGAACCGGGCGGCGGACCGTAGTTGTTGGCGAGGTCGAAGTGAGTGATGCCGAGGTCGAAGGCCTTCTGGCAGATGGCGCGCTTGGTCTGGTGCGGCGTGTCCTCGCCGAAATTGTGCCACAGGCCGAGCGAAATCGCAGGCAGCTTGAGGCCCGACCTGCCGCAGCGGTTGTAGACCATGTTTTCGTAGCGGTTTGCGGCGGGTTGCCAGGACATAGCGCTTTCCTTGAATTTGTAGACTGCCCCCTCACCCGTCCTCCGCTTCGCTCGGACGACCTCTCCCCGAGGGGAGGGGAGTGCAGCAGCGTTGGCGCCAGACTCTTCCCCAGCGGGGAGAAGGTGGCCGCGAAGCGGCCGGATGAGGGGCATGTTCCAGATCGAACATGCCTTGCCCTAAAGCAAATGTCACCTCGGGCTGTCTACTGCTTATTCGCCAGCAGCCCCCTCGCAGCGGCGGGCCCCAGCGGCGCGGGCCGTTCGCAAGTGGTCTGCATCTCGACGAACTTCCTCGTCTCGCCCGATTTCAGGATGCCGGTCATGACGTCGATGACGTGGTTGGCGAGTTCGAGCGAACAGCGGTGCGGCCTGCCCTGCATGATCGCCAGCGCCATGTCGGCCAGGCCTGCCGTACGGTAGTTGGCCATCATGCCTTCCGGATGCTTCTCGTTGGGCACGGAGAACGGGTGGTCCCATTTCGGCAGCGTCTTCAGCGGCTTTTCACCCTTGGTGTAACGCAACTCGCCGCCGAAGAAATTGGGGTCCGGCATGTGGATGGTACCGGCCTCGCCATAGAGCTCCATCGGGGCGTGACCGCTATCCCAGACGTCCCAGCTGGCATTGAAGGTGAACACCGCGCCGTTCTCGAATTCCATCAGCGCCAGGATCGTCGTCGGCGTGGTCACCGGAATCTTTTCGCCGGCACGCGGCTTGGACAAAATCGTGCGTTCCCTGGCCGGTATCGACGACAAGGCCGCGACGCGGGCCACCGGCCCGATCAGTTGCACCAGATTGGCGATGTAATAGGGCCCGAGGTCGAGGATCGGCCCGCCGCCCGGCTGGAAGAAGAAGTCGGGATTGGGGTGCCACTGTTCCATGCCGTGGCTCATCACATGGCAGGTTCCGCTGGTGATCCTGCCGAGCTTGCCCGTGTCGATCAGGTGCCGCGCCAACTGGTGCGAGCCGCCGAGGAACGTGTCGGGTGCCGAGCCGATGCGCACGCCCTTCTTCTCGGCCCGCTTCTTCAAATCGAGACCGTCCTTGATGGCGAGCACGAAGGGTTTTTCCGAATAGACGTGCTTGCCGGCATCGATCGCCTGCCTGGAGACCTCGTAGTGCACCGCCGGGATCGTCAGGTTGACGACGATGTCGATGTCACCGGATGCCAGCAGCCCCTCGACCGTCTCGGCGCGCAGCTTGAATTCCTTTGCCCGGGCGCGCGCCGCGTCCATCTTGATGTCGGCGCAGGCGCGCATCTCGATGCCTTTGAACGCCGGCGCGTGCTTGAAGTAGGTCGTGGAGATGTTGCCGCAGCCAACCACCCCGACTCCGAGTTTCCTTGCCATGCGATGCTCCCTAGAAGGTCGTGGCCGCTGCGATCGAGCGACGCGCGAAGCGCTCGAAATCGGCAGGATTGTCGTGTTCCATGACGAAGTATTGTGCCGGCGTCCGGTTGCGCAGTGCGATCACTAGTCCCGCCCAGTCGACCACACCATGGCCGACATCCGACCAGCCGTCCTCGTCCTTGGCCTCGCCATCGGGCGCGATGTCCTTGACGTGGGCGGCCACGATACGCGGGCCGAACTCCTCGATCCAATGCAGCGGGTCGGAGCCGCCCCGGATCACCCAGGCGACGTCCATCTCCCAGCCGATGTCGGGCGCGGCTTCCAGGATGAGGCGCTGCGGCACGAGACCTCCGGCTACTGGTGCAAACTCGAAGTCATGATTGTGCCATGCAAAATCGAAGCCGGCGTCCCTGGCTTTCCTGCCGATCGCGGCGAGGCGCCGGCCGAAAGCGCGCCAGCCATCCGCATCGGTCGGTCGTTCCGCCGGTTCGAGCCAAGGGCAAGCGATCAGCTTCATGCCCAGCGTTTCGGCGATGCCCTTGGCTGTGCCGAAGTCCCGTTCGAGCATGTCGATGCCGAAATGACCGCTCGGCATGGATAGTCCGTTCTTGTCGAGCTCCGCGCGGAACGCCTCCGGATTCTCGTAGACCCCGCCATACCCTTCGACCTGGGTGTAGCCGAGCGAGTCAAGGGTCTTCAGCACATCTTCCCAAGGCTGAAAGTTGCGCGCGCTGTAGAGTTGAAATGACCAGTCCATCTCGTTCGTCCGGTTGGTTGCGTATGCGGTTCATCTTGGCCAGCGCGGCATGCGTCGTCTCGACGGCAACCCGCGCCCGAAATCGGCCCGACAGCAGCAGCAGCGGCCAAAAATTCACGCCGTTGAAGTCGCATCGGCTCGTATCTGCAACGTTACAGATTTGAAGCGTAAGTCAACTCGCGACCTGACGCAATGGGCAGCAAGGCCAGTGTAGTGATTTTCTTCGGGACCCGAACTAAAACGCTTCGCCCACGGACCAAAAAAATCCGGCTGGATTTCGTTATAACCGACTATTTTCGTTGTCATATTGTCGAAGCATCCGACGCAGCGCTGCGATGCCGCTGGCAATTCTGCAGCCCGGTCTGAAGTCGCCTCAACGCTCGTTTTGGCCCCTCCAGGAAATCCTACTGCAACGTTACAGTTCTTGTCGGAAAAGCTTGCACGGTCCATGATGCAGATGCGATATGCCGATCAGTAAGGACGGCGGGGCAATGGCTATGAACGACAAGACACTGCCGGACGAAAGTGCTGCGCAGGCGGCCGGTGGCGAGGCCAGCCCACCGACGCTGAAGACCATCGCCTTCATGACCGGGCTTGGCGTGACCACCGTTTCCCGTGCACTGAAGGACGCCCCCGAAATCGGCGCGGCGACCCGGCAACGCGTGCAACTGGTCGCCAAGCAGATCGGCTATCGTCCCAACCGCGCGGGCGTGCGCCTGCGGACCGGCAAGACCAATGTCATCAGTCTGGTGCTCAACACCGAAGAACAGATCGGCGGCTTCGTCTCCGACCTGATCTACGGCATCTCGGAGGCCCTGGCGCCGACGCCCTATCACCTCGTCGTCACACCCTATTCGCGCACAAACGATCCGCTCGAACCGGTGCGCTATGTCGTCGAGACCGCGTCCGCCGACGGCGTCATCATCTCGCATATCGAGCCCGACGATCAACGCGTGCGCTATATGACCGAGCACGGCATGCCCTTCGCCACGCATGGCCGCACTCACATGGGTATCGAGCACCCCTTCCACGACTTCGACAACCGTGCCTATTCGCGCGAGGCGGTGGAGAAGCTTGCCGCGCTGGGGCGGAAGCGGCTGGCACTGCTCGCACCGCCCTCGAACCTCAGCTACTACAGGCACATGCGCGATGGCTTTGCCGATGCGTTGATGGAGCACGGCTTGAGCGAGGTGCCTTTCCCGACCGCCACCGTCGACCATTCGATCGAAGAGCTCCGCAAACTCACCACTGAGCTTATGCTTCGGCCCAACCGCCCGGACGGCTTCGTCAGCGGAGCGGGTGCCGGCACGTTCGCGCTGGTCGCGGGTGTCGAGGATGCCGGCTTCAAGCTCGGCCAGGATGTCGACATCGTCTCGAAGCAGACATCGAAGCTGCTGCACCTGCTGCGGCCGCAGCTCTATGTGATCAATGAGGACATCCGACTGGCCGGCGCGGAACTTGCCCACGCCGTGCTTGGCCGCATTTCAGGACGCGACATGGCCTCGCTGCAGAGCATCAGCCACCCGAGAGCGGTGGAGGCCTACGAAGCCTAGCTTCCACTTCCCCACGGGCCGTGATGTGCGCCGGGCGCATCGATGCGCTCGAAGCCGTGGGCGCCGAAGAAGTCACGCTGCGCCTGGGTCAGGTCGGTCGAGCCGCGGCCCTGGCGATAGCTGTCGAAATAGGCCAGCGCCGACGACAGCGCCGGCACCGGCAATCCGGCCTCGGCGGCACGGGCGACGATGCGGCGGAGCGAAGGATGCGCCTTGCCCATCATCTCGACGAAGGCCGGCACCATCAGAAGATTGGTCGACGGTTCGGCCTTGCCGAAGGCTTCGGCGATGGTGTCGAGGAACTGCGAGCGGATGATGCAGCCGGCGCGCCAGATCTTGGCGATGGTCGGCATCGGCAGGTTCCAGCCGAACTCCTTCGAGGCGCCGGCCATCACGGCAAAGCCCTGCGCGTAGGCAGCGATCTTGCCGGCAAACAGTGCCAGTTCCAGGTCGCCTAGCACTTCGTCCCGGCTGCCTGCGAACTTCAGCGTGTTGGCGCCATAGGCCTTCTCCGCCGCAAGCCGTTCGTCCTTCATCGACGACAGCACGCGCGCCGCCACCGCCGCCTCGATCGCCGTTGCCGGAATGCCAAGCTGCTGCGCCTCGATGACCGACCACTTGCCGGTGCCCTTCTGGCCGGCGCGGTCGAGGATGATGTCGACCACCGGGCGGCCGGTCGTGGGATCGTCGGCTTCGAGTACGGATGCGGTGATCTCGATCAGGTAGGACTCCAGCCTGCCCTTGTTCCAGCCGGCGAATACGGGCGCGATCTCCTTCGGCTTCATGCCGAGGCCGTCGCGCAGGATGCCGTAGATCTCGGCGATCATCTGCATGTCGGCATATTCGATGCCATTATGGATGGTCTTGACGAAATGTCCGGCCCCATCGGTGCCGAGCCAGGCCGCGCATGGCTCGCCCTTGAACTTGGCCGATATCGCGGTCAGCACGTCTTCGACGCGCGTCCAGGATTCAGGCGTGCCGCCGACCATGATCGAGGGGCCGTGGCGCGCGCCCTCCTCGCCGCCCGAGACACCCATGCCGATGAAGGTCAGGCCCGAGCCCTCGAGCTCCTTGAAGCGGCGCATGGTGTCGCGGAAATTGGCGTTGCCGGCGTCGATGACGATGTCGTTGGCCGACATGACGCCACGAAGCGCTGCGATCTGCTCGTCGACCGGCGTGCCCGCTAGCACCATGATGATGACCGGGCGCGGCGGGCGGATGGCCTCGGCCAGCTCGGCGATGGAGGCGCAGGGCACGATCATGTTGCGCAGGTCGCCGGCCTGTTCGACGAAGGCCTGGGTCTTCGCCGGGGTGCGGTTGAAGACGGCGATGCGATGGCCTTTTTCGGCGATGTTGAGCGCCAGGTTCGAGCCCATCGTGCCAAGCCCGATCAGTCCGATTTCGGCTTTTTCCATGGTCGCTGTTCCTGTCTGCTGATTGCTGTGGTCCGGGGTGGCGGCATGATTGACCGGGCCCGTGACAAGGTCAACTCGCGCGCGTCCAGGCACCGGCAGAGGCCGATCAACTCGTCGTGCCCTGACCTTGCGTCATCAATCCTTGCGGCGGCGGCCGTAGAGCTCGAGCCGGTGATGGACGATGTCGTAGCCGAGCTGGCGAGCGATTTCCTGCTGTAGCTGTTCGATCCTGTCGGACCGGAACTCGATGACATTGCCGGTTTCGATGTCGATCAGATGGTCGTGGTGATCGCCGCCGGCCTGCTCGAAGCGCGACGGCCCGCCCTCGAAGGCATGGCGGTGGATGGCACCCATCTCCTCCAGCAGCTTCATCGTCCGGTAGACCGTGGACAGGGAGATGCTCTTGTCGATGGTTTCGGCGCGGCGGAAAATCTCGAGCGCGTCGGGATGGTCCTCGGTCTCGCCCAGTATGCCCAGGATGATCTTGCGCGGCCGGGTGATGCGGATGCCCGCCTTGCGCAACGCCTTCTCATAGTCGGGCTTCTTGGAAACGGGCTTGGCTGCGGTTTTCATCATGGCGCGACTATGTGCCAGATGACACCCAGTTGCAAAAGATTATGTACGCGTTCATCCCCAGATGAACAGCGACAACAGCAGCCCCGCTGTGGAAACAGCGCCCGCTAGCGTGCGCCCGCAATCGAACCGCGCACGACGAGATCGACCGGCCAGACCTCGCCGCGGGCCCCGTCCTCCAGCCCCGAGATGCGGGCGGCGAGCCGCTCGGCGACACGGGCGCCGGCGGCGCGGATGGAGGAGCGCGTGGTCGTCAGAGGCACCGAAAAATGCTCGGGCTTCAGCCAGGGAAAGACGTCGTCATGGCTGACCAGCGACAGGTCGCCGGGCAGCGACAAATTGAGGTCGCGCGCCGCCCTGACCACGCCCAGCGCCATGATCAGGCTGGAGCAGACGATCGCCGTCGGCGCGTCGGACGCTTCGAGCAGGCTGCGGGCGGCGCGATAGCCGTTCTCCTCGATCATGACCTCGGAGCGAATATGCCTGAGATCAAGCGCCAGTCCGCTTTCCAACAGCGCCCGCCTGACGCCGCGCTCGCGGAAGATGGCAAAGGTTTGGGTGTCGTCGCCGTTGATCAGGGCAATGCGCTTGTGGCCGAGTTGGACCAGCAGCCGCGTCGCGTCGTGAAAGGCGCCTTCATTGTCGATGTCGATGTAGGGATAGTCGAAGTCCAGCCCCTCGCTGCGGCCATGGACGATGAACTGGACGCCAAGCTGGTGGGCGAGCGCAATGCGGCTGTCGGCGGCGCGAGGCGCCGAGATGTAGAGCGCGTCGACCTGCTTGTTGGCGACGATGCGCCGGTAGGTCGTCTCCTCGTCCTGGGCATCGGCCGGGCTCAGCACCAGGTCAAGCTCGTGGCCGCGGGCGTAATCGCCAAGGCCCGACAGGAACTCGACGAAATGCGGATCGATGTCGACGGCGGCGCCCGTCGGCATGACGTAGCCGATCATGCCGGCCTTGCCGGTCGCCAGCCGGCGCGCGCTGGGGTTGGGCCGGTAGCCATGGCGCTTGGCCGCCTCCATCACGCGGCGGCGCGTTTCCTCGTTGACCTCGGGATAGCCGTTGAGCGCACGGCTCACCGTCGTCTGCGAAAGCTGGAGCATGGTCGAAAGTTGCTTGAGGTTCACCTCGGCCCCGATTCCCAAAGCGCTTTAGATACAGCCTGGTCCGATCGCCGAACCAAGTAGCCGTGTCGCGCCGGCAAGACTAGGCCCTCAGGTGCTTGGTTTGAAGCAGAATTTACTGCTGCGACGCCCAAAAAGCATGCTGCACCGCACATGCTAGGCAAATTTAAATCGATTAGTTCGGCTGCGCTCTTGACTCTTTTCGATTCCAGTGGCGTGATGAAGCCAGCCAAAGCGCTTTGAAATGCCGTTGTGCGGTGTAGTTGCAGCTCGCGCAAGTCTGAGGCACAGTCGGGGCGGTGCAGGCGGACGGAATGGAGGTTCCGTCCGGAGTTTTCGATCCACTGGGAGGAAGACCATGAGGAAGTCCCTGTTACTGGGCGTGGCGCTGGCCGCCGTCGCCCTGAGCGCGCCCGCCTCGGCGGAGCTGAAGTTCAAGCCGGGCGAGGACGCCCGTTTCACCTGGGCCAATTTCGAAGAACTCAAGAAGGTCGACCTGAAGGGCGAGACGCTCTCGATCTTCGGGCCGTGGCGCGGGGAAGACGAAGCCCTGGCCCGCTCGGTGCTCGAATATTTCAGCGAGGCCACCGGCGCCACCATCAACTACTCGTCGTCCGAGAACTACGAGCAGCAGATCGTCATCGACACGCAGGCCGGCAGCCCGCCCAACATCGCCATCCTGCCGCAGCCCGGCCTGATCCAGGACCTGGCGTCGAAGGGCCTGCTCACCGCACTCGACGAGGGCACCGCCAACTTCGTCAAGGAGAATTACGGCGCCGGCCAGTCCTGGGTCGATCTCGGCACCTACAAGGACAAGGACGGCAAGCCCGGCTTCTACGGCTTCCCGTTCAAGGCCGACCTGAAGTCGCTGGTCTGGTACGTGCCGGAAAATTTCGAGGAAGCCGGCTATGAAGTGCCCAAGACCTGGGAAGAGATGCAGGCCCTGACCGACAAGATCGTCGCCGATGGCGGCGTGCCGTGGTGCATCGGCCTGGGCTCGGGCGGCGCCACCGGCTGGCCGGCGACCGACTGGGTCGAAGACATCATGCTGCGCACCCAGGCGCCCGACGTCTATGACAAGTGGACCCGGAACGAGATCCCGTTCAACGATCCGGCCGTGGTCGGCGCGCTCGACATCTTCGCCAAGATCGCCACCAACGACAAATATGTCGACGGCGGCAAGGCGGCGGTCGCCGCAACCGACTTCCGCGACAGCCCGAAGGGCCTCTTTGCGGTGCCGCCGAAGTGCTACCTGCACCGCCAGGCGTCGTTCATCTCGTCCTTCTTCCCTGAAGGCACCAAGCTCGGCGAGGATGCCGACTTCTTCTACCTGCCGCCGATGGCCGCCAAGCCAGAGCTCGGCAATCCGGTGCTCGGCGGCGGAACGCTGTTCACCATCGCCAAGGACTCCAAGGCCGCGCGCGCCTTCATCGACTTCCTGAAGATGCCGCTGGCCCACGAGGTCTGGATGGCCCAATCGGGCTTCCTGACCCCGCTCAAGACGGCGAACAAGGAAGCCTATGGCAACGAAGCGCTGAAGAAGCAGGGTGACATCCTGGTCAACGCCTCGACCTTCCGCTTCGACGGTTCCGACCTGATGCCGGGCAAGATCGGCGCCGGCGCCTTCTGGACCGGCATGATCGACCTCGTCGGCGGCAAGCCTGCGGCCGATGTCGCCGCCGACATCCAGAAGAGCTGGGACGCGATCAAGTAGCGCGCGCCCCGCGGACGTCCATGCGAGTTGTGATCCGGGCCTGTTGGCCCGGGTCCGGACGCCCGGCTTTTCCATTCGTAATTCTGAGCGATGTCAGCCTGATCCCAGGGGGATGATCCCATGACGGCACAGATACTTTCGGCCATTTTCACAATCATCATCGGCGTCGGCGGCTGCGTCGTCTACTACTGGGGCGCCAACAAGATCCTCGACGCGGTCTTTCCTTCGCGCGGCGTCTCGGGTGCTGCCGCTGTCGACAATCTGCGCCGCCAGGGCCTGATCCGGCCGTGGCTGTTCGTCGGTCCGGCGATGCTGATCGTCACCGTCTATCTCGTCTACCCGGTGATCGAAACGCTGAGGCTCTCCGTCATGGACCGCACCGGCCAGAATTTCGTCGGCCTCGCCAATTACAGCTGGGCTTTCGGCGACCGCGAATTTCGAAATTCAATCTTCAACAACCTGCTGTGGCTCGCGGTCGTGCCGGCCGCCTGCACTTTCTTCGGCCTGATCATCGCGGTGCTCACCGACAAGATCTGGTGGGGCAACATCGCCAAGAGCCTGGTCTTCCTGCCGCTCGCCATCTCGTTCGTCGGCGCCAGCGTCATCTGGAAATTCGTCTACGAATACCGCGCCGAAGGCCAGACCCAGATCGGCATCCTGAATGCCGCCGTGCAATATCTCGGCGGCAATCCGCAGGTGTGGATCTCGACGCCGTTCTGGAACAACTTCTTCCTGATGGTGATCCTGATCTGGATCCAGACCGGCTTTGCCATGGTCATCCTGTCGTCGGCCCTGCGTGGCATTCCGGAAGAAACCATCGAGGCGGCGGTGATCGACGGCGCAAATCCGTTCCAGATCTTCTGGAAGATCATGGTGCCGCAGATCTGGGGCACCATCGCGGTGGTCTGGACCACCATCACCATCCTCGTGCTCAAGGTCTTCGACATCGTGCTGACGATGACCAATGGCCAGTGGAACAGCCAGGTCCTGGCCAACCTGATGTTCGACTGGATGTTCCGCGGCGGCGGCGATTTCGGACGCGGTGCTGCGATCGCCGTCATCATCATGCTCGCGGTCGTGCCGATCATGATCTGGAACATCCGCCAGGCTAATCGCGAAGGCGGGGGAGGTCACTGACATGGCCAGCGCAAGCGGAAAGTCCTTCTTCGGCCGCTTCGGCGTCCATATCGCAGTGCTTGTCTTCGTCGCCATCTGGACCATCCCGACGCTGGGCATCCTGGTCAGTTCGCTGCGCGACAAGGACCAGCTCATCGTCTCGGGCTGGTGGACAGCACTTTCGACCTCGTCGCAGACCGAAGCCGGCCGCCTGCCGGGTGCTTCGGCCCAGATCGAAAAGGATGGCAAGTTCGTCATCGAGGGCAACATCTTCGGCGACGGTCCGGCACGCAACATCAGCGCCTTCGGCACCAAGGCGCAGCAGCCTACGCAATACGAAGCCGGCACGGTTGCCGATCTCGGCGAAGGCGTTTCACTGCAGCTCAACGCCGACGGTTCCTTCGTGCTGCAGTCGCCCAAAGCCTTCGAGGGCGATCGCGGCCAGCGCGTCTACTACGCGTCGTCGGCGCCGCCGCGCTTCACCACCGACAACTACCAGACGGTGCTGTTTTCCGAGGGCATCGGCCGCTCCTTCATCAACTCGCTGACGGTCACCATTCCCGCGACCATCATCCCGATCCTGATCGCGGCCTATGCCGCCTATGCGCTGGCCTGGATGCGATTTCCAGGCCGCGCGCTGCTGATCGCCGTCATCATCGGCCTGCTTGTCGTGCCGCTGCAGATGTCGCTCATCCCACTGCTCAAGCTCTACAACGGTGTCGGGCTGTTCTTCGGCGTGCCGGCCAAGACCTATCTCGGCATATGGTTGGCGCATACAGGCTTCGGCCTGCCCTTCGCCATCTACCTGTTGCGCAGCTACATCGCCGGCCTGCCGCGCGAGATCATGGAGTCGGCCCGCATCGACGGCGCCAGCGACTTCGAGATCTTCGTCAAGATCGTGCTGCCGCTGTCCTTCCCGGTGCTCGCCTCCTTCGCCATCTTCCAGTTCCTGTGGGTCTGGAACGACCTTCTGGTGGCGATGGTGTTCCTGGGCTCCGGCTCCGACCAGTTGGTGCTGACCGGCAAGCTCAACGCCCTGCTCGGCTCGCGCGGCGGCGACTGGGAAATCCTCACCACCTCGGCCTTCGTCACCATCATCGTGCCGCTGATCGTGTTCTTCTCGCTCCAACGTTATTTCGTCCGCGGGCTGCTCGCGGGCTCAGTCAAGGGAGGCTAGCTCCATGCAGGCCGCAATGCGCAAGATCGAAAACCCCGCTCCCGCTGCGGATCGCGACTGGTGGCGGGGGGCGGTGATCTACCAGATCTACCCTCGCAGCTTCCAGGACTCCAACGGCGACGGCATCGGCGACTTGAAGGGCATCATCTCGCGGCTGCCGCACATCGCCGACCTCGGCGCGGACGCCGTATGGATCTCGCCCTTCTTCAAGTCGCCGATGAAGGATTTCGGCTACGATATCTCGGATTATCTCGACATCGACCCGATGTTCGGCACGCTGGCCGACTTTGACGCGATGATCGCGGAAGCGCACCGGCTCGGCCTCAAGGTGATGATCGACGGCGTCATCTCGCACACCTCCGACCTGCATCCCTGGTTCAAAGAAAGCCGGGCGAGCCGCGACAACGCCAAGGCAGACTGGTACGTCTGGGCCGACGCCAAGCCAGACGGCAGCCCGCCCAACAACTGGCTGTCGATCTTCGGCGGCTCGGCCTGGCAGTGGGACACCAGGCGCATGCAGTATTACCTGCACAATTTCCTGTCCGAACAGCCCGACCTCAACTTCCACAACCGCGACGTCCAGGACGCGCTGCTTGACGTCACCCGGTTCTGGCTCGACCGCGGCGTCGACGGCTTCCGCCTCGACACCATCAACTTCTACTTCCACTCGGCCGGGCTGGAGGACAATCCCGCGCTGCCGCCGGAGGAGCGCAACGACCAGACCGCACCGGCGGTGAACCCCTACAATTTCCAGGACCACATCTACGACAAGAGCCGGCCGGAGAACCTTGAATTCCTCGCCCGCTTCCGCGCCGTGCTCGACGAGTACCCTGCCGCAGCGGCGGTTGGCGAGGTCGGCGATTCCCAGCGCGGTCTCGAGGTCGTCGCGTCCTACACCGCCGGCGGCGACAAGGTGCAGATGTGCTACGCCTTCGACTTCCTGGCGCCGGAGAAGATCTCTGCCGCCAAGGTGCGCACGGTGCTCGAGGACTTCGGCAAGGCCGCCAGCGACGGCTGGTCGTGCTGGGCCTTCTCCAACCACGACGTCGTCCGCCACGCTTCGCGCTGGGGCATGGGCGAGGCCGACCGCACCGCCTATCTCAAGGTCGTCTCGGCGCTGCTGATGTCGCTGCGCGGTTCGGTCTGCATCTACCAGGGCGAAGAGCTCGGCCTGACTGAAGCCAGTCTTGCCTTCGAGGATCTGCAGGACCCCTATGGCATCCGTTTCTGGCCGGAGTTCAAGGGCCGCGACGGCTGCCGCACGCCGATGGTGTGGAACAAGGACGCTGCCAATGGTGGCTTCTCCAAGGCCAAGCCGTGGCTGCCGGCGCCGGCAGACCATCTGGCCAAGGCGGTCGACACGCAGGAAGGCGACGCCGCCTCGCTGCTCGAACATTACCGCCGGTTTCTCTCGTTCCGCCGGTCGCATCCCGCACTTGCCAAGGGCGACATCTCGTTCCTCGACACACAGGGCGACACGGTGGCCTTCAGCCGCCGCGAGGGCAACGAGGAGATCGTCTGCGTCTTCAATCTCGGCAGCGCACCGGCCACGGTCGATCTCGGAGGCAGGGGCCTGCAGCCTTTGGCGGGACACGGACTTGATGGAAAGGCAGACGCCGGCGCAGTCCGGCTCGGCAGCTACGGCGCCTGGTTCGGGCGCTTCGCCTGACCGACGCTGACAGAAATCTGGGAGGAAACCATGGCCGATCTAACGCTCAGGGACGTCAAGAAATCATACGGCAATCTGCACATTCTCCACGGCATCGATCTCGACATCAAATCGGGTGAGTTCATCGTCTTCGTCGGCCCCTCGGGCTGCGGAAAGTCGACGCTGCTGCGCTCTATCGCCGGGCTCGAGGAGATCACCGGCGGCACGCTGGAGATCGCCGGCGAGAAGGTCAACGACATCCCGCCATCCAAGCGCGGCATCGCCATGGTGTTCCAGTCCTACGCGCTCTACCCGCACATGACCGTCTACGACAACATGGCCTTCGGCATGAAGATCGCCAAGGAAAGCAAGGCCGAGATCGACAAGCGCGTGCGCGCCGCCGCCGAGATCCTGCAGTTGACCAAGTATCTCGACCGGCTGCCCAAGGCGATGTCGGGCGGCCAGCGCCAGCGCGTCGCCATCGGCCGCGCCATCGTGCGCAACCCCAAGGTCTTCCTGTTCGACGAACCGCTGTCGAACCTCGACGCAGCGCTGCGCGTCGCCACCCGCATCGAGATCGCCAAGCTCAAGGAGTCGATGCCCAACACGACGATGATCTATGTCACCCACGACCAGGTCGAGGCGATGACGCTGGCCGACCGTATCGTCGTGCTCAAGGACGGCCGCATCGAGCAGGTCGGCACGCCGATGGAACTCTACAAGCACCCCGGCAATCTGTTTGTCGCCCAGTTCATCGGCTCGCCGGCGATGAACATCGTTGGCGGCACCATCGAGCGGGCCGGTGAGACCAGCCTGGTCAGCCATGTCGGCGGCCACAAGACCCCGGTGCCGGTGGCGACACCCACTGATGCCCAAGGCAAGGCAGTGAGCTTCGGCGTGCGGCCCGAGGACCTCTATGTCGCGACCGGCGACGACTACCTGTTCGAGGGGCTCGTCGACTATGTCGAGCAGCTCGGCGAGGTCCAGCTCGTCTATATCGACATCGGCCGCGCCGACCAGCCGTTGGTGGCCAAGCTTCCGGGCAATGTCGAGGTCAAGCGCGGTGCGAAGATCCGGCTCGCCGCCAGCCCCGACGAGTTGCATATCTTCGACAGCGAAGGCCATTCGTTTGCCCGCCGCAGATTGGCGGCCGCAGCCGCGTGACGCTCTTCACCCTCCCCCTTGTGGGGAGGGCAGAGGGCTCAATCCGCCACCACCACCTGTCGCTCCCGAAGCGCTGTCCGGCGCCTCGAGATGAAGAAGGCAACGACAAAGGTCAGGCTCATCAGCAGCACGATTGTCGGTGCCGGCGCGCTGTCGATGAAGAAGCTGAGGTAGACGCCTGCGAATGAGCACGCTACCGCCACCAGCACCGACACCATGAGCATGCGCTCGAAGCGGTCGGTGAGCAGATAGGCAATTGCGCCGGGAGCGATCAGCATGGCGATGGCGATGATGATGCCGACAGCCTTGAGCGCACCGACGATGGTCAGCGACAGCACGGTCAACAGCCCGTAATGCAGCAGCCTGACCGGCAGGCCGATGGCCTGCGCATGCTGCGGGTCGAAGGCGTGCAGCAGCAGGTCGCGGCGGAAGATGCCGATGGCCCCGGTGGCGATCAGAGCGATCACCGCGGTCTGGCCGACATCGGACCAACTGACGCCCAGCATGTCGCCGAACAAGATGTGATCGAGATGCACGTCGGTCTGGATCTTGGTGTAGAGCACGATGCCGAGCCCGAACATCCCGGAAAAGACGATGCCCATGACCGTGTCTTCCTTGACCCGGCTGTTCTGCTTGAGATAGCCGGTCGCCAGGGCACAGGTCATGCCGGCGGCGAAGGCGCCGATGGCAAGCGGGATGCCGGCGATATAGGCGAGCACGACGCCGGGCAGCACGGCATGGCTGATGGCATCGCCCATCAGCGACCAGCCCTTGAGCACCAGGAAGCACGACAGCAGCGCCATAGGCACCGCCACCAGCAGCGAGATGGCGAACGCCTGCTGCATGAACGGGAAGGCAAAGGGGAGTGTGAGGGTTTCGATCATGCTCCCGCCTCCAGTTCGACCCGCGCCCGCCGCCGCGCGGCCAGCATGCCGTGCTTCGGCGCAAAGACAAACGCCATCAGGAAGATCAACGTCTGCGCCACGACGATGATGCCGCCGGTGGCGCCGTCGAGGAAATAGCTGGCATAGGCGCCGACGAAGCTGGTGATCGAGCCGATCGCCACGCTGATCACGATGAGCCGGGGAAAGCGGTCAGTGAGAAGATAGGCGGTCGCCCCCGGCGTCACCACCATGGCGATGACCAGGAAGGCACCCACCGTCTGCAGTGCCGCCACCGTCGAGGCCGACAGCAGCATGAAAAACAGCACCTTGAGCATGTCGGGGTTGAGCCCGATCGAGCGCGCATGGTTCTCGTCGAAGAAAGCGACCATCAGGTCCTTCCACTTGGCGAGCAGGATGGCCAGCGAAATGCCGCCGATCAGCGCCAGCTGAAGCGTGTCCGCCGGCGTCACTGCCAGGATGTTGCCGAGCACGATGGTCTGGATGTTCACCGAGGCCGGCGACAGCGAGATCATGAACAGGCCGAGCCCGAAGAACGAGGTGAAGATCAGGCCGATGATGGCGTCTTCCCTGAGCTTGGTGCGCTGGTTGAGGAACAGCATGGCGCCGGCCGCAAGCCCGCCCGAAAGGAAGGCGCCAAGCGCAAACGGCAGGCCGAGCATGTAGGCGCCGGCAACGCCAGGCACGATCGAATGCGAGAGCGCGTCGCCGATCAGCGACCAGCCCTTGAGCATCAGATAAGCCGAGAGGAAAGCGCAGACGCCGCCGACCAGCGCCGACACCCACATCGCGTTGAGCATGTAGCCATAGCCGAACGGCTCGCTAAGCGTGGCGATCATTTCTTGCGCCCGCCCTTCTTGGCCGCACCGTCGTTGCCGTTGCCGTCGCCATAGATGACGAAGGGGCGCTCGTCGTCGGTCAGCACTGTCACCTGACGCTTGTCGGCGGCGTCCTGGTGCAACTCGGCGCCGCCGAGGATGAACTGGCGCAACACGCCGCCAAAGGCTTTTTCGAGATTGGCCTTGGTGAAGGTTTCGGCCGTCAGCCCGGAGGCGAGAACGGTGCGGTTGACCAGAACGGCGCGGTCGCAGAAGCGCGGCACCGAGCCCAGGTTGTGCGTCGAGACCAGCATCACCCGGCCTTCGTCGCGCAAGTCCTGCAAAAGCGTGATGATCGCTTCTTCGGTGCGCACGTCGACGCCGGTGAAGGGCTCGTCGAGCAGGATCAGCTCGCCCTCCTGCGCCAGCGCGCGGGCGAGGAACACACGCTTCTTCTGGCCGCCCGAGAGCTCGCCGATCTGGCGCTTGCGGAAGTCGGCCATGCCGACGCGTTCAAGTGCCGCGTCCACCGCCTCGCGGTCGATACTGCGCGTCATGCGCAGGAAATTCATGTGGCCGTAGCGGCCCATCATCACCACGTCTTCGACCAGCACCGGAAAGTTCCAGTCGACGTCCTCGCTCTGCGGCACATAGGCGACGAGGTTTTTCTTCAGCGCCTCGCGGGCCGGCTGGCCCAGGATCGAAACGCTGCCGGTAGCGAGCGGCACGAAGCCCATGATCGACTTGAACAGGGTCGACTTGCCGCTGCCGTTGACGCCGACAAGCGCCGTAATCGTGCCGCGCGGAATGGAAAAGGACGCATTGCGCAGGGCCGTGTGCCCGTTGCGGTAGGTCACCGAGATGTTGTCGACGCTGAGGCCGTCGCCGGCCTGTGCCTCGGCCGCGGGTCGCCCCTTCAGCGGAACGTTCATTGGGAAAGTCCCTTGACGATGGTCTGGGTGGTGACGCTGAGCAGGTCGAGATAGGTCGGCACCGGGCCGCCCTCATCGCTCAGCGAGTCGACATAGAGCACGCCGCCATACTTGGCGCCCGTTTCCCGCGCGACCTGCTCGGCCGGCTTGGACGACACCGTGCTTTCGCTGAACATGGCCGGAATGCTGTTGGCCTTGACGAGGTCGATCACCTTGCGCACCTGCTGGGGCGTACCTTGCTGGTCGGCATTGATCGGCCAAAGATAGACCTCCTTCAAGCCGAAATCGCGGGCGAGATAGGAAAACGCGCCTTCGCTGGTGGCGAGCCAACGGCGCTCGGCGGGGATGGTCTCGATGGCCTTGTGGATCGGCGCGACCGTTGCCTTGATCTTCTCCGAATAGGCGGCCGCGTTCCTGGCATAGACCTCGGCATTGGCAGGATCCTTCTCGGCGAAGGCCTTGCGGATGTTCTCGACATAGATGAGCGCCGCCTCGGGCGACATCCAGGCATGCGGGTTAGGCTTGCCGGTGTAGGGACCTTCGGCGATGCCCATCGGGCTTACGCCATCGGAGACGACGGCCTGCGCCACGCCATCGAGGTTTTCGAAGAACTTTTCGAACCACAGTTCGAGGTTCAGCCCGTTCCACAGCACGAGATCGGCCTTCTGGGCGCGCAGGATGTCGCCCGGCGTCGGCTGGTAGTTGTGGATCTCGGCGTTCGGCTTGGTGATGGATTCCACCTCGGCTGCGTCGCCGGCGACGTTGCGGGCGATGTCAGCGATCACCGTGAAGGTGGTCACCACCTTCATCTTGCCGCCGGCTTCGCTGTCCTGGGAGCAGGCCGATAGCCCAAGCATGGCCGCGAGCATGGCGATGGCGGCGAAGGTGGTGCGTAGCGCTGTCATGGATATCCCGTTCGAGAATACGCGCCCGATGGGCGGCAGATACGATGCCTTACCTAGTGGCAGCCGGGTCGCCTGTCAATGCAATTGCAAATCGTTTGCAATAAGAAATGCGAATTCCGCTGCGACGGCCTCGGGCCTTGCATCCAATCGAGGCTGAGCGCGTTTTCGTTTGCCAATCCCAGACAAGGAGAACAGTCGTGTCGCCCAGCACAGCAATTCGCGAGCATATGGAAGTCATCGGCGCCGACGGCGTGCATATCGGCACCGTCGACAAGGTCGAGAACGGGCGCATCAAGCTCACGAAAAAGGACAGCGGCGAAGGCAGCCATCGCGGCCACCATCACTACATCTCCACCGCGCTCGTCGCCGAGACCGAAGGCAACAAGGTGCGCCTGTCGGCCAACGCCGATGTAGCAGTGACATTCGAAGAGGAAGGCAAGGCGGAGTAGGTCTCCGTATCGACTAGCTGGTCGAAGTTTGGGGAGCGCCTAGTTCCAGCGCCGGCCCTCTGCAAATCCTGCTTCGATGTAGTGTTTTCTTGGGTTCATGCCTGCGGCTGCAACGTCAGGGTTCAATTTTAGATAGACTTCGTCGCGAAACCCACGAGGCAGCCGATGGCCGCTTATGCGTGGCCAGTCAAATAGTTCATTTTCATGTGGCGTGCCCGTGAGATAGGCAGGTTGGAACCTGTGCCGCCAGGCAACGACGTTGAACGAGAGCTGGTCACGATATGACCATCTTTTCACCTCAGCAGCCCAGCTCTCCATTACGGTAACGAGGGCCGCATTGTTGTGTCGTCTTAGCATTATCGTCGCCGTAATGAGCCCCGCGCCGACCGGATACCCGAGGGCGCGATAATGATCCATTTGCGCGGCGATCGTGGAAGGATCGTCCAGACCCAAGGCGGTCACAACCTCAGCCTCGTCGTACACGCAGCTTCGCTCGGGGTGGCGGAAGCACAGCATCGGCTCTGGAGTTGCATCCAGCAGTTGGAAAAAGCCCTCGGCGGGGACTTTTGGCTCGACAGTATTGTCGAAATACAAGCTCGCCGCGTAACCGCCGACAAAGCGATGCGGTAGAAGCTTCACCATTTTGGATGTTCGAACCGGGCCAAGCTTGCGCGAGTCGACATATTTGAACTGCCACAGACTGGATTTCAAAGACCGGTCATCAGTGAAGCAAATGAAGTCGGTCTTGCCATCCCGCTTGAAATATCTATCGGCAAATGTCTCCGAATAGCCAAACATGCAGGTGTATACCGCCCGCCGTCGCGCCTTCCCTCGAAATCGCAATAGAGTGTCGAAGAACCTATCCACGGTTTTTGGCCAACGCGCTGCTTCACTAAACTTATTGAGGACGCAACCGGTTGGAAGCCGTCGTTACGACGCCGCTCGGTCCAACTTGCTCACCAGAACTCTATGTTCCGCTGTGACGGACGGTGCCGGCCCTACTCCTTCACGGCCTCGGCAGCCTTGGTGTTGATTAGGCCAAAACCGAAATCGGTGTCGCGGCCCTTGTCGCCGAGATCGGTGGCGGTGGCGGCGAGTGCCTTTTCGATCGATTCTGCAGAGCGGCCTGGCTCGTTGTGCAACAAATTGGCAATCGCGCCGCTGACCACCGCTGCGGCAAACGAGGTGCCCGTCACCAGATCCGTGCCGCCGCCGACCGGGGCCATGACGTCGACGCCGGGGGCGGAGATGTAGACGTAGGGCCCGCGATTGGCCTGCTTCATCAACGCGTCCTTGGCATCGGTGGCCGTTACCGCGATGACGCCCTTGTAGGCGGCGGGGTAGCCATAGGGCGCGCCGGGACCGTTGTTGCCTGCGGCGGCGACGAGGATCATGCCGCGGGCGCGGGCGCCTCGGCTGGCCTGCTCCAGCAGCGCATTCTTGGGCCCGACAAAGCTCATGTTGACGATCTGGACGTTCTGCTCGGCAGCCCAGTCGAGCGCATTGAGAATGATCTCCATGTTCGACTTGCCGCCTTCGAAGGCGCGGGCATGGAAGATCTTCGAGCCCGGCGCCATGCCCTTGAACGGTCCGGTGCCGGCGATCAGGCCGGCGACCGAAGTGGCGTGGTCGCGGGCGGTGACCGTCACCCCCGGCATGGCGTCGAAACTGCCGGCGACGACGCCCTTCAGCGCGGGGTGAGTGTCGTCGATGGCGGTGTCGATGACCGCTATGCTGACGTTCTCGCCATTGGCGGCGGCCTCGTCGAGCGCGATGCGCTGGAAGGCGAAATTGGGCCCTGCCGCCGCCTGCTGCAGTTCGTAGATGTGGTTGGGTTCGCGTGTCGTGGTGCGGCCATCGCCGGCAAGCTGCGCAAGCACCGTACCGACCGGGCGACCGTCGGGAATGCCGTAGCGGACAAGGCTGGTGCCGAGCAGGGCCGACAGACGCTGCGAGCGGATTTCCAGGCCATAGGCGGCAGCGACAGCTTGCGCGACCGGCGCGCCGCCATCGACGGTGACCAGCACTTCGTCGGGCACGAAGGAACCCGCTATGGCGCGCGGCGGCGCGGTGATCGCAGTTCCGGGTGGTGGCACATCAGGCGGCGGCGGTGTCGGCTGACCACCACCCGCCTGCGCGCCGCCACCTGACGGATCCGGGCTTGCGGCGGCCGGGTCGCGGAGCGGATTGGGCGTCGGCACCGGCGTCGCTGGCTGCCCCCCGGATGCGACACCGGGAAAATCGCCGGGATTGGGAAAGAGGTCGACGAGCAATTCGGGCAGGCCGACGGTCCGGGGCGGGATGCCGCCGCCGGAACCCGGGCCGCCCGGCGTCGGCTGCGCGCCGGGTTGCAGGCAGTCAGCAGCCGTCGCTGCCGTCGTTCGGCTGAGGCAGTCAAGTTGCTGCGGCGTCAGGCTGGGATCATTGGTCTGGGCGAATGCAGGCGTGGCGGCGAACAATGTCGCCGCCAGCATCAGTCCTGCAACTCGCCTCGGCAGCGTCATCCCGCAGGCTTCCTTCCCGCTGTCACCGTATCGGCAAAGGGTGCCGCCGCGATCAGGCCGACGATGCGATCGTAGTCGGCGACAGTTTCGGCAGGAATGGCGATACGGAAGACGCCGCTGGCCGTCGGGCCATCGATGATCGCCGCACCGTTGTCGCCGAGCAGCGCGGCAATGTCGGCCATCCTGGCGTCAGGCTTGAAGGTGACCAGCGCGAAAGGCAGCTTCGACTGCTCCGCGCCGGTGCCGGCGACCTGGATGTCGGAACCGGTGCCCGAAGGCGCCACCACGCCCTGCACGACGATGAAGGCCAACAATGCTGCCGTCGCGGCCCAAGCGACGCCCACGGGCACGCCCATGAACCGCTCCCAGGCACGCGCCAGCAGCGACTGCGCCTGCGGCTCGCGGAACGGCCCGGCCTCGGCATCGAGCAGCCTGGAGAAGCGGCTCAGCGCATCGGCCGGCGGGCGGATCGCCTCGTTGGACGCCATCGTGCCGGAAAACTCGGCCTCGGCGGCTTCGAGGGCCGCGGGTGCGGCCGGATCGCTGGCGAGCCAGTCCTCGACGGTCGCCAGTTCGGCGCCTTCCAGCGTGCCGTTCAGGTAGAACGGCAGCAGCGTTTCGATCTCGTCGCGGCGGGACATCTTTTCGGCAGCGCTCATGGCCAGCCCCTGTCGTATCCGGCGGCCTTCAGGGCTTCGCCGAGTTTCTTGCGGGCATAAAACATCCGCGTCTTCACCGTCGCCACCGGAATGTCGAGCACCTCGCCGATCTCGGTCACCGACTTGCCGTGATAATAGGCGAGGTCGATGACGGTGCGGTGCTCCTCGGCCAGCGCGTCGACGAAACGACGCAGGGCGGCGCCCTTGTCCAGCTTCATCGTCACCACTTCGGGCGTGTCCGAGCCGTCGGGCACTGCGGCGGCATCGTCGTCGTCAAGCCAGTCTTCCTTGCGCTTGCGCAGCGACGACAGCGCCTTGAAGCGGGCGATGCCGAGCAGCCAGGTCGAGACTTCCGAACGGCCTTCGAACTGCGGCGCCTTGCGCCACAACTCCAGAAACACTTCATTGGCAACGTCATCCGCCATGGCTTCCGACCCCGTCTGGCGCGCCACGAAACGGTAGACCCGTGCATGGTGGCGCGTGAACAGGAGCCGCAAAGCGGCGCGGTCGCCGTTTGCGACGCGGCTCACGAGATCACGATCGGACATGGGGTCTGATGCGATGTTCATGGCCGATGCAACCGCCGGGCTCCTGTCTGCTTGGTCGTTGTTGGCCGCAAAAAGGTTCACCGGAATGTTTCGGATGAGGGAAAGCTAGCCGAACTTCCCTGACATGGCCAGTCCGGCGCAGGGAGCGGCAGCATCCCCGGCCGTGGCACGGCCCAATACGGCTCTGTCTGTCCGATAGGGTCGGCCGAGAAGCGGGCATTTGGTACGCCCACTTGGGCCAGTCCGAGCGCAAAGCACAGCTCCCGATCATACCAAAAAGCTGGCTTGCCCGACAGGATTCACGCTGACGTTGCCCCCAAACTTTTATCCAGCCTGAAGGAGACTCGGGGCGGCTGGTGTTGCCCATGTGGGGAAATTTCTTATTCGACGCGCAGGCGCGGCCAGGCTGAAAGAAGCTCGCGCGTGTAAGCGTCTCGTGGCGATTGAAACATCGAGGCTACATCGCCGCTCTCGACCGCTTTTCCAGCACGCATCACGACAGCGTTTTCAGCGATCAACCGAACAACAGCCAGATTGTGACTGATGACGACAAGCGTCATGTTTTCCGACTGCCTGATGTCCTGCAAGAGATTGAGCAAGTCGCCCTGAACGGAGACGTCCAGGCCGGCGGTCGGCTCATCGGCGATCAGGATGGACGGTTTCATGAGCAGCGCACGCGCGATGGCCACCCGCCGAGCCTGACCGCCGCTGATCTCGTGAGGGTATTTGTCGAGGATGCCTTTCGGCAGGCCAAGCCGGTTCAAGATGACGCCAAGGCGCTCGTATGTCACCGCCAGCGGTTCGTTCAAGACCGTGGCGACTTCGCCCATCAGCGTGCGGATGCGACTGCGCGGGGAAAGGGATGCCGCCGGGTCCTGGAAGATCGGCTGCAAGACACGCGCCCTCTTCTTCAGCGCGGCGCGGCTATGCGACAGCGGCATGCCCAGAATGCAGACATCGCCCTGGTCGAGCTTCTGCAACCCGAGAATGGCCCGCATCAGCGTCGTCTTTCCGGAACCGGACTCGCCGACAATGCCGAAACACGTGCCTTGCGGAATGGCGAAGGATACATCGTCGAGAGCGATGGTCTGGCCAAAACGCAATCTCGCCTTGCTGATCGAGATGGCATCCATCATGAGCCCGCCAGCAAGAGACAGCGCGCGCCGTGGTCCGCTGCGTCACCGACCGCAAATTCGTCCGGAACAGTCGTCGCGCAAGCGTCGAACGAGACATCGCAGCGGCCGTTGAAAATGCAACCGGATGGACGCCGGAACGGGTCAGGCAATTCCCCGGGGATGACGGTAAAGCGGTTTTCGGTGACGTTGACGGCGCGCTGGCGATCGATTGCGACCTCGCAGTCAAAGAGCATGCGCGTGTAGGGATGACCGGGCTGCTGCTGGACTTGCTTGACCGTGCCGTGCTCCAGCCGTTCGCCGGCATAAAGTACCGATATGCGGTCGCAATATTCGGTGACGAGCCCAAGACTGTGGGTGATCAGAAGCACCGCGCAGCCTATGCGGTCTCGCAGGCTGACGATCTCGCGCATGATCTGCGCTTCGACCGTGACGTCGAGCGCCGTCGTCGGCTCGTCGGCGATCAGCAGCACCGGCTCCGATAGAAGCGCCATGGCGATCACCACGCGCTGACGCATGCCACCGGACAATTCGTGAGGGTACTGGCCCATCCGACGCTTCGGGTCGCTCAGCTTGACCTTTGCCAGCGCCTCCTCGGCCATGGCGACATGCGTCTTGCGGTCACCACCCGGCAACCGCCGGCGAAGGACTTCGCAGAGCTGTGTGCCGACGGTGAACACCGGATTGAGCGACAGCATCGGGTCCTGGAAGATCATCGCCATGCCGCGTCCCCGCAGTGGAGCCGTGGCGTCGCGCTGTGTCAGGTCATAGCTCCGGCCGCCGATGGTAGCGGTGCCTGACGTAACCTTTGCATTGTTGGCCAGCAGGCCCATCAACGCGAATGCGACGGTCGATTTTCCGCTGCCGGATTCGCCAACGAGACCGAGTATCTCGCCCTTGCCGATCTCCAGCGAGATATCGCGCAACGCATGCGCGGTAACATGGGACAGATTATAGTCGACCGACAGATTGCGCACCGAGATCGCCATCAGCGCGCTCCTGTCGTTTTGGGGTCGATCACCCGCCGGAGTGCTTCCCCGAGGAGGGTTGCGCCGAGCGTTGCGATCGCCAGGACCAGCGAGGCCGCGATGATGGGCCACCAGGATTGGTTGATCGACACGAAGCCATCCTTGATCAACGTGCCGAGCGAGGATTTCGGCGGTTGCACGCCGAAGCCGAGGAACGAGAGCGATGCCTCGAAGGCGATGACAACGGGCAGGTTCATGCTGGCCAGCACGATGATGGGACCGGCGACATTGGGCAAATAGTGCCGGGCCACGATGGTGGCGGGGTGCACGGCCAGCATGCGCTCGGCCTCGATGAAGCTCAGGCTCCGCAGGCTTTGCGCCCGCGCCCGCGCCATCCTGCCAAACTGCGGGATAAAGACGACTGTGACCAGGAGCACAAAGGTGATTGGTCCCTTGCCGTAGAGGGCGATGAGGGCGAATGCCAGGATGAGCGGCGGAAATGCGTTGACGATGTCGAAGACACCGGTAATCACCCGGTCGATCCGAGGACCGGCAACAGCCGCTACGACGCCGATCAGCGATCCGACGACCGAGGAGATGACGACGATCATCGCTGCCAGCGCGAGCGCATAGCGTGTGCCGGCGGATGTGCGCGCAACAAGATCGCGCCCCAGGTTGTCGGTTCCCAAAAGATGCGCCGCTCCCGGTGGCGCAAAGCGGGCTTTGACGTCGATGAGGTTGGGGTCGGGACTGACCAGTGGCCCGACGATCGCGAATATGAGAATGACGAGCGTAAAAACGAGGCCGAGCCTGCCATCGCGCTCCGAACAGATGCGTTTCAGTGTCGCGAAAGACCCCATCACCCGCGACCCGCCGCAATGCGAGGGTCGAGCAGTGCGTTGATCATGTCGACCACCAGATTGGCGATGATGTAGAAGGTGACGATGAACACCACGCAAGCCTGCACAATCGGATAATTGCGCTGCGCGATGGAGTTGAAGATCAGGCTTCCGATGCCGGGACGGGCGAAGATGATCTCCACCACAACCGAACTGCCGATCAATTCGCCCAGGCCGATGCCGAGGATCGACACGATCGGCACCAGCGCTAGCTTCAGGGAATACAATCCGACGATGCGGTATTCCGACACGCCGTAGGCGCGGAGGGTCCGCACGTGAAGTTCCGCCAGGGTGTCGAGCAAGGAAGCGCGGACAAGCCGCGAGATGTAGCCGATCCAGCCAAGTGCCAGTGCCACGCTCGGCAGGATCAAATGCCGTAGTTGGTCGATCGTGTCGCCCGGTTCTCCGGCCCCCGCCACGGGCAACCAATGCAGGCCGATGGCGAAGACGAGAAAGAGGGCGACCGACACCACCAGAGTAGGTGTCGTGATAAAGGAAATGGACAGCAGGGCCAGGCCGCTATCCAGCCACGAACCCGGCTTCAGCGCCGCGATCACGCCGATCGGAATGCCGACCAGCAACGCCAGCGCCAGCGCGCTGAAGGCCAGCGCCAACGTGTTGGGGATCACATCCATCACGATATCGAGGATCGGCCGATTCGATACGACATCGACGCCGAAATCGCCGGTGGCGATGCGGCTGAAGAACAGCCAGAGCTGCTCCGGGATGCTACGGTCGAGGCCCATGGCCTGCGTGATTTGAACGCGAAGCTCAGGCGTCGCCCGCGGACCAAGCATCACGGACGCGAAGTCTCCCGGGACAAGACGCATCATCAGGAACAGTAGAAGGGTGGCGCCGGCAATGGTCAGCACGACCGACACGAGGCGCGATGCGATGAACGCGGCCGTCCGCTGCGCTTTGATCATCTGTTTCCCCTCCCCCAAGGTTCCCCGGCTTGATCGACCTACATCATTGTTGGCTCACGCTCCGTCGAAGTACTCGAACTGCCAGTCCTTGCCATTCGGCAGGAGCATCGGCGTTAGCCACGACGCATCGACAAAGAAATTCCGGCCATGGGTGATCCAGATGCAGGACGCGGATTCGTCGAGCAGCTTCTGCATCTCGATATAGATTGCCTCTCGCTGGGCCTTCTCCAGCGTTTCCACGCCTTGCTGGTGCAGGTTGTCAAACTCGGGACTGTTCCAGTGCTGCCAGTTCCACAGACCGACCTGGCTGCCAAGGAACCATTGTGTCTGGAAGCTCGGATCGAATTTGGAGGTGTAGGGTATGAGGGTGAGTTCGAGATCCTTGCTGGCATTGTCGGCGCCGAGCGCCCAATAGGCGCCGGAATCCATCGGGTTGATGTTGAGCGTGATGCCGACTTCGGCAAGATTGGCTTGGGCGATCTGGGCCACGGCGAGCGAGGTGGCGTCGTTGAGGCAGGTGAAGCTGAAAGTCAGGCCGGTCAGGCCGGTTTCGGCCAGCAGCGCCTGCGCTTTTTCGAGATCGCGGTTGTAGAGCGGTGCATCCGCCCAGTTACCGAGCAGCCCCGGAGCCAGCAGCGTCTTGGCGCGCGAGGTGGCGCCGGCATAGGCGCCTTCAATGATTGCATCGACGTCAATCGCCCAGCGGATCGCCTGGCGCACCTTGACATCGGCAAGGGCACCTTTTTGGACGTTGATGCCGATCCAGGTGTAGTCGACGCCGGCAATGTCGATCACGTCGGTGTCCGGCAGCGCCTTCGCAGTGTCGAGCTGGTCGGCGTCGAAGGCCGTGAAATCCAGTTCCTTCGCCTGATAGGCCAGGAAGGAGGTCCTGCGTTCGGGAATGATCTTGCCGGTGATTTCCCCGACGCGAGCCTTGAAAGGACCCTTGTAGTCGGGATTTGCGGCAAGCAGGAACTGCTCCTTGGGGCGCCAGTCCTTGAGCAGCAGCGGCCCCGAACCGATGAGGGTCGTGGCGATCTTGTCGCCCAGCTGTTCGCAGGCCTTCTTGGACAGGATTGCCCCGGAAGCGTCGCAGATACCGATCAACCAAAGCGCCGCGGAGCGGTGCTTGAGGATGAGCTTGCCGGTGTATTTTCCCGTGATTTCGACCGACTTCAGAGCCTCCATGTCGTCGGCGTAGGCAAGTTTCTTGCCGTTGTCGCCATTGATGAAGCGGTCGAACGAGTACTTCACGTCTTCGGCGGTCATCTCGCCGAAATCACCGGTGAACATTTGGCCTGCGTTGAGCTCGAATTCGAACTCGGTATCGGAAACCTGCCGTATCTCCTTGGCCGCATCGTTGGACCAACTGAGCTTGCCCGGCTCGAACCGCACCAGTGTCTGGCAAACCGAACGGATGATGTTGCCCTCGGTGGTGCCGAAGCGATTGCCCGGGTCGAGGCTGCCGATATCCGCATCTACTGCGATGACCGGGTTCATTCGGTCGCCTGCGGCCCGCGCAAACCCGGCAAAAGGCAGAAGTGCCGCTGCCGATGAAGCTAGAAGGAAAGTTCTACGATTCACGCTCATGCTGTTCCCCCTTTTGTTTGTTACATGCAGTCGCGCGGAATGACCTCGTCATATCTCCGTTCTGCAAATATCTGCCCGCGCTCATAAGCCTTGACCCAGCCGCCGATGTAAAAATTGGCGAGGTCGCAGCTGATGGTGATTTCGCAATCCAGACGCGCGTTCCAATCAGGCCGCGTGAATTCTTCATGGCAGGTCACCTGTGTGACGCAACTGGCCGGGTCATTGTCATCGATGCCATAGACCTTGCGGCGCCAGGCGGTGATTTCCGTGCCCGTTTCCTCGATGACGAACCGGCCGTCATCAGACAGCACCGTCAGTTCGGTTCGCTCGGTAGGCAGGTCTGTCGTGAGCGAGCGCAACTGGCGTGCCGGCTCCTTGACCGTCACCGCACCGGGCTCGGCCCAGGCAGCCTCCTCGAACCGGACAGGCACAAGGCCATCTTCGAAATTCAGAATGGGCAGGTCGAGCTGGCAAGCCTGGCAATCAATGGTCAGCGTCGTGCACTGCGGCGACGGCCATGCCATCGGCCAATAGGACGACGAAATCGCCACCCGCAACCTATGTCCCACCGGGATCGTTTGCGCTATCGGCTTGAACGAAAGCTCGACATCCTCGAATTGACCGGGGGTCAAAGGTGCCGGGAACTCATGACTTTTCCGGTGCGTGAGATTGAGCAGGGCAAAGGTCAGGAAGGCGGAGGTGCCATCGGGCGCCACATCGTTCAGCCTGACGCAAACCTGCGCCTGCGGCTTGTCGGCGGCAACACGCAGCTTTATTTTCGCCACTCCGGCAAGCGGCAGCTCCGCACTCAGCACGTGGGTGTCAAAGCACAACGACCCGCCGTCGTCGGTCCGCTGGTCGCGCGCGCCTTCCGCGGCAATCCTGCCCTGGCCATAGGGGCACCATTCCTGCCCTTGCACGCCGGTGGTGAGTGGCGAGGAAATGGCAGGTTTCGCGCCGCCTGCATCCGGTGTTTCGCTGAGATGGCAACCGGCGTTCAACCACAATTGCTTGCGAACGATCTGTCTTGCCGGCCATTGCGGGAATCCCAGCCAACGGCCCGACCTGGCACCCATATGCGAGTGGGGTTTCGCGTAGTCCATCAGGTACAGGCGCATGTCCGGGTCGCGCTCGGCGCCGTTTTCGATGCCCTTCAGCCAGTGATCGAACCAGCGGATGCATTCCTGGAGATAGCCGATGGCTGGGTCAGGGACCCCGCCATGGGGCTCGGTATGGCCCCACGGCCCACAAAGCCCCTTCGCCGGCGCTTCAAGGTTCTCGACAAGATTGAAGATCGCCTGCGTATAACCATCGAGGTAGCCACCGACCGCCAGCACGGCGCATTCGATCGAAGAGTAATCCTCGCAGACCGAGCCTTGCTTCCAGAAAGCATCGCGACGCTGGTGGTTCAGCCATTGGGCGGCGTGGTTCTTGTGGTCCTCGAGGCGATGTTTCCACATTTCACGCCAGCGCTCTTCGCCGACAACGGCAGGGTCCGGCGGCAGCGCCGCGTAGCTGAACAAGGAGCCGCCCCAGCCGAAATTGTCGTTGATCAGCAGGCCGCCATTGTAATGGGCGTCACAGGCATAACGGTCATCCGTCGAGCATGCGGTGACGATCGCCTTCAATTGCGGCGGCTTCCTCGCGGCGACCTGGAGGCCGCTGAATCCGCCCCAGCTGATGCCGATCATGCCGGCGACGCCCGTACACCATGGCTGGGCACAAAGATGGGCCAGGATTTCCAGTCCATCATCCTGCTCGCGCTTGACGTATTCGTCCTCCAGCAAGCCGTCGGAATCGCCGGTTCCAGAGATATCGACGCGGGCACAGGCGTAGCCGTGGGCGGCAAAGAACAGGTGTATTTCGTCGTCGCCCTTACGCGTGCCGTCGCGGCGGCGATACGGTATGTATTCCAGGATCAGAGGGACAGGATTGTCTTCAGCACCCTCGGGGAGGAACAGCCGTGCGGCAAGCTTGCGGCCATCGGCCAAAGGAATCCAATGGGTTTCGACTGTTTTTAACCCGGAAATGACGACGGCTGGCATGTGAACTCCGGCTTGGATTAAATGAACGTATAATATATTGAATGACCAATCAATATATAATCGGAAGGTAGCGCAAATGGCAAGGCGATCAATCAGGGCGATGCGCCGCGACGAGCTGATGGATGCGGCGATCGCAGTCATCGCTGAGGAAGGATTGGCCGGAGCGACGATGGCCAGCATTGCTGGCCGCGCCGGCATGTCAGCCGGCCTGGTCAACCACTATTTCGACAGCAAGGAAGAGCTGATGGCGCTGGCGATGCGCAATCTCTCGAACCTGTTTCGTCAGGACATCATGAGGGTGGCGCCCGCTGATCCCACGCCAGCGCAGCGACTGCGCGCGATCGTCGACGGGTCGTTCGCGCCGCAACACCTGGGTGCCCCGAAGCGAGCGGCGACATGGATGCAGTTCATGATCGCGTCCCAGACGGAGCCTCGCATCAAGCATCTGTATCAACTGACAGGTGCCCGTTTCGTGTCGAACATCCGCTATGCCGTCCGGCGGCTGGTTCCGCCGGAACAGGTGGACGATACGGTCCACGGTATCGCCGCGATGATCGACGGGTTTTTCTGGCAGATCGCGAGCGACTATGAGGAGGCAGATCTGGAGCGAAGCCGCAGAATCTGCTGGCGTTACATTTGCCTGCTCATTCCTGCAGTGGAGGAATGAGCGATCGGTTCGGTGAATTTCGATGCCCGGCTGCCGCTTGTTGCCCGCGACCATTCCAGCGCGTTACCGGCGCAAAGCCTGTCCTCCTCACCTGCACATGAAACTTGCTTGCTCGCTTCCGAAGCGCAGCCATGAACCGACCCGCCTGTGCTGGAACTGTGCCAGCAGCCAAATCGATCAATCTTTTGGGGAGCAAAAAGACGGAAAACTATATCTGTTTTCAATCTGTTAAATGGCGCACCCGACAGGATTCGAACCTGTGACCTCTGCCTTCGGAGGGCAGCGCTCTATCCAGCTGAGCTACGGGTGCTCGTCCGCAGGCTGACCGCGGACCACCATCCGGCGAACCGGACGACGCGCGTTCATAACCGATGCGGCGGCTGGCTTCAACGGGGGAAGTGGCAAATCGCGCGGCAAGCACGGACGCCGGCAAAAGCAGTTGCGGCACGCAGTGCCGGGCGGCCTGGCGCCACCGTGATGCCGACGCCGGCGCGATTGACGATCATCGCCGCGCATTGTCTAACGCGGCTGACATGTTCACCCTCGCGCAGATCGAAAGTTTCACCCAGGACGTCAAGAAGAGCCGCTTCCTGACCGTCGCCGGTCCGGTGGCCGACGAGGCCGCGGCCAAGGCGTTCATCTCGGCCCATTCGGATGCAGGCGCCAACCACAATTGCTGGGCCTGGCGCGTCGGGCAGGCATACCGCTTCAGCGACGACGGCGAGCCGAGCGGCACGGCGGGCAAGCCGATCCTGCAGGCGCTCGACGGCCAGGCGCTCGACAACGTCGCCGTGGTCGTCACGCGCTGGTTCGGCGGCGTGCTTCTCGGCACCGGCGGGCTGGTCCGCGCCTATGGCGGCACCGCATCGGCCTGCCTGCGCGCGGCCGCCAAGGTGCCGCTAGTGGCGACCGTCGAGGCAATGATGACGCTCGAATTCGCCGACCTGGCGATCGTCCAGGCCAGGCTCGCGGCTGTGCCGGGCGTCCGCACCATCGCCGAGACTTTCACCGCCACCGGCGCAGTGCTGACCCTCGCCCTGCCCGAGGCCGACGCCGCGGCCGTCGCCAGGATGATCGCTGACCTGACCAGCGGGCGGGCAGCGGTGGCTTTTGCCGATTGACCCTGGCTCCCACGGACTTTGACTGCGGCCAAGCCGGCCGAAGCCGACCGAAGATGTGTCATGGCAGCATTGGATGGCGCCGGTCAGGAAACGGCCATAAGCTCAGGCAGGGCAAACCAGCCCCGCAGCCGCGCTGGCAACCGCGATACCCCCGCCATCTGTCTTGAAGGAGATCTTGGAATGGACATCAAACGCTGCGGATCGCGGCCCTCGGCAACGCCGTCGCCCGACTATTTCACCGGCGCCGTGCGCCAGGACCCGATCATCGAGGCGCCGGCCCCGGCGCAGGTTCGCGCCGTCAACGTCACCTTCGAGCCCGGCGCGCGCACGGCGTGGCACACCCATCCGCTCGGCCAGACGCTGGTCGTCACTTCAGGCTGCGGCTGGGTCCAGGTCTGGGGCGGCGAGGTGCTGGAAATCCGCAACGGCGACGTCGTCTGGTTCGCGCCCGGCGAAAAGCACTGGCATGGTGCCGCGGCCACCACGGCGATGTCGCACATCGCGATCCAGGAAGCGCAGGACGGCCGCGCCGTCGACTGGCTCGAGCATGTCAGCGACGCACAATACAAGGCGCCGGCCTGAGCGACGGGTCGCTGACTACGCAAGCTCCCCGGCAGATCAATCGCCGGGGCTGCGCATCAGTAGACTTCGGCCATCGGCACCGGACCTGAAGCCGGGGCCGCTGC
Organism: Aminobacter niigataensis; assembly: GCF_946995915.1. Lineage (GTDB taxonomy): Bacteria > Pseudomonadota > Alphaproteobacteria > Rhizobiales > Rhizobiaceae > Aminobacter > Aminobacter niigataensis. The sequence goes on from NZ_OX341517.1 coordinate 292,348, forward strand.
AGCGACGGGTGCCGGCATCGACGTGACGGCCGGCATCGCGACCGCCGTCTCGGTCGGCATCGGCACGGGCTGCGCCGCCGGCTGGAACAGCGACGAGGCCAGGCTGCCGCCCGAAGCTTGCGGCATGTAGCGCACGATCAGTTCCTCGACATGGGCATTGCGCTTGCGTGCGCTGTCGCCACCCATCACGACAATCACCAGCTTGCGGCCATCGGCATTGACCGAGGTGACGATGTTGAAGCCCGACGCCCTGATGTAGCCGGTCTTGATGCCGTCGACGCCATTGACCCGGCCGAGCAGGTCGTTGTGGCCGCGCACCCGCTTGCCGCGGAAATTGAAGTCGGTGGCGGAGAAATAATAGTAATGCTGCGGAAAATGCTTGCGCAGCGCCATGCCGAGCACGGCCATGTCGCGTGCGGTGGTGCGCTGGGCGGCGTCCGGCAGGCCCGACGCATTGCGGAACACCGTCGCGGTCATGCCGAGCTGGCGCGCCTTCGACGTCATCAGGCGGGCAAATCCCTCCTCCGAGCCGCCGAGATACTCGCCGACGGCAACGGCAACGTCATTGGCCGACTTGGTCGCCAGGGCGCGGACCGCCGCCTCCAGCTCGATCTGCTCGCCGCGCTTGAAACCGAGCTTGGAGGGCGGCTGCGAGCGGGCATTCTCCGACACCGGGATCAGCGTGGTCTTGGACACGCGCCCCTGCTGCATCGCCTCGAAGGTCAGGTACAGCGTCATCATCTTGGTCAGCGAGGCGGGATAGCGCGGCGCCGTCGAATAGGCCTGGAACAGCGTGCGCCCGTTGGAGGCGTCGACGACGATGGCCGCATATTTTTCCGGCGCGGCCGGCGGGGCCACACTGAGCGTTTCCGTGGTAGCGCAGCCGGTGAGCAAGGCTGCCACGGCAAGCAGCGCCGCCAGCTGGCGAAACAGGGCGGGCACAGGGCGCCGGAAGGACCTGAAGGACCTGAAGGACCTGAAGGACCTGAAGGAGAGCGGAAGCAGGAAGGCTTGGGCTAACAAGGAAAAACCTGTCGGTGGTCGCCAAGAACTCTGGCTGAGTGGGATGCCGGCCGGCAACAACAGCCGGAAACTACAGAATGTGGGACAAGCCGTCCATTTGGCTCATCGCGCCAGGCACATGTTGCGCCAGCGGTGTTGACTATTGGTTACACCTGCAAGCTTGCGCTAACCGTGAAAAAGCGGCTTGTCTGGAACAGCAACAGCGGGTGATTTGGCAGATGAACGTGCATCGATTGCAGGCCGAGGGCATTTCCGTCGCACTGGACCTGTCGGTCGGCCACGTCGCCGATCTCGCCATCGAAGCCGGCGGACGCAACATCAGGCCATTGCACCGCGCGCCATGGATCGACAGGCAGGACCTGCCGGAAGGGCTGCCGGCGGGCGTTGTCAGGCTGTCAGGCGATTTCCTCTGTGCGCCGTTTTCGCGCAGCGACGTCGAGGCGGCACCGCTGCACGGCTGGCCGGCCAACAGCGCATGGGATCCCGTCTCCGACGAAGCCATTTCGGGCGGTCGACGCGCCGCCTTCCGTCTGCAGCACAAGGTGATGGGGGCGACGGTCGAAAAGACGCTGATCCTGCGCGACGGCCATCCGTTCCTCTACCAGGAACACAGCTTCACAGGCGGTTCGGGCGCGATCTCGGTCGCCCATCACCCGATAACCGAGATGCGTGCAGGCGGCAGGCTGGCGTTTTCGCCGAAGCGGCTGGCGGCGACGCCACCGGACGCGACCGAACCCGATCCGGCGCGCGGCAGCCATCTGCTCGCCTACCCAGCCCGCAGCACCGATCCGACGCGCTTCCCCGCCGCGTCAGGCGGCGAGGTCGACCTCACCAACTTCAGCGCCAGCCGCCGACACGAGGATTTCGTCACGCTGGTCGAGGCCGATCACGGCGGCATGGGCTGGACTGCGGTGGCGCGCAAGGCCGAAGCCGACGTCGTGCTGGTGCTGAAGAACCCATCCGAGCTGCCCGTGACTATGCTGTGGATCAGCAATGGCGGCCGCCTCTACGCACCGTGGAACGGCCGTGCCGGGGTTCTCGGCATCGAGGACGGCCGCACAGCGATCGGCCATGCCGCATCGCTCGGCGACAACTGGCTGCGGCGCGAAGGCGTGGAAACCGCCTTTGCGCTCGGCGGGCATGTTGCTTTCCGCCAGATCGTCGGCGCGCTGCCGCTGGAGGGCGGCCAGCCGCCGGTTTCGACTACTCCCAGCGAAGGAAGGCTTCGGCTGGCGTTCGCGGATGGCAGCAGCCGCGACACGGCTTTCGACGATGCGTTCCTGCGAATTGCAAAACGCACTTGAACTGGAACCTTCGCCGCCTCAATTTTGTCTGATGCTCCAGCAGGATGCCAAACGAGACCATTGGGAAGGCCCATGTCAGAGATCGCCCATATCGCCGCCACCCTCTTCAAGCGCGCCCATCATGCCGAGCGCTTCGTGATCGGCATCGCCGGGCCGCCCGGTTCGGGCAAGTCGACGCTGTCGTCGGCGCTGCGCGACGTGCTGCCCGAAGGCTCGGCAGCCGTGGTGCCGATGGACGGCTTCCACTTCGACGACAAGGTGCTCGAGACGCGCGGCCTGAGCGCGCGCAAGGGCGCGCCCGAAACCTTCGACTTCGCCGGCTTCGAGGTGCTGCTCAAGCGGTTGCGGGCGGCGGAGCCCGACATCGCCATCCCGGTTTTCGACCGCAGCATCGAGCTGTCGCGCGCGGGAGCGGAGATCGTCGGCGCCGACGTCAAGTTCATCCTTGTCGAAGGCAATTATCTGCTGCTCGACGAGGAACCCTGGCAGCGGCTCGAATCATTGTTCGACTTCACCATCTTCGTCGATGCGCCACGCGAGGAGCTCGAGCGGCGCCTGGTCGAACGCTGGCGCGAGCATGGACGTTCCGACGCCGACGCCCGCAACTGGATCGACAGCAACGACATGCCCAACATCGACCGCGTGCTCGCCGCGCGGCGCAAGGCCGATCTGGTGATCTGAGCGCAAGCGGAACCGAAGCGCCAACTGCCCGTTGTCTGACATGCGGACGACCTGCAAATGCGGGTCCGGACATGCGCAACAGCGAGGCGACAGCCATGGCTACCAAGGCAAAGAAAGCTGCCCCCAGGTCGGGCAAGGCACTTCAGTCGAAGGCGGGTGCAGGCCCGGCAATGGCCGAACGGTCGAAAGACGCAGCCAAGCCGGCGTTCGGCAAGGCCGCGCCCAAGAAAGTCACGCCGGCAGCTGAGAAACCCGCGAAGGCGGCCAGCCCGAAGAAGGCCGCTGCCGACAAGCGGCCATCGGTGGCCGCCCGGGTGATGCGCAAGGTCAAGGGTGTGGCGAGCGGCGTAGCCGGCATTGCCGCCTCAGTGATCACTCGCGACGGCGGCAAGGCGAAGGCCAAGGCCAAGTAGGCACCTGCGCCTTCGCTTGACGTCGGTGCTCAGGAGCGCGCCGGGATGTTCAGCCCGGCCTGCACCGCCGGCCGTGCCAGGCCGCGTTCCAGCCACGCCGCGACATTCTCGAAGCTCTTGAAGCCGACGATGTCGCCCGCTTCATAGAAGCCGATCAGGTTGCGCACCCAGCCGAGCAGGGAAATGTCGGCGATGGTGAAGTCATCGTCCATGATCCACTTGCGGCCGGCGAGCCGCTGGTCGAGCACGCCGAGCAGGCGGCGCGACTCGTCGCGGTAGCGCTCGAGCGGACGCTTGTCGGCGATCTCCCGGCCGGCGAATTTGTGGAAGAAGCCGAGCTGGCCGAACATCGGGCCGACCGAGGCCATCTGGAAGAACACCCACTGCACGGTCTCGTAGTGCCGCACCCGGTCGGCCGGGATCAGGCGGCCGGTCTTTTCGGCGAGATAGAGCAGGATGGCGCCCGACTCGAACAGGCCGATCGGCTTGCCGCCGGGCCCGTTGGGATCGATGATCGCCGGGATCTTGCCGTTCGGGTTCAGCGCCAGGAATTCCGGCGTCCAGCTCTCGTTCTTGCCGATGTTGATGGCATGGGCCTCATAGGGCAAGTCGAGCTCTTCCAAGGCGATCGAGACCTTGACGCCGTTCGGCGTCGGGAACGAATAGAGCTGGATGCGGTCCGGGTGTTGCGCCGGCCAGCGCGCAGCAATCGGAAATGGGGTGAGATCGCTCATCGACGGTTCCTCGTGGGGTGGGCCGACGCGAAGCGCTGGCCGGAATGGTGGGGCATGCAAAAGTTAGGCATGCAGGCGCGCGTCATCAATATGCATGCGCGCTGTTTTATCCAGATGACATCTGGAGATATGACTCTGGGAGATCGAAGACGGCCGGTCAGGCCGCCTTCACCGCCACCACGGCGTTGGTGCCGCCAAAGGCAAAGCCGTTGCTGATCGCCACCCGCACCGGGCGAGCCTTGGCGACGTTGGGCGTCACGTCGAGGTCGCAGTCGGCGTCGGCCTCGCGATAATTGGCGGTCGGCGGCACCAGGCCCTCGCGCACCGCATTGACGCAGGCGATCATTTCGAGCGCGCCCGAGGCGCCGAGGCAATGGGCATGCATCGATTTGGTCGACGACACCGACAGCTTGTGCGCATGGGCGCCGAACACGCGCTTGATGGCTGCAGTCTCGATCTGGTCGTTGGCCTTGGTGCCGGTACCGTGGGCGTTGATGTAGTCGACCTCTTCCGGTGCCAGGCCGGCATCGAGCAGGCAGGCACGCATGGCGGCGGTCGGGCCTTCGACCGTCGGTGCGACGATGTCGGAGGCATCGCCGGACATGCCGGTTCCGGCAAGTTCGGCCAGGATGGTCGCGCCGCGCGCGATGGCGTGTTCGTAGGTTTCGAGCACGGCCATGCCAGCGCCCTCGCCGAGAACCAGCCCTTGCCTGTCGGCGGAGAACGGCCGGCAGGTGTCGGGCGCAACGACACGCAAGGCTTCCCAGCCCTTGATCACGCCCCACACCAGCGGTGCGTCGGTGCCGCCGGCAACAATCGCATCGGCGCGACCGAGCAGGAGCTGGTCCATTGCGGTTGCGAAGGCGTGGTTGGACGAGGAGCAGGCGGATGTGACGCCAAAGACGGGACCGCGCAGGCCGAGGTTCATGCTGACCTGGCCGGCCGCAGCACCCGGCATGACCTTCGGCACGGTGAAGATGCCGGCGCGGTTCTTGCCCTCGAGCAGGATGGCGCGATAGTTTTCCTCGATCGCTTCCCAGCCGCAGACGCCGACGCCAACGATGGTGCCAACGCGGTGGGTGTTGTTTTCGTCGACGACCAGGCCGGACTGGCGCATCGCTTCCTTGGCCGCGATCACGGCGAGAAGGCTGAAGCGGTCCATCGAAACGAGTTGCTTGCGGTCGATACCGTGCTCGGGCAGCTGCTTGATTTCGGCGCCGATGCGGATCTTGAGTTCATGCAGGGCGCCATTGGTCAGCGGCCCGATGGCCGAGCGGCCAGCGCGCATGGAGTCCCATATGGCAGGCGCGTCGGTGCCGAGCCCGCACAGCCCGCCGATGCCGGTAATGACGATGCGGGGACGCTTCATCTCAGGCTTTTTGTGCAATCAGGGCGCGAACGGCTTCGACCATGTCGCCGACATTCTTGAGGCTGCTCCAGGCATCGGCCGTGTTCATCTCGATTTCGATGCCGTATTCTTCTTCGAGATCGAAGATGATCTCGGTCAGTTCGAGAGAATGGATGCCGAGCGCGGTCAATTCGGTATCGAGCGTGATCTCTTCGCCGCCGGTCTCTGCATGCGCCTTGATCTTGTCGATGATTTCCGTTGCCAGCTGATCAGCCATCAGTACCCTTCCCCAAGAACTCTCTTACATTGGCCGGCGTCGCACGACCGTCGTGTCGGGCCCTTTCCGAGCCCGAATTGCACTGTTCGCCCCCGAAATGAGCCAAAAAGGCATCTCTCTATAGAAACCGAAACGCCGTGAGGCAACAAGCTATATATCGACAATCGCGTCGTCTCGGCTAAACCTCAGAGCATCATGACCATCAGCGCATCCTTGTCCGCGGCGACGGACGCAGCAGCGATTTCCTCGCAACGCGTGGCGGCACGCGCCCGCATCGAGATCGTGCATCGTGCCGGACGCAGCCGCCTCGCCCGTCTCTACCAGGACGGCGCCGCCAAGATCAGGCTGCCCGATACCGGGGGCGATCCGCTGGAGGCGGTGCTGATCAACATGGCCGGTGGCCTGACTGGCGGTGACCGCATCGGATGGGAGGTTGCGGTCGGGGCCAGCGCGCGGGCATCGATCACCACCCAGGCGTGCGAAAAGGTTTACCGCGCGCTGGCCGGCCAGGCCGAAGTGGACGTGCGGCTGACGGTTGGCGAAGGCGGTCGGCTTGCATGGCTGCCGCAGGAGACGATCGTGTTCGACCGCTCCGCATTCTCCCGTTCGCTCGATGTCGACATGGCTAGAGGTGCCGAAGCGCTCATCGTCGAAGCGACGGTCTTCGGCCGCAGCGCCATGGGCGAACGCGCCAAGGACGGCCTGTTTCGCGACCGCTGGCGCGTTCGGTGCGAGGGAAAGCTCGTCCACGCGGAAGAATTTTCCGTCGGCCCCGACATGGAAACGACGCTCGCCAAGCCGGCATCTGCCGGAGGGCGCATCGCCATGGCAACGCTGCTCTTGATCTCCGACGAAACCGAGGTCTTGGTGGAGCCGGCGCGGCGAATCATCGGCGACGATGGCGGTGTCAGCGCCTGGAACGTGGCCGGAACTGGCAAGCTTCTTGCGAGGCTGTACGCCGAGGACGGCTACCAGCTACGTAAACGACTCATGCCCCTGGTAGCCCTGCTCAACGGACAGGCAGGCTTGCCCAGACTGTGGTCACTCTAGGATTTCGGTGCGCGAATGAACCTGACGCCAAGGGAAAAGGACAAGCTGCTGATCGCCATGGCGGCGATCGTGGCGCGCAAGCGGCTCGAGCGCGGCGTCAAGCTCAACCATCCCGAAGCAATCGCGCTGATTTCCGACTTCATCGTCGAGGGCGCGCGCGACGGCCGCCCTGTCGCCGAGCTTATGGAGGCCGGCGCCCATGTCATCACCCGCGCCCAGGTGATGGACGGCATCGCTGAGATGATCCATGACGTCCAGGTGGAAGCCACCTTCCCCGACGGCACCAAGCTGGTCACCGTGCACGAACCGATCCGCTGAGGCCGCCATGCTCGAACTGCGCCCCAATTGCGAATGCTGCGACCGCGACCTGCCGCCCGCGGCGACAAACGCGGTGATCTGCACCTTCGAATGCACCTTCTGCACGGACTGTGCTGACGGCGTGCTCGGCGGCACCTGCCCCAATTGCGGCGGAAATTTTTCCGCCCGCCCGATCCGGCCCGCCGCCATGCTTTTGAAATATCCCGCCTCGACCAAGCGCGTGCTGAAAGCCGAAGGCTGCACGCCGAAATCGGCAGCCTGAGGAACGACACCATGATCCCCGGCGAAATCATAACCGCCCCCGGCTCAATCGAGCTCAACAAGGGCCAGCCGACAGTCACGCTCAAGATCGCCAACACGGGCGACCGGCCGATCCAGGTCGGCAGCCACTATCATTTCTACGAGACCAACAACGGCCTGAAGTTCGACCGCGAGAAGGCGCGCGGCATGCGGCTCGACATCGCCGCCGGCACCGCCGTGCGCTTCGAACCGGGCCAGGAGCGCGACGTCACGCTGGTGCCGCTGGGTGGCAAGCGCGAGGTCTACGGCTTCCAGAAAAAGGTGATGGGAAAGCTCTGATGCCAGCAATCATCTCCCGTCCCGATTACGCCCGGATGTTCGGCCCGACCGTCGGCGACAAGGTCCGGCTCGCCGACACCGAGCTGTTCATCGAGGTCGAGAACGACTTAACCGTCTACGGCGAGGAAGTGAAGTTCGGCGGCGGCAAGGTCATCCGCGACGGCATGGGCCAGAGCCAACTCAGCCGCGCCCAGGGGGCGATGGACTGCGTCATCACCAATGCGCTGATCCTCGACCACACCGGCGTCTACAAGGCCGATATCGGGCTCAGGGACGGCCGCATCGCCGCCATCGGTAAGGCAGGCAATCCCGATACCCAGCCCGGCGTCACCATCATCATCGGTCCCGGCACCGAGATCATTGCCGGCGAAGGCAAGATCCTGACCGCCGGCGGCATCGACACCCACATCCATTTCATCTCGCCGCAGCAGGTCGACGAGGCGTTGAACTCCGGCGTGACCTGCATGGTCGGCGGCGGCACCGGTCCGGCGCACGGCACGCTCGCCACCACCTGCACGCCTGGACCATGGAACATCGCCCGCATCATCCAGGCCTTCGACGGCCTGCCGATGAATATCGGCGTATTCGGCAAGGGCAACGCCTCGCTGCCGGGCGCGCTGGAAGAGATGGTGCTGGCTGGTGCCTGCGGCCTCAAGCTGCACGAGGACTGGGGCTCGACGCCGGCGGCCATCGACACCTGCCTGTCGGTCGCCGACGCCTACGACATCCAGGTCGCGATCCACTCCGATACGCTGAACGAAGGCGGTTTCGTCGAGGACACGGTCGCCGCCTTCAAGGGCCGCACCATCCATTCGTTCCACACCGAAGGTGCAGGCGGCGGCCATGCCCCCGACATCATCAAGGTCTGCCAGTATCCCAACGTGATCCCGGCCTCGACCAATCCGACCCGGCCCTACACGGTCAACACCATCGCCGAGCATCTCGACATGCTGATGGTCTGCCATCACCTGTCGCCATCGATCCCCGAGGACATCGCCTTTGCCGAGAGCCGCATCCGCAAGGAGACGATCGCGGCGGAGGACATCCTGCACGACCTCGGCGCGTTTTCGGTGATCTCATCGGACAGCCAGGCGATGGGCCGTGTCGGCGAGATGATCATCCGGACATGGCAGACGGCCGACAAGATGAAGCGCCAGCGCGGCGCGCTGCCGGGCGAAAAAGGCGACAACGACAATTTCCGTGCCCGCCGCTACATCGCCAAATACACCATCAACCCGGCCATCGCGCATGGCATGTCGCGCGAGATCGGCTCGATCGAAGTCGGCAAGCGCGCGGACCTCGTGCTGTGGAACCCGGCGTTCTTCGGCGTCAAGCCCGACATGGTGCTGCTCGGCGGCTGGATCGCCACGGCGCCCATGGGCGACCCCAACGGCTCGATCCCGACGCCGCAGCCGAGTCACTACCGCCCGATGTTCGGCTCTTTCGGCAAGGCGCTGACCAACAGCTCGATCACCTTCGTCTCGAAGGCCGGGCTGGAGGGCGGCCTGCGCGAGCGCATCGGCGTCGAAAAGCAGATGGTGGCGGTCGAAAACACCCGCGGCGGCATCGGCAAGCGCTCGATGATCCTCAACGACGCCATGCCTCAGATGGAGGTCGATCCCGAGACCTACGAGGTGCGCGCCGACGGCGAGCTTCTGACCTGCGAGCCGGCGACGGTTCTGCCGATGGCGCAGCGCTACTTCCTGTTCTGACGTCAGTCCACCCGCGACCTGATGCCACGCCGGCAATGCTGGAACCGCCTCCGGCCAATTGTTATCTAGCCCTCGCTAGCAAAAATATCCGGCAGGACTCCCGAGCCCAAGATCGGGGGCTCCGGCTATCTTGGAAATGGAGTTCTACATGTTCGGGAAAAAAGTTCCTGCCGTCACCTTCCGTACCCGCGTACGCGACGAAGCCGTTGGCGGCCCCAATCCCTTCCGCTGGGAAGACAAGTCCTCGGCCGACTATTTCGACGGCAAGCGCGTCGTCCTGTTCTCGCTGCCGGGCGCCTTCACCCCGACCTGCTCGACCTACCAGCTGCCCGACTTCGAAAAGCTGTTCGGCGAATTCCAGACCCAGGGCATCGACGAGATCTACTGCGTGTCGGTCAACGACGCCTTCGTCATGAACGCCTGGGGCAAGTCGCAGAACCTCGACAAGGTCAAGCTGATCCCGGACGGCTCGGGCGAATTCACCCGCAAGATGGGCATGCTGGTTGCCAAGGACAATGTCGGCTTCGGCATGCGCTCGTGGCGCTACGCCGCCGTCATCAACAACGGCCGCATCGAGAAGTGGTTCGAGGAAGAAGGCTTCTCCGACAATTGCGACAGCGATCCCTACGGCGTTTCCTCGCCGCAGAACATTCTTGAGGCGCTCAAGAACGACGACGTCGCCGAAGCCGCATAAGCTTCAGTGTTCTCGCCAAGATCGAAACCCCGGCCGTCTCCGCGCGCCGGGGTTTTTTGTTACCTCGAATACGGCCGGTCAATCGGAAAAGGGCGCGGGAACTTCATCCACGCCAAGATCTATTGGCGATATGCGTATTTCGGCGCAGGATGCGTGCCATGAACAAGATTTTCGGCAAACCGCAATTGACGCCCTACGAGGCCGATTATGCTCGCTGGTGCGCAGAGCAAGGCGCGCTGCTGCGCGAGGGAAATCTGCAGGATCTCGACCGGGAAAATCTCGCCGAGGAGATCGAAAGCTTGGGGCGCAGTGACAAACGCGAAATCGAAAGCAGGCTCAATGTGCTGCTTGTCCATCTTTTGAAGTGGCGGTTCCAGCCGGATCAGCGGGCGGGAAGCTGGAAAGCAACGATTACCGAACAGCGTTGGCGGATTTCGCGGGTGGTCAAGGACAGCCCAAGCCTGAACAGCTATCCGAGGAAGGTTCTGGCCGAGGAATATGCACTTGCACGATCGAACGCCGCCACCGAAACCGGACTGTTTGCAGACGCCTTCCCGTCAGATTGCCCTTTCAGCATTGGTCAGGTCCTCGATTTGGAATTCTTCCCGGAGTAGTTGGCTGCAATCGAGATGCTAGCCACCCTGCGCTGGTGGCACTTTGTCGCCACCCGCAGCGGACGATTCCATCACGCCATCATCACGGCTACTGTACCTGTCAGATATCGCGGTTTTGGTCCTGTTCGACACCATTGCCCGAACCGGCTAACACCCCGACTTCATGTAAAAGGAAAGAGCTTACCGATGCTGCGCGCTCCCCATCTCATTCGCGCCGAAGTCGTCCGTGCCGATGCGCAGCGCCAGCTGCCGTTCGACCTTGCCGTGCTCGCCCATGACGAACGCCATATCCGCCGCCGCGCCATCGAACTCGTCCATGGCGACCGCGTGCTGGTCGACCTGCCCGAGCCCGTCGTGCTCGAAACCGGCGACGTGCTGGTGCTCGACGACGGCCGCCACGCCGAGATCATTGCCGCCGAGGAAGAGCTCTATGAAATCCGCGCCCATGATGCGGTACACCTGACGCAACTTGCCTGGCACATCGGCAACCGGCACCTGGCGGCGGCGATCGAAGCCGACCGCATCCTCATCCTGCGCGACCATGTCATCAAGGCGATGTTGGAGGGCCTCGGCGCCCAGGTCAGCGACATCCTGGAGCCGTTCGAGCCGGTGCGCGGCGCCTATTCCGGCCAGGGCCACAGCCATGGGCAAAGCCACGGTCACGCGCACGACCATGGGGATCACCACCATGGCGATCACAACCACCATCATGGCGGACACCATCACCACCATGACTGAGCCCGGCAAGGGTGCAGCGCTGCTGCGGCTGATGGCGTGGCTGTCGCCGGCGTTCCCGGTCGGCGGCTTCTCCTACAGCCATGGCCTCGAACGCGCCGTGCATGACGGGCTCGTCGCCAGCCGCGACGACCTTGCCGGCTGGCTGGCAGCCCTGGCCGAACTCGGCTCCGGCTGGAACGATGCCGTGCTGTTCGCCGAAGCGTGGCGCCGCGCCCGAGAGGATGGCGATCTCGCCGAGATCGCCGAACTCGGCGAGGCGCTCGCCGGCTCGCGCGAACGCCACATGGAAACGATGCTGCAGGGACAGGCCTTCCTTACCGCCGCCTCCGCCTGGCCGCATCCGGTGCTTGAAAAACTGCCTGCCGATTGCCCTTACTGCGTCGCCGTCGGTGCGGTTTCAGGCGCCAATGGCGTCGCGCTCGAGGATGCGCTTGCGGCCTATCTGCAGGCGTTCTCGACCAATCTTCTTCAGGCGGCGATCCGCCTCGGCGTCGTCGGCCAGGTAGCTGCGACCGGCATTGTTGCCGCGTTCGAGCCGGTGGCGCTTGCGGTTGCCGCCCGCGCTGCGGCGTCGAGCCTCGACGACCTCGGCTCGGCGGCGCTTACCTCCGACATCGTGGCCATGCGCCACGAAACCCAGCACTCGAGGCTTTTCCGCTCATGATCCTGATCGCCTTCGCGCTTGCCGCGGTGCTCTATCTCCTGACCTCGCTGCACGTCTATTGGGGCCTCGGCGGCGTCTGGCCCGGCACCGACCAGGCGTCCTGCGCCCGTGCGGTCGCCGGCTTCCGTGGCATCGACGCCATGCCGACGCCCTTCGCCTGCTTTGCCGTTGCCGCCTGCCTGTTGCTGGCGACGCTGTGGCCGCTGGCGTTGGTCGGGGTCTTCGCCACGCCGTTCCCGAGAGCAGGGCTCGCCGCTTCGGCGCTGATGATCGCGCTGGTGTTCCTGGGCCGCGGCATCGCCGGCTTCACCCCGGCGTGGCGTCGGCTGACGCCGGAAATGCCCTTCGCCCGCCTCGACCGGCTGTATTATTCGCCGCTGTGCCTGCTCGTCGGCACAGGCTTCGCCTTCCTCGCCATCAAGGGATTTCAGCCATGACATCGAAAAACGGCCCGCTTCGCATCGGCATCGGCGGGCCCGTCGGCTCGGGCAAGACGACGCTGACCGAAAAGCTGTGCAAGGCGCTGCGCGACGAGTTCTCCATCGCCGTCGTCACCAACGACATCTACACCAAGGAGGACGCGCTGCTGCTCGCCCGCCTCCAGGCGCTGCCGGAAGAGCGCATCATGGGCGTGGAGACGGGCGGCTGCCCGCACACCGCCATCCGCGAGGACGCCTCGATCAATCTCCAGGCCATCGCCGCGATGAACCGCAAATTCCCCGACCTCGACATCGTCTTCATCGAGTCGGGCGGCGACAATCTGGCGGCGACTTTTTCGCCCGACCTCGCCGACATCACGCTCTACGTCATCTCGGTCTGCCAGGGCGAAGAGATCCCGCGCAAGGGCGGCCCCGGCATCACCCGCTCCGACTTCCTGGTCATCAACAAGAGCGACCTCGCGCCCTATGTGAACGTCGATCTCGAGGTCATGGAAGCCGACGCCGCCCGCCAGCGCGGCAAGCGCCCGTTCGGCTTCACCGACCTGTCGCGCGGCAAGGGACTGGAAGCGGTCATCGACTTCATCGTGGAGAATGGCGGGCTCCGGCTGGACCAACGGATTTCAGCCTGAGCGGCGGTTGCCGCACCTGACATGACGCGGCACTCTTCCCCCAGCCGGAGAGAGGGAGGAACACATGGCCGTCGCCCAGCTCAAGCAGACCAACCTGCCGTTCTACGAAGAGCGCGTCGACCTCGCCTGCGCCTTCCGCTGGACGGCGCGGCTCAACATGCATGAGGCGGTGGCCAACCATTTCTCGCTCGCCGTCAGCGACGACGGCTCGAAGTTCCTTATGAACCCCAACCAGGTGCATTTCTCGCGCATCAAGGCGAGCGACCTGCTCTTGATCGACGCCAACGATCCCGAGACGATGAGCGGGCCCAATGCGCCCGACCCGACCGCCTGGGGCCTGCATGGTGCGGTCCACCGCAACTGCGCCCATGCGCGCTGCGTCATGCATGTGCATTCGATCCACGCCACCGTGCTTGCCTCGCTGGCCGATTCCACCCTGCCGCCGATCGACCAGAACACGGCGATCTTCTTCCGCCGCCACGTCGTCGATGGCCAATATGGCGGGCTCGCCTTCGAGGAAGAGGGCGAGCGCTGTTCCAGCCTGCTCTCCGATCCCAAGGTCAAGGTGATGATCATGGGCAATCACGGCGTGCTGGTCATCGGTGACAGCGTCGCCGACACCTTCAACCGGCTCTATTATTTCGAACGCGCCTGCGAGACCTACATCAAGGCCTTGTGGACTGGCCGGCCGTTGCGCACGCTCTCCGACGAGATCGCCGAAAAGGCGGCACTCGAGCAGGAGGACTATCCCGGCCAGGCCGAACGCCATCTCGCCGAGCTCAAGGCGATCCTCGACGAGCAGGAGCCGACGTACCGGAGCTAACTCAGTCCAGCCCGAGCAGTTCCCTGACCTCTGCGGCGCTATGCGCGATCAGTGCGCCGGCAGGACCATCGATCCTGTCCTGCGGCCAGAAGATGGTGCGCATGCCGGCGGCGACGCCAGCGATGGCACCCGTGACGCTGTCTTCCATCACCACCGTGTCGACCGGATCGATGCCGGTCAGCCAGGCGGCGCGCAGATAGGGCTCGGGATCGGGCTTGCCGTTGCGCACGTCGTTGCGGCTGATGGTCTTCATCGCCGGCTCGTGAAGGCCGACGGCACGCAGATTGACGTCAACCACCATGCGGTCGGAATTCGAGACGATCGCTTGGATCACGCCGCTCGCCTTGAGGTCGCGGAAAATCTCCATCGCGCCCTCACGCGGCAGAAGACCCGGCGCATGCCTCATATAGTGGTTGTATTTCAGGTTGATCCAGTCGTCGAATTCCAGGCCGAGGCCGAATTGTTCGCGCAAGACCTCATAGACCGGCCGCGCCGCCTGGCCGACGACGCGGGCGTGCAGATCGACCGGCGGCTCGACGCCGACGCTGCGCAGTGCGGCGACCAGCGATTGCTCGTGCAGCGGCTCGCTGTCGATCAGCGTGCCGTCCATATCCCAATACACTGCCTTCGGTGTCATCTGACCGGTCCTTGTTCACCCCATTGCTCATAGGAGCTTTGGCGGCGGAAATGAACCGTTCATATGGCCTTCGAGGACACATGCGCGTGCGTCCGGCCTTCAGCGACGCCGGCCGCAGGGGCTGTTGCCGTCGAGGAACCCGACATCGCGCTTGAGGTGGTCGGAGAGGTCCCTGGCATCGAGGACCCGCCGCCGGGAACGCACGCCGAAGACGGCAGCCAGCCGCGCAGTCCAGCTGATCTGCTCGCAATGGATAAGACTTGCCTGTACCGTGGCCATGATCGTCATCCTTATGAGTTGCTTGAAGAGTGCTGATGCGTTGGCCTACATATTGGTTTGTAATGATTGGCATTTCCAATTGAACGTCGATCACGACCCATTAAGAGCCCTTATGCATAGGATGCCCCTGGCATGAGCCAGCAACTGCCGCCGCTGACGGCGCTACGGGTTTTCGAGGCTGCCGCGCGCCATGGAAGCTTCACCAAGGCTGCGACCGAGCTCGGCATGACCCAGGCGGCGGTCAGCTACCAGATCAAGCTCCTGGAGGAGCGGGTCGGCACGCCGCTATTCTTGCGAAAACCCAGGCAAGTGGTGCTGACCGAAACCGGCAGCCGCTTGGCGCCGGCCGTCGGCGACGCCTTCAACATACTGGGCGAGGCCTATGCCGCGGCGCGGGCCGGATCGGGCGGCACCTTGTGCATCTCCACCGTGCTGACCTTCGCCTCCAACTGGCTGGCCCGGCATATCGGCTCGTTCCAGATGCGCCATCCCGCCATTGCCGTGCGGCTCGACACATCCAGCCACATGGTCGATTTTGCGCGCGAGGAAGTCGATATCGGCATCCGCTCCGGAGACGGTGCCTGGCCGGGCCTGGTCTCCCACCTGCTTTTCCGCGCCCAATATACGCCGATGCTCAGCCCTCGCCTGGCCGACAGCATCGGCGGGGTGAAGGAGCCAGCCGACCTGCTCAAGCTGCGCATCCTCGATCCGACCGATGTCTGGTGGAAGCGCTGGTTCGAACTGGCGAACGTGCCGACCGACAGCCTGGAGGGGCGGCCCGACACCTCGATGGGCTCGCAGGCCTATGAGGCAAATGCGGCGATGGCCGGCCAGGGCGTGGCGATCCTGACGCGCAAGTTCTTTACCAACGAGATCGCCGAGGGCCGGCTGATCCAGCCCTTCGACCTGCTTGGCGACGATGGCCATGCCTACTGGCTGGTCTATCCGGAAGCGCGCCGCAACGTGCCCAAGATCCGCGCCTTCCGCGAATGGATCCTGCCCGAAATCGCCGACTTCGGCGGCTGAACGGCCGCGCCGCGCGCGGGCATTCGCGACCCTGCTGGCTCAATGCTTGGCGCCCGTGACGGCTTGCCACGTCGGGCGGTTTGCTTCAAAAGCTGACCACGGCGAGGCAAAACTGAAGGTTTTGAGGCCGAATCGAACGATATCGGCGGCATTTCTCGCGATAATCGGCACGAAAGACGGAAAACATGTCTGCGATCGAAACCGGCGCGCAATCACCGGCAAGTCCTTGGCGCGACGAGCTTCGCGCGATGCTCGCGCTCGCCTGGCCGATGATCCTCACCAACCTGGCGCAGACCGCCATGACCGCCACCGACGTGATGATGCTCGGCCGGCTGGGGCCGGATGCGCTTGCCGCCGGCGCGCTCGGCTCGAACCTCTATTTCGCACCGCTGATCTTCGGGCTTGGCCTGATGTATGCGACCTCGCCGATGATGGCCGCCGAACTTGGCCGCAAGGCACATTCCGTGCGTGATGTCCGCCGCACAGTGCGCCAGGGCCTGTGGCTGGCAGTCCTCATCTCGATCCCGATCTGGGCCCTGTTGTGGTACACCGAGGCGATCCTGCTCGTCATGGGCCAGGACCCCAAGCTGGCAGAACAGGCCGGCATCTATGTCCATCACCTGCAGTGGGCGGCGTTGCCGTTCTTCGGCTACATCGTCTTGCGCTCGTTCATCTCGGCGCTCGAGCGCCCCGGCTGGGCACTGGTCATCATGGCTATCGCCGTCGCCGCCAACGCGCTCGGCAACTGGCTTCTGGTGTTCGGCAAATGGGGCTTCCCCGAGATGGGTATCGCCGGTTCCGGCCTTGCCACCAGCATCGCCAGTGCGATGATGTTTGTCGGCATGGCCGCCGTGGTGATGACGGAAAAGAAGTTCCGCCGCTACCGGCTGTTCGGACGCTTCTGGCGGGCCGACTGGCCGCGTTTCATGGCGTTGCTGAAGCTCGGCGCGCCGATCTCCGGCATCCTCGCCTTCGAGGTCACCATCTTCAACGCCGCCGCCTTCCTGATGGGGCTGATCAATTCGGCTTCGCTCGCGGCGCATGCCATCGCCATCCAGATCTGCGCGGTGACGTTCATGATCCCGCTCGGCCTCGGCCAGGCCGTCACCGTGCGCGTCGGGCTGGCATTTGGTGCAAAAGACCATGACGGCATCACCCGCGCCGGCTGGACCGCCTATGTGCTCGGCGTCGGCTTCATGGCGCTGATGGCGATGGTGATGGTGTTCTGGCCGCATCTGCTGATTTCGGCCTTCATCGACGTCGGCGACCCGGCCAACGCCCAGGTGATCGGCCTGGCAGTCAGCTTCCTGGTGTTCGCGGCGCTGTTCCAGGTGGTCGACGGCGCCCAGGCGGTGTCAGCCGGCCAGTTGCGCGGGCTGCAGGACACGACGGTGCCGATGATACTCGCGGCAATAGGCTATTGGGGCGTCGGCCTGCCGCTCGGCGTCGTCCTCGCCTTCCGTTTCGGCTTCGAGGGCCGTGGCATCTGGATTGGCCTGTTCACAGGCCTCGCGGTGGTCTCGGTTCTGCTTCTTTGGCGCTGGCTCAGGCGCGAAAAGCTCGGCCTGATGGACAAGCCGGTGATCTGAAGGAAAGGGCCGCGGAAAACCGCGGCCCTTGTTGCATCAGCTTTCCGACGACATCGCCCCGAGTAGCCGCCTGATGTCGCC